>CAMPBM010000126.1 GCA_946637865.1 uncultured Lachnospiraceae bacterium | reverse complement strand
TCGTATTAATATATTTCATCAACATTATGGGCACCTGAATTGTAACAACAGTAACAAATGTTTCAAAAAGGTATCAAAAACGTATAGACACTTTTGAATAAACATGGTAGAATATTATTATGGATTGGAGATGATAGATAGATATGAGTAGGTTTAAGGAAAATGATAATAAAGGATTTTTACATTTTTTGGAAGTACTTATAGTGTTACTGTTAGCAACGGTAATAACTATAGTGGTATTGAATAGTACAAATCCATCGATAATGAAAGAAACTATGAGTAAGGTAGTTCAAAAAATTCAATTAGCTACAGAGAATATACAGGAGACATTTGGTGAAAAGAAAGTAAGAGAAGATAATTTAGTGTTTCCAGAGAAAGAGGATTTAGAAGGAGCTCAAAGGTATTATTATTATCAACAGTTAAGTAATACTGGTAAAAAAATATACTTGACAATAGAGAATAATATAGAGAAGTTAAAAAATGGCGAAGATAATATAGAATTACCTCCAAGCTTAAATGAGGATGCTAAACAGAACAGTAAAGAGTATATTGCAAAGGAATTTCAAAATGCTTGGGATGCTTTTATTACAGATAAATCAGAGTATTATTATATAGATAGTAGTAAAGTATGTTTGGTTACTAAAATGATTACAAAGGGACCAAATACAAATTACAATTTTTTCATTAGTAAAGGTGAAAACGCAAATTACTTTACAAGTGCTTTTCAAAGTAAGGATGAGGTAGATAGTGCTATAGCTAAAGTTGAAGAAATCAAGAAAGAGGTATTGCAGGGTGCAAGTGGAAATAATTATGATAAAATTAAATATATTCATGATTGGATTGTAAATAATGTAAAATATGATACTACAAATAGTAATAATATTTCTAATATTTATGGCTGTTTGGTAAATAAGAGCGTGGTTTGCGAGGGATATGCTAGAACTTTCAAATATTTACTAGATGAGCTTGAAATACCTTGTGTATTGGTGTCGGGTATTGCAAAGGATGATGATGGCAATAGCGAGCGCCATGCTTGGAATTATGTATACATAAATAATAATTGGTATGCAATAGATACTACCTGGGATGATCCAATAATAATTGGAAGTGGAAGAGTTGATGAAAGTATTAGGTATAAGTATTTTCTAAAGGGTGGTGGTACTATGAATAAAGATCATACTACAATTGGTCAGATAACTAAAAATGGATTTGAGTTTCAGTATCCAGAATTGCCGGAGGAAGATATTTTATAGGTGAGACAAGTGGACGTAGGACGTGAGACAGGGGGACGTAGAAAGTGTCTGAGGCAAGATGATTTCATCTTGCCTCAGACACTTTCTACGTCCACTTGTCTTATTTGTTTAATTTTTTTCAACCAATAAGTCTTTTATATTACTAACGGTACCTGCACCTAAAGTTAAAACCAAATCGTTACTATTTGCGTTTTCTTTAACAAAATCTGCAATTTCTTCAAAATCCTTTATATAAACAGCTTTCCTTCCAAGTTTTTTTAGCTCGGCAACTAAATCTTTTGAACTAATGTCATAGGTGTTCTGTTCTCTGGCTGCATATATATCTGTTATTATTATATTGTCGAATAAAGTTAAAACATTTGCAAAATCCTTTAATAAGAATTTAGTTCTACTGTAAGTATGTGGTTGGAAAATTACCCAAGATTTATTAAATGTTTTTTGTTTCATGGCATTAGCTGTAGCCATTATTTCAGTAGGGTGGTGTCCATAATCATCATATACACTAACATGATCTCCGAATTCTCCGACATATTCAAATCTTCTGTGAGCACCAGTAAATTTTAGTAATCCGTTTTTAATTTGCTCCTTGTTTAGACCATACATATGACAAACTCCTATACAGGCAAGTGCATTTAGAACGTTGTGCATTCCTGTAACTTGAAGTGAAATTGTCTTATAAAATGCGTTGTTGTAGTAAACATCAAAAGTAGGAAATCCGTTTTTATTAAATGTAATATTACGTGCAACAAAATTAGCATTTATATTCTTAATACCAAAGGTGATTGTTTTTGCATCTGTGCATTTAGATAATGACTGACAGTTAGGGTCATCACTATTTATAACTAATAAACCATTTCCAGGTAGAAGCTTAACATATTTTTTAAATGCTAAAATTATATGTTCAATATCCTTGAAATAATCTAAATGGTCATTGTCAATGTTTAAGATTATTTCTGTTTTTGGATAGAATTTCAAGAAACTCTCTACGTATTCACAGGCCTCTAAAATAAAATATTCGCTATTTCCTAGCCTATAGTTTCCATCTATTTGATTGAAAAAAGCACCAACCTGAATTGTTGGATCTAACTTCCCTTCAAGAAAACAGCTAGAAATCATGGAGGTTGTTGTTGTTTTTCCATGTGTACCTGATACGCAAATAGTATCGTTAAAAACTTTTGTAATAATTCCTAAAAAATCAGCTCTTTCAATTGTAGGAATGCCTGCGGTTCTTGCTTTTTTTAGCTCTGGATCTTCTTGACTTATTGCTGCTGTATATACTACTAAATCTGCTTTTGCAACCATTTTGGTGTCATGTCCAATTGTTACGGGAATTCCATGTGCGACTAAATTATCTGTGTATTCTGATTCAGTGACGTCTGAGCCGGTTACTGAAAATCCCCAATGCTTAAGAATTTCAGCTATTCCACTCATGCTAACGCCACCAATACCTATCATATGTATTTTTCTATATTTTTCTAATTCTTCTAAATTAGCCAAGTTAAACA
>CAMPBM010000125.1 GCA_946637865.1 uncultured Lachnospiraceae bacterium | reverse complement strand
GGCACGCACGGTTTGATAAGGGGCGAACCTAGTAATAGGCTCGCCTACTTTCTTAAGATTGGGGACGGAGATTTTTTTTTGAATTGAGGGCGGAGTTTTTTTAAAAAATCTCCGTCCCCAATATTGTTGCGTAAAATAGAAGTATGTGCTAAAATGTATGGTAAAAAAGCTAGAGTTACAAAAGTTGTAGCTCGTATAGGTTTATAGGTAATCCATTTTAAAACCTAAATAAAATATATAAGGAATGGAATATTGTATGAATGATTTTATTACAGTTATTGGTGGCGGATTAGCAGGTTCTGAAGCTGCATATCAAATTGCTAAAAGGGGCATTAAAGTAAAGTTATACGAAATGAAACCTAAAAAATTTTCTCCAGCCCATACAAATAAAAATCTAGCAGAAATAGTGTGTAGTAATTCTTTTAAATCGAACTTGATAACAAACGCATGTGGATTATTAAAGGAGGAATTACGCCTTTTAGATTCTTTATTAATACATATTGCGGATGAAACTTCAGTTCCAGCTGGACAAGCGTTAGCAGTTGATAGAGAAAAGTTTTCACAAAAGGTTACAGATGTATTAAAGAAGAATAAAAAAATAGAAATTATAAATGCAGAAATTGGTGATGAAAATTTACATATTCGAGATTTGGCAAGTAGAGGTATTGTAATAATTGCAACAGGTCCTCTAACTTCTGACGCTCTTACTAAGGAAATTATAGAACTAACAGGAGATGAAGGTTTGCATTTCTTTGATGCTGCAGCTCCAATTGTAGAGAAAGATTCGATAGATATGAATATAGCTTTTTGGGGGGATAGGTATGATCAAGAAAGAGGAAAAGAAGAAGATATTGAAGAATGGAAAAAAAGAATTGAAGGACTAAAAGATGCCGATTATATTAATCTACCAATGAATAAAGATGAATATGACAGTTTTGTTAATGAGTTAGTTAATGCAGAAGTTGTTGAATTACATAAATTTGAAAAAAAAGAAATTTTTGAAGGATGTATGCCAATAGAAATTATGGCAAAAAGAGGAATGGATACCTTGAGATTTGGACCTCTTAAGCCAGTAGGTTTTACAGACCCTAGAACAGGGCATAGACCTTATGCTGTAGTACAATTAAGGCAGGACAATAGCGAAGGAAGTATTTATAATATTGTGGGCTTTCAAACAAATTTAAAATTTGGCGAACAAAAAAGGGTTTTTAGTATGATTCCTGGATTACAAAATGCGGGTTTTGTAAAATATGGTGTTATGCACAGAAATACTTTTATTAATTCGCCAGAGTTGTTAGATGATACGTATAATTTTAAAGATAATAAAAATATCTTTTTTGCAGGACAAATTACAGGAGTGGAAGGTTATGTTGAATCTATTTCCTCAGGATTAGTTGCAGGTATCAATGCATGTTTAAGGTATGATAAAATAAGTGAACAAACTAATAAAGCGGTCTTTGATGAAAAAACAATGATTGGCGCATTGGCTAAGTATATATCAACAGAGAATAAACACTTTCAGCCTATGAATGCTAATTTTGGAATTTTACCAGCGTTAGATGAGAAAATTAAGGATAAAAAAATAAGATATGAAAAACTATCAGGTAGAAGTCTAAATATTTTAACTCACTCAATGAAATGAGACAGGGGAACGGTTTGAATTGGGGACGGAAAATTTAAAAAAATCTTCGTCCTCAAATCAAAAAAAAATCTCCGTTCCCAAATCATTTCCTTGCATATAAATACCATTTTTATAATATTATTATTTAATAAAACAACAGGAGGCAAATATGAAGAATATTATAAAAACAGTATTTGTAATTATTGCAACTTTAGTAGGCGCTGGATTTGCATCTGGAAAGGAAATATACTCATTCTTCTTTATATATGGAATAACTGGATTAATAGGAATTTGTATTTCAAGTTTATTAATAGGGACAGTGATATATAAAGTGTTAAAGATATGTAGTGTAAGCAATATTAAAAATTACTCAAATTTTTGTGAGTACATTATTACTAATAATATTATGCTAAAAAAAATCATTATGCAGTCAAGGATGCAAGATAAAATATCCAAATGGCTAAGCAATGTAGTTAATATTTTATTATTAATAACATTCTTTGTAATGGTATCGGGGTCTTCCAGTTTTTTGAAACAAGAGTTTGCTATAAATAATTATATAGGAGGAATAATTATTGCAATACTATGCTATATTACTTTTCAAAAAAATGTTGATGGGTTAATACAATTAAGTAATTATTTGATACCTATGGTAATAACACTCGTATTATTAGTTTCTGTGAAAAATTTAAATGTTGTAGATAATTATAGTAATATTTCCGAAATTCTAACAAAAGAATCTGTATTACAATCAATATTTAAAGCAATTCTATATGGAAGTTATAATTGCATTTTACTGGTGCCAGTTCTAACAACACTAAGAGGATACTTAAAAAATAAAAACCAGGTTATTTGGATTTCTGTATTAAGTTTTATTCTTATTACAATATTAAGTTTGTCTATATATAATATTTTAATGTTAGGAAATACTAAGATATTTTCTTTAGAAATGCCAATAATTGAAATTGTAAAAAGATATGGAAGGGTATATCAGTATTGTTATTTATTTATGATAGGAGTCTCAATATATACTACTGCAATATCAATGGGGTGTGGGTTCTTAAATGGAGTAAGCAAAGATAAAAAATCATTTCAAAAAAATTCTGTGATTATGTGCATATTTTCAATCTTTATCTCGCAAATAAGTTTTTCTACATTTGTTGATTTATTATATCCTATTTTAGGATTTGTTGGAGGTCTGGAACTTATTTTGTTACTTCTCCCATCCCATGTTACTGATTAGCCTTAAAGTTTTTGTGCGACAATTCCTATGTCACCCTGTCGCACAACTACCTTTCACATTGTTCGTTACTGGTCAGCCTTGGGCTTTTGCAATAAGCCGTCCAATATAAGAATTACGT
>CAMPBM010000124.1 GCA_946637865.1 uncultured Lachnospiraceae bacterium | reverse complement strand
CAGAAAATGAATATCTTTTATTTTTAATGTGGAAAAAAGCACCGCAATCAATGGATTCGAAACTAATGTTTGGAGAAGATATAAGCAGATTTGAAGGAATTAAATCACAAGCTCATTTTCAATCATCAGCAGATTACGATGAAAAATTTATGGATGAATTATATCACAAAATAATTTTTAGTGTTGGAATTGATGAATTAGAGCGAATGGTTAAAATTCCAAATATAAGTGAAGAAAAAATTAAAGCATATATGTTAGATAAAGAAGAAAGTTTCAACACATTATATGATACTAAAGCAAAGATAACAGGTGATTTTGGAACAACTTTACGAATTTTAAAGTCTCTAAATTTAAATAAAAAGTTTAAAGATAGCGAGGAGTCAAAAAATACCGCAGAGCTACGTATTTTCAAAGAGATGAATCGATTATTGGAAAACGAAGAAAATATAAGTTTAGTACAATTAATAGAAACTTCAATACAAAACGCAGGATATGATAGTCAAAATATTCACGATGAAATTGTTGAGTTACAAAGAAGTATTAATAAAGAGCAATTTCAAATTAATATAGAAAAATCAAAATCAGAGCTTCAAGATATACTAAGTAGCACTGATGAAAGATATGGAGAACCAATAGTATATGATCAAATCAGCGCTATACAAAGTATGTTAGAGGATGAACTAAGAAAAATATATATTGAAAATAGTAAGATAAATATTCAAGGATTAGAAGGTAAAATTATAAGTAATCTTACAGGTGAAGATAGAGCTCCATATATTAGACAAAATGCCAGAAATATAACCAATAGACTATTATTGCTATTAGGTGATGAAAACAGTATTCTATCTCAAACAATGAACCACAGTTCTGTAGATGCTGTACGAAATGTAAGAGCAAGTATCGGCGGTAAATGGATTGCTAGTATAAAAAATGGATTTCAAAAAGTATGTAATCAGAAAATAGAAAGTATTCCAGATAGTTTTTCTGCAGAGCAAATTGAACAATTAGAGAAAATACTTGGAATTAATATTGAAACACGAAAAACAGCTAATCTGAAGAAAGATGCAGACAGAGAAATGGCATATAAACTGTTAGAAGAAAAGCAAGAAAATATGCCTGATGAAGAAAAAATTATTATAACGTATAAGCAATTACATGATATGTTTGGACCAATACACAATCCATATTCACAAGAGTTTATGAAATATTTTAAAAAACATAGAGAGGAATTTTTATTTAATCCAAGATATATGTATGAATTTCATGTTATACATAATAACTTTGAACAAATAATTAATTCGAAGGAGCTTAAGAACATATATCAAAATGGAAATTTGGAGATAGACGATATTTTAGGTTATCTAGGAAAGATAGAGTTTGAAAACCAACGACCAGGAGATGAAAAGGTTGCAAAACTAGCAAGTACAGTTGCAAAAATAAAAACAGCAGAAGGATTTGAAGAAGTACAAAAAGTATTTGATATTGTAAGAAAAAGAGAAAGAACAAGTATACCCCCAATATATGTGCAAGAGAAAGGCAAAAAAATGAGAGGGAGAATGTTATCTCCAAATGATATATTAACTATGTTTGCCGGAAATTTAACAGACTGTTGCCAAAAATTTGGCGATGTAGGAATGGGAGCAATGTTATTAGGTGCAATAGAAGAAAATGCTGGTATATTTGTTATTGAAGAATTGCAAGAAAACGGTAATTACCAAATAATAGGGCAATCGCTTACAATAAGACAAAAAGGAAAAGATGGAAATTACGATAGATTAACTTTTGATAATGTTGAAATTACAAAAAATGTTAAAGCAAGACTATCAGAAGATGATAAAAAAGAAATATTGAGAATATATCAAAAAGCTGGAATGCAGGCAATAGAAAATGATAAACTATTTTTGAAAAAACAGTTAGAAGAAGGAAAAATATCACAAGAAACATATAATAATTTGGTCTTAAAAGAAGTAATTGCAGGAAGAGGATACAATGATTTATCAATATTAGATACATTACCAGAGGCTGAAAGTATAGTGCCAGATGAAGCATATTACAATTATAGAACTAGGAGAAAGACAATTCAACCTTGGATAGATTCTACTTCCGGTGGGGTACCTAAAGGATCTAACGCATTTATTCCAGTTGTTATAGCAAGCATGGACCAAAGCAAAATAGAATCTTTAAATTTAAGTACAGATAAAAAATCTAACTTAGATGAAGTTACATTATGGTATGGAAAGTCAGATGAAATTGCTGATTATACAGCAGACTCTATTAATGAAGAGCAAATAGATGTATTAAAAGAAATTGAAAAAATGGTATACAGAGATAATCAACAATTATTAAACAATGAAGGTGTAACAACTGGTAAACGAATTGCTCAAATTTATGACTTGAAGAGAGATACACATATAAATATAGGAAGCGAAAATAATTGGTATTTAATATATGGAACTGATTATGCTGGAAATTTAAATATAGCTGATTTAGCCTTAGAAGGTGGCTTAAATTCAAGAAAGAACGAAAAAAACGATGATACTCAAAGAATATCAAAATTGGCAATATCAGAAATGGTAAGTACTTTATACGATATAATGATAAAAGGAGCAAAAGATAATAGAAAAATAGTATGTAATGCAACAAAAGATACATCACTAGTAAATATAAAAAGAATGATAAAAAGAGGACTTGCAGAAATATACGATAAAAATGGAGAGAAGATAGTCTTAAACCAAAACAATGAACTCGTATATGAAACAGGAGAAAGCGTGCAATATCAAGATTTCGATGGTGATTCAGGAATAGAAATGTTAGATTTAGAAATAAGACCAGATGTTGAAAAAATGCTTGAGGAAAAGATAAAAATTGAAAGAACTTTGAATTTAGCAAGAAGAGAAAGAAGATTAATCGCTAAGGAAAAAGAAGAAGGAATAGACGAATTAAGAAGAACAATGAGAGATGATTTATCAAGTGAAAGGTAAAATCTAAAATTAAATTTACATT
>CAMPBM010000123.1 GCA_946637865.1 uncultured Lachnospiraceae bacterium | reverse complement strand
ACGTAATTCTTATATTGGACGGCTTATTGCAAAAGCCCAAGGCTGACCAGTAACGTTTGGTTACAATTCACCCTTTCCTACCCCTTAATTAAAATATACACAACCGTAACAATCTCAGCAATCAAAATTGCAGGAAATCCAATAAAAAATTTAGGTTTCTTCGTTTTGTGTCTAAACATATACATTCCTGCAATTCCTCCAATTCCTCCTCCTAGTACCACTAAAGACATTAGCGTAGCCTCAGGTGTTCTCCATTCTCCCTTTTTTGCTTTTTGTTTATCTAACCACATTGCAAAAAAAGAAACCAAGTTTATAACCAACAAATAAATCACTATATTTTGTATCCCAATTTTATTAAAAAAAGCCATATTTACAATCACTTCCCTTCTTCCAAACTATAATTTTCTCTTGCACCCATCAATATTTTCCACAATAAAAGCCAAGAGCTTATTGTACACTACTCTTGGCAAAATTTAACACTATTCTTCTACTTTTTTAAACATATCTTTTCCAACGCCACATAAAGGACATACCCAATCTGCTGGTAAATCTTCAAATTTTACTCCCTCTACTTCTTCGTCGTAAATGTGACCACAAACTATACATTCATATTTTGCCATAATAACTCCTCCTATTTTGTATATTATTTAAAATTTTAAAAACTATCATAAACCACTATTCAAGCATACTCTCCACTAGTTTTTCAAAACTATCTACTGTATCCTCATTCATCTTGGTTTTAATTGTAACTATAGGTGCACAAATATCCATATTCTTCATCCCATCTATTAGTTCTTTCATACATTTACCTGCACTAGGTGCCCAGGTGCCGTTTTCAATTATTGCAACCTTTCTATTCTGATAATCTTTGCTTTTTAATTGATATAAGAAATTTCTCATTGGTGGGAAAACATCTAAATTGTAGCTAGAAGCAGCAACTACCATTTTATCATATCTAAATGCATCTTCTATAGCTTCTGCGAAATCATCTGTTACTAAATCTGTAACAACAACTTTATTTGCACCCTTTTGTTTAAATATTTCTGCTAACTTTTCTACCGCTTCTTTTGTATTTCCATGTATTGATGAATACGCAATTAAAACCCCATCATCTTCAGGTTTATAGCTACTCCACACATCATATTTATCAATGTAAAAACTCAAATTATCTTTAAGAATTGGTCCATGCAATGCACAAATAGTTTTTATATCTAATGAAGAAAGTTTTCTCAAAACAGCTTGTACTTGTATACCGTACTTTCCAACTATATTAAAATAATACCTACGAGCCTCACAAGTCCAATCTTCTTCCGTATCTAAAGTTCCGAACTTTCCAAAAGCATCAGCCGAAAATAAAATTTTCTCCTTTTGTTCATATGTAAACATTACTTCTGGCCAATGAACCATTGGTGCCATAAAAAACTGTAAAGTATGTTCACCTATATTAAGAGTATCCCCCTCTTTAACTAGCACCATTTTTTCCTCTAAATTGTCTATTTGAAAGAATTGTGGTAAAAATGCAAATGTTTTTGCATTTCCAACTAGCTTCATCTCTGGATATTTATCAATTAATAACTTTATACTACCCGAGTGGTCTGGTTCTAAATGTGATATAACTAAATAATCAACTTTCTCGCTTCCTAATTCTTTTTGTAAATTTTCAAGCCACTCACTTGTAGCTCTTTTATCAACTGTATCCATAACTACAATTTTTTTATCTTTAATTATATATGAATTATATGCCATTCCATTTGGAACTACATACTGATTTTCAAATAACTTTATATCCTTATCATCTACCCCTATATACTTTATTGAATCTGATATTGCTACATCCTTCATACTATAAATTTCATTCCTTGTATAATATATTTAGGTTTTTATACGGCTACCTATAAACCTTTTGAACGATAGCAGACTTTTTCTAACACTGTCAACTATTTTCAACTTTATACTGTCGCATTATACCACATCGTTTTAGCAATTGCAATATTCCATAGATAGTAAAAAAAGGTAAAATTGCTTGCAATAAAATCATTGTAGGTGTGAACAACTTACCCATACTATTATAGATAATTGACACTGGCATTCCCGGAAAGTCTTGAGATATAAACATCAAATTGCTACCATATATAGAATTTACTATATATGCTGGTATGCAAATTGCTATAATCATCACAACATAGTATTTTAAATCACTTACTTTTAAATCAATATATTTATATTTATTAACCATAATGCCTATGTATATCATAGTTCCATGAAAAAAGAAACTATGCAAACTTCTAAAATGCCACATTGGAAACTCTGGTAATGATGTCGTTGGAAATAATATAAATGCTATTCCTCCAAATATTGTTCCAGTCGCTAAAAAAACATTTCCCAACTTTTCAACTAAACCTTTTCCTACTGAACTCATTACACCTGCATACAATAACAAACTACAATAATATAATGGCACAACCCTGTTTGGATTTCCACCTTCCCCTATTGAAAAAATATGCACAATTTTTAATACTTCTAAAACCCATACTAGAACAGTTACAACTCTAATTACTTTTTTCATATCCTCTTTTTTATTAACTTTAGTCTTCTTTACTCCAATGAATATTCCTAAGCACGTTAACAAAATTAAAATCAAATGTCTAATATTAAACATTCCACATGCTTCATACACTCCCGGCTTTGCTAAAAACATCATATCACTTCCTGTCTCCATATTTTATTCTTTTAATTTACTGCTTATGTTATTTCATATTGTAGTGCTATATACTTATTATACACAATGATGACTGTTAATTCTACATTTTTCTATAATTTTTTTAGCAATAAGGTTTATTAAAGTGTTACAGATCACAATCTATTCCTGTAGAGTAGTAAAAGTCCCCCCAAAAAAAACAAGGTTTATAATTTGAATGGATATGCTAAAAATAAATAAGGACGACCAAGGAAGAACTTAAATAAGGACAAAATTGTTCTTATTTGGTTCTTCCTTATTTTATTGGTGTTTTGATAGCTCGATATGGTATAAAATTTTAATTCATTTTGTAGTGAAAATAAATTTTAGGAGGTTTTTAGTTATGAGAGAGA
>CAMPBM010000122.1 GCA_946637865.1 uncultured Lachnospiraceae bacterium | reverse complement strand
GAGCTCCATTGTTAATATATTGCTAGCTCTTACATAATTTTAATTTTTGACTACTTTACTTTAATAGCCACCTGACCTGTAACCAAGGTTTATCAAAATGCAAAAGATTTGAAAAATAATATTGACTAAAATCAAAACTTATATTTTAATAATAGGAAAGAGATACTAAAATAATAAAACAAATGAAAGATGAGGATTAATGAATGGAAGATATGGTTAATTATGGAGTCAACATATATGAAAATGACTTGTACAAAACAAAACAATATGATTTGATAGAATGTAATTGCCTGGAAAAAATAATAAATCAAGCAAAAGCTAATATGTCAGATATAAAAGGCTGGCGTTTCAAAGGGTGCTATGAAGCGCATATAGATACATACAACTTTGAATTTGAAAATTGTCAATTTCAAGAGTCTATATGTCTTAATGCAAAATTTAACAGAGTATCGTTTACGGATGTTACATTCGAAAATTGTGATTTTTCGAATACGGATTTTAGTGAGTGTACTTTTACTAGAGCTACGTTTAAAAATTGTAAGTTAGTTGGATGTAATTTTACAAGAACTTTTATGCAGAATATGCTTTTTGATAATTGTAATGCGTCTTATGCAAATATGGCGTTAACGAATTTAAAAGAAACTACATTTCTTAATAGTAAGCTATCAAATGTAAGTATACAGGAGGCATTTCTAAAAAAGGTTGATTTTCAGTATTCAAATTTGATAGGTATACAGTTGGTAAAAACTAACTTAAGTGGAATAGATTTTACTACTTGCGATATAACTGGAATTGTTGTGCTACCACAGGATTTGAAGGGCGTTATTGTGGATGAGTATCAGGCAATGGAATTGTCAAAGTTATTGGGAATAATTGTAAAATAGTGACACAAAGTTATAGGTCAGCCTTGGGATTTTGCAGAAAATTTCTGTACAACTGTTAGCGAAGCTTTTTATATAATATGAAGGCTCTATAGGTTAATTTTTACTCCATACTAGAACTCTCCTATTATATAAAAAAAGGGCCACTCAAAAAGAGTGACCTTGAAAACAAAATATTTTATTTTAAGTATATGAAAATAAGGGATGAATTTTCCTTTCTCGAGTTACTTTTCTCCTAATGTGTTCTGTACCTTCGAATGCAAGATTTTCTCCGAAGATTGGCTGGCTTTCTACCTCCATACCTTGTATGAAGAGTTCAAACTGAAGCTCATCTCGGATTGCTTCATCATAGAAGCAATATCGAATTCCGCATCCTACCCGATATTTGCATGTATCGCAAAATTCGGTTGCTGCACAGTGGTGTAAAAGCTCCTTGGTTGCTGGTCTTAAATTCATAACCATACCTCCTTAAAAATGTAGATGTTTTTATGCGAATGATGTATGTATTGTATCATAAATTTACATAAAATGCAAGCAAATTAAATATTTTTTAAGAATTTTTTTAAAATCCTTGTACTTTTATGTATTTACTAATATAATGTACTATATCAAGACAAAGGAGGATATAATATGTCATTTATAGAGAACATTAAAAAGAGAGCAAAAGAGGAATTAAAAACTATAATTTTGCCAGAAGGAAACGATATACGTACTCTTAGGGCTGCTGAAACAGCATTAAGTGAGGAATATGCAAATATAATTATCTTAGGGGACATAGTGAAGATAAAAGAAATGGCAAAAGATAATAATATAGATATCTCAAAAGCAAAAATTATAAATCCAACAGAGAGTGAGAAATATGAAGAGTATGTTCAAAGTTTTTATGAGCTAAGAAAAGCAAAGGGAATGACTTTGGAACAGGCTAAAGAAATAATAAAAGATGAAATTTACTTTGGAATGATGATGGTAAAGCAGGGGGATGGAGATGGATTAGTATCAGGTGCATGTCATTCTACATCAGATACTTTAAGACCAGCTTTACAGATTTTAAAAACTGCACCAGGAACCAAATTGGTTTCAGCATTTTTTGTAATGGTAGTACCTGATTGTGAATATGGGGAAAAAGGTACTTTTATTTTTTCTGATAGTGGACTAAATGAATATCCTGATGCAGATGCTTTATCAGAAATTGCAATATCATCAGCAAAAAGTTTTAAACAGTTAGTAGGGGCCGAACCAAAGGTTGCGATGCTTTCATATTCTACATATGGAAGTGCACATTCACCTTTAACAGATAAGGTTATAGAGGCTACAAAGCTATTGAAGCAAAAGGCTCCAGAGCTAATTTGTGATGGTGAATTACAATTAGATGCTGCAATAATTCCAGAAATTGCTAATTCTAAAGCACCAGGAAGTGCAGTAGCGGGTAAAGCTAATACATTGATATTCCCAGATTTGGATGCTGGAAATATTGGTTATAAGTTAGTACAGCGTTTGGCAAAAGCAGAGGCTTATGGTCCATTATGTCAGGGAATTGCAAAACCTGTAAATGATTTATCAAGAGGTTGCTCTGCAGAAGATATAGCTGGTGTAATAGCAATTACTGCGGTTCAAGCTCAAGAATAATTATTAGTCAGATAAAGTTTGAAAAAGGTATATATAGAGAAGATATAGAAAGAGAGGATGGTTAAATATGAAAATATTGGTACTAAATAGTGGTAGTTCATCACTAAAATATCAATTAATCGAAATGGAAACAGAAGAAGTATTAGCAAAAGGAAATTTTGAAAGAATAGGTCAAAACAATTCTTTCCTAACACATAAAGTAGGGAATAATAAGCATAAATTTGAACGCCCAGTATCTAATCATGAAAAGGCAATTAGATTTGTTTTAACAAGATTATTAAGCGAGGAATATGGTGTTATAAAGTCTGTTGATGAGATAGATGCTGTGGGACATAGAGTGGTTCATGGAGGAGAAAAATACACAGACCCAGTTGTAATAACACAGGAAGTTTTAGAAGGGTTAAAATCAATTGTAGATTTAGCACCATTACACAATCCAGCTGCTATTTCAGGTATGGAAGCATGTATGAATGTAATGCCTGGAAAGCTTAATGTTGCGGTTTTTGATACTGGATTCCATAAAACAATTCCAGAGGAAAGTTACATATATCCTATACCATACAAATACTATGAAAAATATAAGATTCGTAGATATGGCTTCCATGGAATATCACATCAATTTGT
>CAMPBM010000121.1 GCA_946637865.1 uncultured Lachnospiraceae bacterium | reverse complement strand
AAATTCATAATTACGTATAATTAAATTTTAATCTATTTATGATAGTGTATTATATAGTGTGTAAATTTTAGAAACAATAAAGTTTATGCACTATTTTTATGTGAGACAAGTTGACGTAGTAAGTGTCTCACCAGACACTTACTACGTCAACTTGTCTATACCCATATCTTGAATTGTGAAATTTAATACCCTTTTTCAATTTAATTGATAGAAGTGATATAGTTTTATATTTACTATATCACTTCTATTAATTAGTGTAATTATATTTCATAATAATAGTGACCAGACCTCGACCTGTTTTAAGACAATTGCTACGTTCCCTTGTCTGCCTAGTTATGGTTCCTATGGCAGGACTAGCCTGCCAACACTTTTTTATCCTACTTCCTACCTTAAAACAACTTATGCTCTATGGGGAATAACTTCTTTGGACTTTGATTGCATTACACTTTTCTCTGAATTGGTATTCACCAATTCAGCACTACCTAATGCAGAAGCCAAAGCCCAAACCTTGCGCGCCGTACGGAGCGATGTCGATGACGTAACCCCCGCCGTACACGCAGTACGTATTGTACGTACTGTAAAGGACAGGCGAGCGCAACCACCAGCTGTAAGCAGAGCCAGCTTCATTATATACGATTCTATTAGCTGTACTGCTTGTATTGTAAGCTGACATATAGTATTTTGACTCTGTATTTCCAAATTTACTATAACCATCTCCATTTGTTCCTAATCCTTCTGTTGTATTTCCACTGTACTCTCCTGTACCATATACTTCTCTGTTTGATAACAACCATATCGAATCTACTAGCGGAGTATTATTAGCATCATAATCACTTGATGATCTTCCTGTTACATATTTTACTTTCTTTGGTGTTATTACATCTTTCAATCCACTTTCTATACAACTATACAAACATGTTGTCGAATCTAAGTTTACATCTCCTGCATATCCAATTGTTGGGTTTGAAACATCTGAACCTATTAATGTTGCTCTTATGTGCGAAGTTTTATATGCACCTGCATTTTTTGCATTTGAACCATATTGTTGTTCGTTGCTATCTAATGTTACTCCTGTTCCTACTGCTGAATTATTCGCTGATGAAGTAAAGTTACTTTTTGCGGGGTTCCACCTTCTATAATAATCATTTATCGTACTCCTCAACACTCCAGCTCCATCACCATACGCCGTTTGCTTAGTTCCAGAACTAATTGTACTATTCAAAGTAAAATTAACGCTCTTCGTATCTCCGCAAAGCATACAATCTAAAAACTTCGATTTATCACCTACTGCCTCAATTTCTGCCCAGCTCATTTCATGCAAGTTTATATCATAATTCTGTTTTTGTGCTTCAGTTCTTGTTACTGTTTCGCCCTCTGAATTAGTTAACGCAACCCTTGAAGCTATAGTTTCACTTCCATCTTCAGCCACGTTATGAGTTACTATCATTACATTGTATGTTCCATCACCATTATCATCATATTCGTGAGTTACATAGCTATTTTTATAACTTGTACCCACAGCAGGTCCAAAGGTTAATCCTAAAGTATTACCATTTGCGTCCACATCTTGATTTATACCATAAATCTGCACAGCATATTTTACCTTATTCAATGATGAATCATACCACTGTGCGTATAAAGTCAATGTCTCATCTGAAATTATCGCATCTGTTATTTGTTGTTTATCGTTATAACTTCTTCCTGTACCATCTGCTTTTGTATTCCAATGTGAGAATGTATAGCCCTCTTTTGTAAAACTATTTGCCGTTATATTAGTTGTTGCTCCTTCTTGCAATACTTGATTCTCCATTGTTCCTGTTCCACCATTTGAAGCAAACATTATTGTTGGTGGCAATTTAGTTTCCTCTACATAAGTTTCATACGCTACTATAAATTCATTTTCCCCTTCTTCCACTTCTGGCAAAGATGTATCTATTGCATACGCATATATTTCAATGTTTTCCATTTCATTTGTCAAACTATCGAAATTTGGGAAATTTGCCACGGTTACTGTTTGAAATAACTCAGTTGTATTAGTATGTGGTTGTAGTATTGTATTATAATAATATATTTTCGTTATGCTAGTATCCGTTTCTTTTCTATAAGATGGCATTTCCGTCCAGTTGCTATCTTTAGAATATGTAAAAAAGGGTATTCCTGTTTCTGTGTTTCCACTTTTATCTGTATATCCTTCTTTTGGCACAGTTACTTTTAAATATACATACGCTGGTAGTACTCCAACATTTTGTATTGCAGGGTTCTTTTCTATAACTTGCCCTGGTAATATGTTTGCCATGGTTTGTGTTGAATCAAATCTGGTTTCTGTTAATGTTATATCTACATTTCCTATTGTAAATACGTTTGACATGGCAGTATTGTCTGTGAAATATGCTGCCACTCCTGCCACTGCAATTACCAGTGCTATCATAAAAGCTGTACCAACAGATATTATTTTTAGTCTGGTTGCTTTAGCGGTTTCGTTTAAGTTTTCTGTGTTTTCTGTAATATTTGTATTTTCCTTGTTTTTCGTATTTTTCTGCTTGAATATACTCATATACTTTCCTTCCTCCTATTTTTTCTTTTGTCTTTTTGCTTTAGACTTGAGATTGTTCTTAAAATACTAAAATGCTATATAACTAATATCATATAACTAATCCCTCTCCTCTCCTTTCTTTTTCTTTTGTTGATACTTTATACATAAAAATCATGTATTTCTGTGTGAATGTGAAATTACTTTTTCTAATTCTATTATATCATTCTGATGTTTTACTGTAAAGAAATTTTTTGAGGAAATGTGAATTGTAACTTGAATTGATGTTACTGGCTCAGCTTTATCAAAAGGCAAAAAAAATTTGAAAATAGTACAAAGTTTTGATACAGTAACTCTGTCGAAAAATGCAAAAATTTTGTATACGAAATTTGTTGCATTTTCCCAATTATTATATTATTATCTACTCGGAAACATTTTGTTTCAACTTTATAAATACTTTAAAATTTAATTTACATCTTAAAAATATTTTAATCACAACATTTGAGAAAGTTCAAATGTTCCTTAGTAGCAACTGTTATCATGCTACAATTCCATAAACGAATTAAAGAAAGAAGGAGATGCTTATTTGAAATTACTTGACCCCACAATTGATT
>CAMPBM010000120.1 GCA_946637865.1 uncultured Lachnospiraceae bacterium | reverse complement strand
TCTTTAAAGCTTCTAGTTGTTGTTTATCTTCATCAGTCATTCTGTTAATTTGTTCCTCTCTTGTTTTTTCTAAACTATATTCTACAATCTTTTTAAATTCTTCTTCTGTTGTGATATTGTTTTTTATTAAAATAGTTATTATCGCTGTCAATGTTGCTGCTATTCCTAATGGATAATTATTTTCTTCATTATCTTTCATAAATTCTTTTATTTCATCATCACTCATTTGTTTAAATCCTTTCTAATTGCATTTACTACTTTTACTAATTCGTTAATTTTGTTATGTTGTTTAATAATTTCAGTCCACATCATATCTTCATTTTTTCCATAAGGTGTTATTAAGTCATCAAATTTTAGATTTCTATCTAATTCTTCTATCTCTTCTATATTATCTTCTAATACCCTAAAATAAATATTATCATCAAATAAACAACTAGTATCAAATTCACCCGAAATCCAATTTAATTTTTTGTTTCTAAAAGTTATCCTTGCCTTTACATGGTCTAATGTACTTAAATCATGTACTTCTATTATTGCCCCATCTTTTATTTCTCCATCATGTATTGCTTTTATTAATTCATAACCTCTATAATCTTTTTTATTCATTTTCTCCTCCTATCCAGCCGAAGCTCTTTTACTTTTTCATTTATTGCCTGTAGTTCTTGCATAGTTATTCCATACTCATTTTTATCTTCAAACTTCAAATATTTATGCTCTGTATTAAATGATATTGTTTTTTCTAAATCTCTATTTTCCCATTGTTCCCAAAATCTTGAAAACAAAAAATCTAAATCAACTTTTTTATAACCTAAATCAAACATCATTTCATCTGCTTTACTCAATATTATCAGCTCCTTTCACAAGTTGATAACAAGCTTCTTCTACTTCTTTAAATATTTCTTCTGTTGTCCATTTATATCCACCTGTTCTTAATTCAGTAGGAAACATTTCTTCATATCCTGCATAATCTCCACAATGTCCATAGTCCCAACCTACAAACCATCCATCTATTTTTTGAGTTTTACTTATCCATAGGTGATTGTTTGCATAAGTTAGTCCTCCATGTACTATTAAATCTATATCCTCATAATTTTTTTTATAATATTTATGATTTTCAGGTATTCTAATATATGCTGTTGGGTGTGTTCCTAAATTCATTATGTAATACAATAATCCAAAGCAATATCCTGTGTCTAATACTTCTATCTTTCTCTCTATTGAGTATTCCATCTCTTTCATATACTTCCTCCTAACTGCTGTATATTACAGCTTTCTTCCACATTGTGGACAAAATTTTAAATCATAAGTTTTTGAATTTATTGTTCCACTTTGATTTCCTTTTATTTTTCTTTCTCCTTTTCTCCAAGTATATATTGCAATTCGTGAAAACAATTTACTTTCTACAATTCCTTTTTCTGATTCTTCTTTTTTAGCTTCTTTCCAAAATTCAATTTCTTCACAACATTTACACATATACTACTTCCTTTCTCACATTTTTTCAATAACTTATAATAAATTGTATTTTTTCTACTTCTTTTGGTATATCTTTTACATCTATTTCTATAATTTCTTCATAATCTGTAGTAAATTCTTTTTGTGGTATATCTATTCCATCTTCTAATATTTCATATACTATGCTTGGAACATCTATCCCTAAAGATTCACAATTTATCTTCGCTTGTTTTGCAAGTTCAACTCTTTTACTATCTGCAATTCCTTTTATATATTTACTCATTGACATAGTTAATCCTTCCTTTCTACTTCATCTTTTAATCTCCAATAAAAATTTAACCATCTGTAAATTCTTGTTGGATATATAGTTATTCTTCTTGGTAATAAAAATTGATACCAATAACCACTTGCGTGTCTTTTCATATTTACTTCCTTTCACATTTTTGTAAGGACTTTAATATCCTTCTGAATGTATAAATTTATTTATTACTTGTAATGCTTCTTCTAATTCACATAAATTTTTTGATAATTCATAATTCATTTCTATGATTTTTTCTTTATCAACATTTTTAAACATTTCTTTATAATTTTCTAAACTTCTAGGTTTTATATATCTACTCCTTTTCTAAAAGTGATTGCAAGCCACTTCTTTTATGCATATATTCTTGTTTTATTGCATATCTGTCTTGTCCTTTTGTGCCTTTCAAAACTTCTTTTTCTTCTTTATCTAATTCTTCTATTTTTGCTTTTATTTTGTCTTTGTGAATATGAAACATTGAAGTTCTTTCCCCATTTATCCATTCATCTAAAGCTTCATTTAATTCTTCTATTTCTTTAGATTGTTTTTCGATTAGATTTAAAATTGTATCTAATGCATCAAAATAAGGTTTAGCAAATTCTTTTTCTTTTAAGTTATTCATTTCCCAATTATATTGATTAAAACTTCTTATTTTTTCGATTGCTTTCATTTCTTCATCACTTAACATTGTTTTATTCCTCCAATTTTTTATATTTCAACTCCATTTCTATTCTGTATTTTTCTATTTCCATTTGCTTATCTTGATAAATACATACTCCAATCACTATTGGTATAGTAATTGTTAAAAGAATTGCTACACATACTGCTATTATCATTAAAGTTTCTTTTAAATCATCATTCATATTTTTATTCCTCCTCAATTTTATAAACATTATGTATTTTTCCATCTAAGTCTATAATTTGTATTGGTTTTATTTTATCTTTTCTAACAAAATTTTTGTCAACATATACAATTTCTGTAGCTCTTTCTTTTATAATACTTTCATTTTTCTCTTTTTCTTTTTCATAAGCTGTTAGTAGAGTTTCTAAATTTGATATATATACTGGTATTCCTATATTCTTTTCGCATTTTCCTACTGTTATCTGTCTTTTTAATTTTGATATGCATTCTTCAATATTCATTTACTTACACAACCTTTCTATTTCAAATATTTCTCTTTTGCCTCTTGCTATATCTTCTTTAGCTCCTATATATTTTATTGTTATATCTCCTAATTGAGCCATATAGCTTTCGTTTTGTACTAATTCATTTAATATTTTGTGTAAATCCAAATTAAATGCTACCGATATATTCATTTGCTTATTCATTTATTTACACCTCTCTTCAAAGTATTTTATTATTGCTTCTCTTTTGCCCATTCTTGCTTTAAATATTTGTGGT
>CAMPBM010000119.1 GCA_946637865.1 uncultured Lachnospiraceae bacterium | reverse complement strand
TCATACATAATTTTGATTTTTTACTACTCTACAGTAATAGACCGTGAATAGTAACCAATGGGTGAAATGTTAGATACAAATTTAAAAAAAGAGGTTTACAAAAAAAATAGTATTGTGCTATAATTTAATGAGAAAAAAAAGAGGTGAGTTTTTAATGAATCAAATATTATATACTAATGATAAGAGTGGCGTTTCATCTTCAGAGATGAAATCAATTGTGAGATTTTTTGTGGTTGCAATTATTGTTTTTGCACTGATTTTAGTAGGAGAAGGGGTATTAGGCCTTTTTAACAGAACTGATGAGGTTGTTGTGTTTGCATGTCCTAATCTTACAAAAGAAAAGAATGGTAGTTATGTGACATTGAATTTTGATGGAGATACAAGAGTAAATAAGGTAATATATGTGTGGGATGATGGAATGGAGAATACTTACCAAGCTAATGCAAAAACAAATTTCTCATTTGAAGTTGAAATTCCACCAGGAGAGCATATGTTGAAAACAACTGTTGTAGATGTAAATGGTAATAAAACAAGATACGAAGATATTGAAGCAGCATTTACTGAAAATGATGATGCTACAAAACCACAAATTACTATAGAAAGAAAAACTGCTAAATTGGAAATTGTAGCAACAGATGATACGGAGTTGGATTATTTTTCATATCAGTGGGAAGGTGAAGAAGAGGTTGTAGTTCAGCCATCAGAAGAAGATAAAACTACAGCAAGGGCAAGTATTGAGGTTGAAGAGGGAAGTAAGAAGATAACATTAAAGGCTGTGGATAAAACAGGCAATAAGAATTTGATAACTAGAAAAGTGGTTGCTTCAAATGGACCTACAATTAGTGCTTCAATAGCTGATAATAGTTTTGTAGTTAATATAACTGATGATGTTGAGATTACTAAAATTGTGTATACACATAATGAAGAAGAAAAGACTATTGATGATATTCCAAAGGGAACAAAAGAGTATGAATTTAAAGTACCTTTAAAGGATGGAGATAACTATCTAAAAATAGATGCTTATGAAGGTGGAGTCATGACAGAGTACAAATGTAAAAAGACAAGATAAAGTTAAGTGATTTTAATTGAATCAGGATATATGTATTATTGTATTGATAATGCTTATTATTTGTATGAAAGACTATGTGAAATTTTTACGGGTGAAGATATCTACACTCTAAATGTGTTAACGAGACTGAAATAGATGAAAAAATGGATTTGTAGGACATATAGGTGGATGGAAGACAAGTGGACGTAGGAACTCTGTCTGGGGCAAGATGAAGGAGCTTGCCTCAGACGGTTTCTACGTCCACTTGTCTTTCAGTTATAGTTCAAGTGGTTTACTTTTGACTACTCTATTTTAATAGCCACCTGAACTGCAACGTCTTTTATGTTACTTATCTTAATTTAGGTATTGACTATTTAAAAAAGATAGATTATATTAAGTAAAGAAAAGGAAGTTGAAAAAAATGAAAATTAATGTAGTAATGGTGGAACCTGAAATACCACAAAATACAGGGAATATAGCTAGAACTTGTGCTGCAATTGGCGCCAAGTTGCACTTAGTAAAGCCATTGGGGTTTGAAATAAGTGATAAGTACTTGAAGCGAGCAGGGTTAGATTATTGGGATAAGCTTGAGATTGAGGAACATAATTCATTGAAAGATTTTTTGGAAAAATATCCAATTGGCAATAATATGTTTTTTGCTACTACAAAAGCAAAACATTGTTATTCAGATGTGGATTATACAGAGTATGAGGAGGTTTATATTTTATTCGGAAAAGAGACAAAAGGGTTACCAGAAGATTTATTACAAAATAACTTAGATAATACAATCAGAATACCAATGAGACAGACTTTACGTTCATTAAATCTGTCAAATTCTGTTGCAATAGTTGTATATGAGGTATTGAGGCAGAGCAGTTTTGAGGGTCTGGAAGAGATAAGCTCATATTTTTAAAAGATGAATTAATTATAAAAAATAACTTCAGGTAAGTACATTTGTGTAAATTACTTAGAACGAATATATGCGCAAAATAAACGAAGGAGGAAATTATGGAGGAGCAGGGATTAATAGTAGTAAAGGATAGTTTTTTAGCTAGAGTTACAAATGGCTTGAAAAGGTTTTTCTTCAAGGGAAAGATAAAAAATCTAGTAGTAGAAGATGAGTTTTCAGGCATAAAATATATTAGTAATAATTACGATTTTGTACAACCAGAGATTTTAAATGCGAGAAGTGCGTATAGAAAGTATGTTATAAACAATAAAAAAGGTGTTGCTAAAGATGTAGTTTTATATGTAGATCAGAAGATTAAAGAAAATGAGGATAAAATTAGAAAACTTATTTCAATAAACGAAGATAATATTTCATACGAAGATATTCTTAATTTATTAGATAATGAGAAGAAAAATATTCACAAATATAAAACTAGAAACATGAATACAGGTTACTATAATGTTCCTATAGGTGTTATTGGTGTAGAATGTAGAGATGCCAGGGATTCAATTTGGAGTATGTTTAAAGCTATATCAACACGAAATGCTATTATTGTATTACATGATAATTATAGTCAGTATAGTACAGAATCTTTAATATTGCTTATTTTAAAGGAATGTTTTAAGAATTTTCATATCGATGATAATATAGTACAGATGTATGAAAAAGAAGAAATAGATTTGAAAAGATTAGACAAGCTGATTACTAGGAAAGGAACAAAAAACAAAAGCGTAGAAAATACTATATATTTATATCAGGAAAATGATGCTTTCTCAGAAGAAGTACAGAAAGAAGTAAAGAGATTAAAAAACACGGCTATGTATAAATCTTATGAAATAGAGCCTATAAGGGGAAATTTCGCTAATATTGTCAATTATTTAAGTGATAAAAAAGCTTCTGCTGTATGTATGTATACTAATAATACTCAAAGAGCGTATAAGTTCATTAATTGGATTGATTGCTCAAATGTTTTTATTAATACAGGAATAAAGAATTGCCAAGAGGCAGAGGAAGATAATAGCAAATTTTTCAATTCAAGATATATATTGCACGAGGATGTCTTTTAGACATCCTCGTGATGTTTCAAGGCTAACCTGTAACCACAGTGTTACAATTCACGGCTTTTGCAATAAGCCGTAAAAAATTAAAATTATGTAATCGC
>CAMPBM010000118.1 GCA_946637865.1 uncultured Lachnospiraceae bacterium | reverse complement strand
ATAATGTTTTCGTTTATGGTGGTGCTTTAGGCAAAGCATGATAGTCTGGTCAGCCTTGAAACATTTGGGGACGGTCTTGATTTGTTTCATTTTTGAAACAAATCAAGACCGTCCCCAAATGTTTCAAGGCTGACCAGTAACGACGAAACTGTTAAACAGTAACAAATTATGACAAAAAGTTAAGAAGACATATTGATAAAAAAATACTCTTATGTTATCATAAAGTTGAACAAAAAACAAATGATAAGGAGGATGAAAATGGAAGAAAAACATAATGAAGTTAGTGAAATGAAGGTAGAAGGACTTCAAAATGAGGCTAGTGAAATGAATATAGAAGAAGTTCAAAATGAAGCTAGCAAAATGAACATTGAAGAGATTCAAAATGAAACTAATGAATCAAATACGGAAAAAATTTATAGTGAAACCACAGCAAAGGTGGTAGACAGAAAAAGGGTAATATTAGCAGCAATAATATTGCTAATAATATTAATAACAACAGGCGTATATGCATACTTCACAAGCATGAAAACAGCAACAAATGTATTTACAATAGGAAGTATAGATATAGTCTTAACAGAAGGAGATGTATGGGATACAGCATCAGAAAATGGTGAAGCACCAGAAAGTGCGCGAAACATAGAGCCAGGGCAACACATCACAAAAGCTCCAAATGTTGAAAACGTAGGAAAGAACCCTGCGTATGTATACTTGAAGGTATATGTACCAGTAAATAATGAACAAAATCTATTTTCATATACAATAAATGAAACAGAAGGAGAAACAGGAGGCTGGACTCAAAGAGAAGGCGAAGAAATGCATACTACAATAGATGGACAGTTGTATAACATATATGTGTATGAATATGATGAAACCTTAGAGCCAGGAACTACAACAGAGCAAGCGTTATTTGACGAAGTAATATTTGCAGAGAATATTTATTTTACACCAGAACAAGTAGCTGAGATGGGAGCTGTAAAGAAGATAATAGTAAAAGCGTATGCTATCCAATCTGAATCAGGTGTAGAAAAATCAAGTAATGATATAACAACACTAGCATTAGGTGATAGTAATGAAGATAGAGGCTTAGTAGGTCAAATCCAAGTAGGAGACAAATTAGTAGGAAATCAAGGAAGCGTAAAATTGTTAAAGGGAGCTTCAGATGTACAAATAAGCTTTGAAAATAGCCAAGGAGCAACGTATACATCATCAGAAACAGGTGTTGCAACTGTAAGTAATGAAGGTGTGATAAATGCTATAGATGTTGGTACTACAACAATTTCCATAGGTGGAGATGGAATACAAGCAAAGGAATTTGAAGTACAAGTAGTAGAAAATGTACAAAATGCAACAATAAAAGTCGGCGATGAAACTGTAGTAGCAGGAACAGCTGTAAAATTAAAAGCAGGAGACGAAGCACAAATAACAACAGAAAATGGGGAAGATATGACATATTCTATTAGCCCTACAGATGCAGGAATAACGGTGGATTCAACAGGAAAAATAACTGTAGCTGGTAATGCAGAAGGAGGGGCAACTGCAACAATAACATTAACAGGAAAATTGTCTGGGGATACAAGAACAATAGAAGTAAAAGTAAATATACGAGTTGGAGATAAAGTAAAATACTATCCAACAGGAACATCAACGTGGGAAGGTGCATTGGCAACATCAAATGGTGGAGCGGATGTTGCATTAGATGCAAGAGGCAATTATAAGGTTACCACTTGGAAAGTATTAAGCGTAGATGGAGATAATATTAAATTAGTACCATTAAGTGCAGTTGGAAGCTTAACATTACAGGGTCCACAAGGTTATAATAATAGTGTATATTTATTAGATAAAGTATGTAGTGAATTATATAGCGATTCAAACAAAGGAATAACAGCAACAAGTATAAAAACAGAAGATTTTGAAAAATATATGACAGCAAGTGCGTTAAGTACAACAAGAGGAAGCGGTTATAATAAACAACCAGGAAAAAGAGCATATAGTAAAGCAAAGAGTTGGTATCCACAAATATATGCAACTGAAGCAAATAGAGTAATTAATGGAGTAAAAACAACAAGTGGATTGGGACTAAGTGAAAGTAATGGTCCAATAACAGCAAATGCAAATGGAGGAAAAGTGCAGGCAGGAACAAGTATACAGCCAGTACATACATACTATATATTAACAAGTAGTGCATTTCTTGGTGGAGTAAAACCAGAATATGACAGTGTAAAATCAACATTATCAAGTATGTTATTCAGCAGTAGAAATTACTGGGTGGCTTCTCGCTGCGTGCGTGCGGCCTCGACTTATGGCGCCTTCATTGTGCGCGATATGTATTCGCGTAGCTTGAACGCGCCCGTTTTGTTCAACTCGGACGACGTCGCGGACAGCTACTCTCGCGGGCTCTTTCCAGTAGTTTCTCTAAGCTCTGATAATCTACAGGAATCAGCAACAAGTGGTTATAATTTCGAAGTCAAATAAAGTAGGAAATGTACGTATGTAGAGAAAAAACGGGTCCAGCTAGACCCTTGCGGGCTAGCTGAGGAAATTTATAAAATTGGGGCATAATTGCTGGGTGGCTTCTCGTTGCGTGAATGCGAACTCGAGTAATTGCAACTTCAATTGTTAAAGATGAAAAACTATAAGGGGGTGTATATGATTACAATGCAAGCAGGAGTAACGAAACGGCACAAAAATTTCTAAAAGGTTTTAAAGGAATACTAGTAACAGATGGATTTTCTTCTTATAACGATACAGAGGCTACAACACATGCAGAATGTTGGTCGCACAATCGACGCTACTTTCATGATAGTATTCCACTTGATGAGAATAAAAAGCCTATAACCAGTTGCTATGGTTATACTGGTTTACAATATTGCAATAAGCTATTTGATATTGAAAGAGAAATAGCTGAGCTTAGCGTGGAAGAAAAAGTAAAAATCAGAAAAGAGAAGTCTAAACCAATTTTAGATGCTTTCTTTGGGTGGGTAAATGAAACTCTAGCGGAAAAAGTTAAGGTACATATAATGAGCTGACAGTTGACAGTTTACTGATAGTTGATAAATAAAAATAACCCCCAAGCTATATCTATATTATATCGGATTGCTTGGGGGTTTTACAATACGTGCTTACATTGAGTACCTACAGTTTTTATAAATAGATTAAAATTTAATTATACGTAATTATTAATTTTTATTTTTCTCAATAATATCTTTTATCTTATCAATATCTAAAGCAGTAAA
>CAMPBM010000117.1 GCA_946637865.1 uncultured Lachnospiraceae bacterium | reverse complement strand
TGGGTATTTGATAGAATTGTTACAAATTTGTAACAATCGATGAAATTACCCTGATATAAGAATTATGTATATTGACAAATCCACAAATAGATGATATCATAATGGACATATAAAAAAAACTGGTGATGCAAGAGAGTAGTATTATTGGAAGCTCAAGCGAGTTGGAAATGGTGGAAGCCAATAGTGGATGGTAATATGAAGAGAACTTGTTAGGGACTGTCGGAAATATTAATAATGTGTGCATTAATAGTGAAGTATGACGGTACGGAGAACTCCACGTTACGGAGATAGAGTGATTTTTTAAAAAATAACTAGAGTGGTACCGTGCTAATAAAAGGCACCTTTAGGCAATAAGATTTATCTAAATCTTATTGTCTTTTTTAAATTGGTTTAAATTTTGGACGGAAATTTTTTTAAAAAATCTCCGTCCCCAATTTCAAAAAATAATAAATACAAAAAGCTCCAATGAGCAAAAAGGAGGAAAAAAATGTTAGATTTTAAAAATGAAATAGCAACATCAATTTCAAATGTTGTAAAACTAGATAGCAAAGAGCTATATGCCTTCATAGAGGTTCCAAAAGATTCTCAAAATGGAGACTACGCTTTTCCGTGCTTCAAATTAGCAAAGGAATTAAAAAAATCCCCAATAGTCATTGCAGAGGAAATAAAAGAAAAAATCATTTTAGATAGCAATATTATTGAAAAAGTCAATGTAGTATCAGGTTATTTGAACTTCTTTATTAATAAAATCAAATTGGCTGAAGAAGTTAAAAATGAATTTTTAAAAGTAGATGAATACGGCAAATCAAATATAGGTAATGGTAAAAATATCATTATTGATTATTCGCATCCTAATATAGCTAAACCATTTCATATAGGACATTTGCGTTCTACGGTTATTGGTCAAGCCTTGTACAACACCTTTGATTATCTTGGATATAATGTAAAAGGTTTAAATTACTTAGGTGATTATGGAACTCAGTTTGGGAAAATGATTGAAGGATACAAACTTTGGGGAAATGAATATGATATTGAAAAAGATCCTATTAATCAAATGATGGATATTTATGTAAGAATTAACAATTTGTGTAAAAATGATCCAGAGGTACTAGAAAGATGTAGAGAAAACTTTAAAAAGCTAGAAGATAGAGATCCATACTGTGTTGATTTATGGGAAAAATTTAGAAAACTAAGTCTGAAAGAGTTTCATAAAATTTATGATATTCTAGGAGGAAAATTTGATTCATGGGATGGAGAAGCCTCCATAGCTCCAATGGTTCCTGAGGTTATTGAATTGCTAAAAAAATCAGGAAAATTAATGCTTTCTGAAGGGGCAGAAATAATTGATTTAGAAGATAAAGGAATAAATACACCAATTATAATAAAAAAGTCAAATGGGTCATCTACATATGCTGCTCGTGATTTAGCAGCCATATTATACAGAGCAAGAACATACGATTTTGATAAAGCGTTATATATAACATCGTATGAACAAGTATTACATTTCAAACAAGTATTTGAAACTGCTAAATTACTAGGATTAGACGAAAAATATACAAATGGTCTTGAGCATGTATCTTTTGGAATGGTGTTACTTCCTACAGGAAAAATGTCAACTAGGGAAGGGACAGTTGTTAAGTTAGAGGATTTATTAATGGAAGCAATAGAAAGAGCACAAAAGGTAATACAAGAAAAGAACCCTAATATAGAAAATAAAGAGGAAATTGCGAAAAAAGTTGGAATTGGAGCTGTTATATTTAATGATTTATCAAATAACAGAATAAAAGATGAGATATTCGATTGGGACATTATTTTGAATTTCCAAGGTGAAACGGGTCCATATATCCAATACACATATGTGCGTACTAAAAGCATTATAGAAAAGGCTGGCATTAATATAGAAGATGTTAAAGAGAACAAAATATTCGAAAATATTTCTGTAGAACATTTGCAAGATCCAGATTCACAAAATATATTGAAATTGGTATATAATTTTGAAGACATTTTAATTCAAGTTACAGACAAAAATGAGCCATCTATTTTATCTAGGTATTTAATAGATATTGCTAAAGCATACAGTACTTTCTATAATTCTAATAAAGTTATAGTAGAAGATGAAAGCATTAAGAATGCACGAATCTTTCTTACATATATAGTAGGTGAAATTTTAAGAATAGGGGCAGGATTGTTAGGAATTCAAATGCCAGATAAAATGTAGCTTTTCAAAAAAATTATGAATGATTTGTATTATATAAGAATATTTATCAATCTCCAGAATACACATTTATAAAAAAATACATAAGTAACAGTCTTGTGTAGATAATGTGCAATACTGTCAGCTTAAAGATGTTTATGATGAGGTTTTGGAGCACTTGATTTTTGGAAGACACCTGTCAAGGACATCTTAACTTAATTAAGATGCTTTTGGTAGGTGTCTCAAAAAAATATAGAGCTCCAATACCTTTCCAAGGTTGACAGCATTTAGATGATATGGAGGAACAGATGAGAAAGAAAGCTTTGGACAATTCAAAAAGAATTAGTGAATTTAAAAAAATACTGGTACAGCATATTAATGATAATATAAAAGATTACTTAATTTTATCGATATTCTTTATAATAGGGGTAATGGTTGGAGTCCTAATGATAAATAAATCGGATGAACAAAGTAAGTCGGATTTAAATGGGTATATTAATGGCTTTATTAGTACAGTTAAGGACGAAACATACATTGTAGATAAAATGAAATTGGTAAAGATGTCTGCTTTAGAAAATTTAAAAATGCTAGGAATTGTATGGCTTGCTGGTTCTACCATTATAGGAATTCCGTTAATTTATGTCATAATGATGTATAAAGGTTTTTGTACAGGGTATACAATTTCTGCAATAATATTTAGTTTGGGACTGGGAAAGCGGAATAGTTTTTTCTATAACAGCTTTGCTTTTTCAAAATCTAATTATTATTCCTGTATTGCTAATGTTATGCGTAAGTTCGTTAAAACTATATAGAACAATTGTTAAAGACAGTAAAAATACAAGCGTAAAAGGTGAGGTTATTAGGCATACAGCATTATGCTGTGTACTGGTAGTTCCACTATTGGTAGCTGCGTGTGTGGAAGCTTTTTTTTCGTCTAATTTAATATGCTTATGAAACATGGGGATGGAGAAGCTGTAACCTATAAGTTACAGTTTAGGTGGCTATTAAAGTAGAGTAGTCAAAAATTAAAATTATGTAAGAGCTAGCAAT
>CAMPBM010000116.1 GCA_946637865.1 uncultured Lachnospiraceae bacterium | reverse complement strand
TGAGAAATCTAGGAATACCAACAGTAACAGATAGAATAATACAACAGGCAATATTCCAGGTAATAAGTCCAATATTTGAAAAACAATTTAATGATAACAGCTTTGGATTTAGACCAGGAAGGAGTTGTGAGCAAGCAGTAATAAAGGCATTAGAATATCTAAATGATGGTTATGAATGGATTGTAGACATTGACTTAGAGAAATTCTTTGATACAGTAAACCAAGATAAATTAATAACAATAATAGGAAAAACAATAACAGATGGAGATGTAGTATCTTTAATAAGGAAATATCTAAGTGCAGGAGTAATGGAAAAAGGAATTGTAAAACCAACATATGTTGGAACACCACAAGGTGGAAACTTAAGTCCATTACTAAGTAATATAATGCTGAATGAACTAGATAAAGAATTAGAGGCAAGAGGACTAAACTTTGTTAGATATGCAGATGATTGTATAATCCTTGTTAAAAGTGAAAAAGCAGCAAATCGAGTTTTGACATCAATAACAAAATTTATTGAAAAGAAACTAGGATTAAAAGTAAATGCAGAAAAGAGTAAAGTAACAAGACCAACCAAAACAAAATATTTAGGTTTTAGTTTTTGGAAGAGTCCTAAGGGACAATGGAAACCAAAGCCACACTTAAAATCATATCAAAAGCTAATAAGTAAGCTAAAACAGTTAACTGATAGAAGTTGGAGCATCAGCCTAGATAATAGAATAAAGAAAATAAATTATGTAGTAAGAGGTTGGATAAATTACTTTAGAATAGCAAATATGAGACAGAAAATAATTGATATAGACCAACATCTTAGAACAAGAATTAGAGTTGTGATATGGAAACAATGGAAGAAGACACTAAGAAGATATAAAGCACTAAGACAACTTGGATTAACGCACGAATTAGCATTTAATTGTGCTAATACAAGAAAAGGATATTATCAAATATGCAAAACCACATATATACAATTTGCTATTAATAACGAGAGATTAAGAAAAAGAGGTCTAGTATTTCTACTAGACCAATATGAAAAAGTTCATATTTAATATAAATTGAACCGCCGTATGCCGAACGGCACGTATGGTGGTGTGAGAGGGGAAAAATTCATTAAGAATTATCCTCTACTCGATTACAAGGAGGTTATAGGAGTGAAATACAAGATTAGAAGACGAAAAAAATCAATTAAATCTTGGCATATATCTGTTATACTATTTATATTACTTATTTCCATCTCAACCTCTTATGCTTTATATACTACTCAACTAACAATTAATGGAAGTGCAGCAGGAGAACGAAGACAACTAGATATAATTTATATGTATATTCCAAACTCATCATCATATCCATCTACTGTTAACTATATGGATACATTTACATATACATTTTCAAATCCTCCTTCTATAGATACTGTCAGGATGGGAGGAAATATATTAATCAAAGATACAGATTATACATATATTAATGGGACTCTTACAATTCCAGATGTTACAGGAAATATATTAATCGAAGGAGAAAGAGAAAGTGTAAATGTAACTTTTGATATAGATGGAGTTACGAATGTTGTAAATGTACCAAATGGAGAATGTATAGATAAACCTGCAAATCCAATAAAAGCTGGAAACGGTTTTTTAGGATGGGCTGATGAAAATGATGTTTACTTTGATTTTACAACACCTATTACAACAGATATCACATTATATGCAAAATGGATACAAGGTAAGGTTGCAGAGATTAATGGAACATATTACAATACTCTACAAAGTGCTATAGGTGCAGTTCCAACAAATAATACTGAAACTACAGTCAAGTTACTTACAAATGTTAAGGAGAACCTTACTGTTGCAAATGGTAAGAATATAAATTTTGATTTTCAAGATTATACTATAACTATTACTAGTGGTTGCTTACTTGAAAATAGCGGAACTGTTAAAATTTCAAATGGAAATCTAATTTCACCTTCTACATCAGATGGAGCAGTTAACAATAAACAAACAGGAAACTTAACCATTAGTGGCGGGACAATTCAGATGACAAACAGAGATGGAAAACAGGCTCTTTATAATGACAAAGGAACTGTATTAATAACAGGTTCGGCTTATATAAGTTCTGCAAGTGCTCAAGGTGCAAAGAATCCAAGAGCTGCTGTTCAAAACTTAGCTCAAGGAACATTAACAATTACTGGAGGAACAATAGAATCTTTAGGATTTCAAGGTGTAAATAATGCTGGTACAATGGTAATTGGAACAGAAGATGGAAATCCAGATATTACTACACCTGTTATACAAGGAGCTACAATTGGAGTGAATTCTGATTCTAATTATAGTTTTTATAATGGAATTATAAAAGGTAAAAATCAAGCAGTTAATAATACAGCAAAGATAATAAATATTGAAAATGGATATAATATTAATCATTCAAATGAAATAATAAATGGTCAAACATATGAGACAGCCTATTTGATTTTGGCAACAGGCTTAAAAACTGTAACATTTAATCCTAATGGGGGAGTTTTAGTTGATAATATAAGATATGTTGAAACAGGTGAACCTGTTGGAACTCTTCCAGAACCAACTAGAACAAATTATATATTTGATGGATGGTATACTGAAGGAGGAGAGCAAATTACATCTAATACTACTATAAATAATGATATAACATTTTATGCTCATTGGGCACAACTTCAGGTAGCTGAAGTAAATAATAGAATTTATTCTTCTTTGAAAGCAGCAATAGACTCAGTTTCAGCAAATAATACTGCAACAACAGTAACACTATTAAAGAATACAGCTGAAGCTATTACAATTAAAACACGTCAAAACATAGTGTTAAATTTACAAAACTATACTTTAAGTAATAGTGAAGGTTCTGTAATAATAGAAAATAAAGGAACCTTAACAATCTCAAATGGAAATATTCAATCAAACAATAATACTATTATTAATAATCAAGAAGGAGCAACACTTAATATAAATGGAGGAAGACTAATAGGAACAGGCTCAAAGCAAGTTATTTACAATTATGGAGGAGGTACTGTATATATATCAGGAGATGCATATCTTAGTGGTTCATCAACAGGAACACCATCAGACAATACTACTACATTAGAAAGAGCTACAGTTCAAAACCTATCAGGTGGTACTATATCAATAACAGGAGGAACTATAATAGGAACAAAACAACAAGCGATTTCTAACGATGGAACTTTAACACTAGGAACTAAAAATGGAAGTATAAATACTGAAAAACCTGATATAAGAGGTGAAACATATGGATTAAAAAATTTAGGTACTATAAACTTTTATGATGG
>CAMPBM010000115.1 GCA_946637865.1 uncultured Lachnospiraceae bacterium | reverse complement strand
AATCCCCAATCCCCAATCCCCAATCCCCAATCCCCAATCCCCAAAGAATGTGTAAGGGCTTATAAAATAAAAAAAATTAATAAAAATTAATTAATAAAATAATAATTAAAAAATTAATAAAATTGTGGAAAAAAAATAATTTAATAATAATTTAAAATTTTGTTCCTAAATCTCATAATAAATCAATGATGATTAATTTTTATAATAATAAATAATTCAAAGTTAGTATTTAATATAAATAAAGAAGTTTTTTATTCAAGTAGATATATTTACATTTTATTGATGTAATTCTGTTTTCCTCCTGGAATAAATCCTGATATTGTGGAATCACCTTTGAAATGCTCATTATTCTTTCTCATTTCTTTGAATTTTCGAGAAATTAAAATTGCAACAATAGCAATCGCAACTACCAAACAAATTACAATAGCAGCAATAGCTCCTCCTGATAGTCCAAAATTCTTATTTCTAAACATGAATCTTCTACCGGTTGTTTCATCCGTTGAAGTATTATTTTTCTCATCCGGAGATTTGATATTAAGACTAATATCACATGCAAATTGTTCAGGATTGATGAAACTCTCAATAAAGAAAATTTCATTTCCTTCTGAATCTTGGACAGCTTGTCTTTCTATGAAAATCTGTGTTATATAGAAATTTTCCTCATTTTGGCAAGTCATACTCATATTCTTATCTTTAATTGTTATCTCACAAAGACCTCTAGTTTCAGGAACAGAAAACTTTATCCAAACATCATTGTATGTGCTTTTCAGATTTCCAGTTTTATTTAATGTTGCAGTAATATTGAATTCTCCATTTTCTAAACATGTATCTGCATTTATATTTTGGATTTCGGCTATGGGAAGGTTGTCAATATTTTTCAAATTATCTAAAAGTGAATAATCTATATTATAAGTCAATTTATCAGGATTTACACTGTCTGGAATTCCCGCAATATCTTCAACTTTATTCGCCTCTATTTCCATAGATTCAGGAGTTCCAGAAAAGGAATCAGAACTAGCACATTCATATCCGGCAGCATAATCTGTTTGTAATTCGTTATTAATATCACATTTAGCATTAATTCCATATAGGACTTCTTCTAAGTTTCTTAAAAATCTTTTACTTGGAAATTTTAATTTGATAGGTAATACATGACTTTGCTTGAAAGGTACTTTGGTTTCTCTTCTTGTTAGAGCTAAAAAGAACTTAAAACTATTTAAAAGTGGAGCAAATTTGCTTACTTGAAGGAAGAAAAGCCCAGAAGTACTTCTTTTTTTAATTAATGGGATTTTGGCTAAATTATAATCTATGCAATTTATCATTTGATTCAAATTAATTTGTTTATTAGGTATTATTACTATTTCTTTATTTTTCTTTGTCATTAATCTTTGTTCAAAAATTATAGTTTGGACATCTTTAAATCCAAATGAGGATTTACAAGTTATTTCTATCTTATCATTTTTTTTTGAATTAAAAATCTCTCATTTTAATACATCATTTGGATAAGTTAAAGGTAAATCATATTTAACATCTTCTGTTATATCATCACTTGGAACTCCTACCAAGATGAATTTTCCTGTATTTACACATGTATCACCATCTTTAATATAATCAAGATTAAATATAGGATTTATTTTCACTTCTTCTTCCAAATAATAGACAATATCAGCATATTCACTAATAGATTCGTTTTTAGTCTTTTTTTCTTTTATCTCCCTTATGGTTAAATCTGTTTTATAAGGATTTTCCGTTATTTCATTTAGATTGGAAATTCCACCAATTTTATCATTTGCTTTAGATACTCTTATGGTAGTGAAATTAGTATTTGTATACTCTGAAGAAGATAAATTCACTGAACATAAGAAATTTCCCTGAACAAGAGCTCCAGCTGCTGGATATGCATCTTCTTCTAAAATACATATAGCATTTTTTTCTACATATTTTCGATTTATTTCAATATCCATTTTCAAATTTAAATTATATCCTTTTTTATATTCTTTTGATAATAAAGATATGAAATAAAACGAAAAGCCATTCGATTTTTTCTCAAAGTGACTTACTTGTCTGAAAGAAATGGTAATTGAAGATTTCTCTGTTGATTCCAAATATATAGCATTTGCGCAAGTTATTTGTTCTTCTGGCATGAAACTTCCTAATAAAAGGACTTCATTAATTCCTTCTTTTATTATTGTTTGAGCTATACCTATTGTTTCACCTTCTATGTTTCTATCAGTTTTGCATTCCATTTTTCCCTCAGTTCCATTCAAGTTGCAATATAATGAAGTTCCTTCAGGATTTAACAGAGATAATGTGAATACAATTTGGTCATTTATTGATTCAGAAACATTTCCTAAAAAGGTTAACACACCATTATCTTTACAATTGTCATGAATCATAGTTTTAATAACAAATGTTGGTGGTAAATTACTTTCCTCCGAAGAATCTATGATTTTATTTCGTTCAATAGATTTCTTTGTTAAAATAGGATCTAATAATAATTCATCATTTGGAACTCCAGAAATATAATCTGAATAATTATATCTAAAAGAATAATAAATTTCCTCTAAATTTTCTATAGAACAGCGGAAATAAGCCAAAGAAGAAGCAGTATTTCCTTTTATATCATGATTAAGAATGCATACCGCTTCGGTAGGCTCTTCATCCCTGGTACCATTAGTATGGATTAAATTTACATATATAGGGATTTTTAATCCCTTTGATAATTCTTCTTCCATTGTTAGGGTGTATAAATCGAATTCAATTTTGGAAGTATCATTTTGCTCAAAATTATTAATTTGTCTGTATGATAAAGTAATATTTGTTTGTGTATTTTCTTTTTGATCTGTTTCTACTTGTTTTTCAGTTTCTGGTTGAACTGTTTTTGGAATATTTGTTGGTGTATTTTCTTTTTGTTCTGTTTCTTCTTGTTTTTCAGTTTGAGTTTGGACTGTTGTTGGAATATTTGTTGATGCATTTTCTTTTTTGTCTGTTTCTTCTTGTTTATCAGTTTGAGTTTGGACTGTGGTTGGAATATTTGTTGGTGTATATGTTTTATTGTCATCTTTAGATGTTTCTTTTATGGTTTCTTCTTCTTTTTCAGGTATATTTTCAGATTTTTTTTCCTGTTCTTCTTCTTTTTCAGATTCTTTCTCCTTTTCTTTTTTAGTTTTTTGCTCTTTCTGTTCTTCTTCTTTTTTAGTTTTTTGCTCTTTCTGTTCTTCTTTTTCAGTCTTTTGCTCTTTTTGTTCTTCTTCTTTTTCAGTCTTTTGCTCTTTTTGTTCTTCTTCTTTTTCAGTTTTTTGCTCTTTTTGTTCTTCTTCTTTTTCAGTTTTTTGCTCTTTCTGTTCTTCTTCTTTTTCAGTTT
>CAMPBM010000114.1 GCA_946637865.1 uncultured Lachnospiraceae bacterium | reverse complement strand
AAAAGAGTATTCGGTGGCATATTTGGTGTTGGATTTGTAATTGTAAAAAGTTTGGACGAATATGAACAATGGTGTTTCAGTACATCAGCAATTATAGTGGCTTTAAGCTACATGCTAGACTACCTATGAAACGTGGTGAACGACCGACGGTTTCTGATTATATAGGTGTAATAATTCTTTTTTGACATAAGGGATTATTACACCTAATTCACAATAGCTCGCTCCCTCTTGTTTCTATGATTAATTTTGTTTAAAAAGTATTTAACAAATTAATAGAATATAAACAATTTGTGCAAGAGGTTCTTGCACAAAAAATAATGCTACGCAATTCTACGAAAAATGTTGATATTTCTATATTTAGAATATATAATATTATAAAATGTAAAAATAATTGAACCAGTAATCATAAATTTTATAATTATATAGAAACAATAAATCGTAACAATTAACGCTAAAAAATCAAAAGAACATAGGAGGAACGATTATGGATGAAAACACAAAAATAGTAGATTTGTTATTAGAAAAGTCAAAAGAAGCCTTTATTATGTCAGTGGAAATATATAACAAACCAACCATAAAATATAGAGTTGAGGGTTTCTCATTTTTTATATGCAATGCTTGGGAATTAATGTTGAAGGCACACATAATAAAGAAATTTGGTGGAGATAAAATTTACTACAAAGATAAACCAAATAGAACAATTAGCTTAAGTGATTGCATAAAAGAAGTATTTACCAACAACAAAGACCCATTGAGAATAAACTTAGAAAAAATTATTGAATTAAGAGATACAAGTACACATTTTGTAACAACCGAATATGAAATGCTTTATATTCCATTATTTCAAGCATGTATATTTAACTTTAATGAAAAAATGCAACAATTTCATGATATAGATATGAGTGAAATTATACCTCAAAATTTTCTAACATTAACTACAAGCATGAAATCATTTAATGAACCTGAAATAAGAGCAAAATACCCAGAGGAACTTTCTGAAAAAATAATTAACACTTATAACACCTTGGTTCCTTTAATTGAAAAAAATAATAGTGGTTTTGCAATAAAAATAGAACATTATCATTACATTACTAAAAATAAAGATGAAGCAACAGAAATATTACATATAGATAATAATTCTACTGAAAATGTTAAAGTAATAAAAGAATTAAAAGATCCTAATGTAACACACAAATATACAATGAAAACTTTAAACAAAGAGGTAACAAAAAGATTGAACAAATTAGGCATAGACATTTCTTTTAATCAATACCATTTTAAATTGTTTGCTGATTATTATGATATTAGGAATAATCCGAAATTTTGTTATATTAACACAATAAGAAAAGAACCTTCATATAGCTATTCTATTCAGGCTATTGATTTTATTGTTGAAGAATATAGAAAAGACCCTGATAATATAATTAAAAATTTGAAACAAAAATTAGCTGAGAAAAAGAAAAACAGCTAACCCCAGGGGCAAAGGATTCTAAATATATTGTTGCCAATATATCTACTCCCATTCGGGAACCCAGCCTTATTCCTTCGCAAGTTAGCCTACTATATATATTATACAATTTTTTTGTAATTATTACAATAGCTTTGGTCATTTTGTTATATAATTTTAATATTTTTGCAATATTTTTGTAATATTTACCATTTTTCTTTGACATATAAATTTTCAAATGTTACAATATTTATAGTAAGACCTAGGTTTAGTAGCTCCATGCTAAGCGTATGTTAAGTACGTTGCCACTTAGGCTTTTTTATTTTTATAAATGATGGAGGTTCTCAAAATGAAGAAAACAGATTTTTTAAAGGCCAAAGCTGATAATGATAAAACACCATTGTTTAGTGATGAAATGTTAGAGGCACTAGCTGAAGCTGAAGATATTGAAAAACATCCAGAAAAGTATAAATCTTACAATTCTGTTGAAGATTTAATGAAAGACATACATAATGAAATAGAAAATAATATAGAATAACAAACAAAAATATACTAAATTGTGCAACACCTGTTGCACAATTATAGAGAAAGCGGTTTGAATTTGAAATAAGTTCAAACCGTTTTTTGTTTTGAAAACAAACAGTTTTCAAATATAAAAATACACCCAGTGTATTTTTATAGAAAAACGTCAAAATGCACCACAGCATTTTGACGTTTTTCTGGGTTGTAGGGCTAGCCCTGCCACACTAACACTTTTGCCACGAGCTAAAAGTGTTGTAGTGTGTTACAATGTAAAGCTTCACATTAGTGTTACAACACTTTTTAATAAACTGCAGAATATATGAACCAGCACATGTGTTTTGCTCACCATACAGCACGCCTCACAAAAGGCGTGTTTTTTTATTACACGAAAGGAGAAAAAGAAATATGAGTTACACAATCATAAGAAACGAAAAATACAAACGAAACAACCTAAATGGAATCTACCGCCATAACGAAAGAAAAAACAAAACATATTCCAACCAAAACATCGACCGCACAAAATCATACCTAAACTATTCACTAAAAGACCTCACCTACTCTTATGGAAAAGAATTTGATAGAATAAAAGAAACATACAATCTAAAAGGTCAAATAAAAACAGTAAGCAACATTGCGTGCCAATATATAATAACATCAGATAAAGAATTCTTTGATAAAATTGGAGAACAAGAAACTCGAAGATATTTTGAAACTGCATATAAATTTGTATGTGAATATAAAAATCTAGGAGAACAATATATTCTTTCAGCCAAAGTACATATGGACGAAGACACTCCCCACATGCATTTAGTATTCATACCAGTAGTTCATACAACAGATAGAAAAGGAAATGCTATTGATAAAATAGCTTGTAGTGAGTTTTGGAAAGAACGTGATAGCTATGTTCAATTACAAAATGCTTTTCATTCGTATGTAGTAGCACATGGATTTCAGTTAGATAGAGGAATATCTAAAGAAATTACTAATAGAGAGCATTTATCTGTTGCAGAGTTTAAAAAAATAACCAATTATGAAAATACTAAAAAAGCATTAGAAGATATCAAATTGGAATTGCCAGAAGTTCCTAATATTAAAGATTTTAACAAACTCACTATTAAGAGAGATGAGAAAATTCAAAAGGAAATAATTGAGCCTAAGGATAAAGTTATAAAACAATTATTTGATGATAATGTTAGATTACAAAAAGAATTGAATAAACAAATAAAACTTGTTGATAAAGCTGAAAAATTTGAATTAGAAAAGCAAAGTTTAGTTGATGAAAATACTGAATTGAAGAAACAATGTAATACTATTCAAAAACAAGCTGATGATAAAGAAAAAGAATTAACTAGAAAATTTAATAAAAGATTAGAGCATTTAACCAATGAAAATGCTTATTTATGTAGGATTATTGAAACTTTAGAAAATACATTTCAAAAGTTTATTGATTGGATTTGTAGAAAATTAAATATTATTGAGAAGAATAGCTTT
>CAMPBM010000113.1 GCA_946637865.1 uncultured Lachnospiraceae bacterium | reverse complement strand
CGTTACAAGAAGAATAGTAGTAATGAATGCAAGGACAGATTCTGTTATGTTTGAATTAGTTGGAAATTTCAGCTTACAAAACAATGATCATGGAGAATTGGAAATTATATGCGAAGTAGGAAATGGATTATATAAAAAGCATTTTATAAGATTAAATGAAAATACATTATATGTTGTAGAAGATGTTAGTGGAGCATTTGTTGATAAATATCATTACGAGGTACATTATATACCTGAAATGGTCCAACCAATTACAATTACTACTAGAGATTAGGAGGACAAGCCTATGGATAAATACAAAAGATTTGATAAATATTTCCAATATAGTTATTTCAATGAAGTAAATGAAAAAGTTGGAGTGTTTAGCAAGGACACAACTAGAGATGTAATAGCAGAAGCGGAAAAAATATTTGATATTATTGAATTTGAATAGGAGGTACAAATGATTCAGAAAAAGAAAAATACTATTATTGAATTAGAAAATAAAATCAAGGATAAAGATGACCAAATAGGAAGATTAATGAATATGATAAAAGCTCTTATAAGAAAAACAGAAAACAATGAAGTGATTATAAGTGAAAGTGAAATAAAAGAAGCGGAAAAGTTTGAGATATATGAAACTAAAGAGTTGTTAAGTTTTTCAAGAAAATATCAAGTGGTTGAAAAAACAAAATTAAATAAAATTAGTGGGAGGTAACAGATGACAAAAGAAAATTTGATTAGAGATTTGAAGGAATACAAAGAGAATATTGCGAGATTAAAATTAAGAAGAAGAGAAAAGAAAAAATATGAAAGAAGATTAAAACAATATAAACAAATAGAAACATCTGTTACAGGATGTGTAGGCCAAAACAGTGATATACATAGTAAAAATCAAATAAGTAATAAAGTCGAAAAAGCAGCATTAGAGACTATAGAAATCAATGAGAAGGAAATAAGAGAAGCGGAAGAAAGAATAAAAGAACTAACAAAAGAGATTGAATATTTAGAGGATAAAGTACAAGAAACTTCTATAAGATTATCAGCATTAAAATATAAAGAAAAAGAAATATTATATGCATTTTATGTCGAAGGAAGAAGCTATGAAGATATTGGTAACAATTTACATTTCAGACTATTTAATCAAACAAGAGATACAGAAGCCATAAAGAAAATTGTAGAGAAAGCAACCAATAAAATGTTAAATTTATAAAAATTACCTATTTTTTACCTATTTTTTACCTTGAAATTATAAAAATAGTTATATTATAATTATAATAGCTAGAAAAGTTTAGAGAAACGATCTAGTAAAAATTAAATAAAATAGGTCTCATACAAAAAGAGTTGATTAGCCAAGTGCAGTCAGCTCTTTTATTATTTAAATAAATCGGTTGAATGCGTGGGTTTCACAGGGACTCGAACATGGAAACATCTGGCCCAGATACACGCCTGATGAGAAAGCTGACTACTTTCGAAACATACCTTAAGGACATGTACTTAATTATGAATGTCAACAGGTGTGTAGCGTGGAGTCTTCCAATCTGGGGAATAACTGAAGACCTAGGAGTCCTACACATTGAGCTGATTTATTTATTGAATATTAGCGACACTAGATAAGCTAATATAAAGTATTTTTCCATAAAAACCTTCTTTCGTTATTATTTATATAAACTATTTGCTATATAGCCGATTCTAGTTAAGGCTAAATATATCGAGAGTAAGTGGGCACTTTAGGTCGCTCCTAAAGTATAAGTTCGATTCTTATATCTCTCGACCAAGTGTCTATATGACACCACATAAACGGCTTTTATCTATATAGATAGGCGAATACTACTGATAAAGTAGTATGCAGCAATACTAAAAAATAGAGGGGAAAAGGTTATAGTGTTAGATTTGCTACCTAGGACGCCTCAGGATAGAGTTAGCTAAGACACTCGTACTAACTTACGATAGTGTTAAAAACCTTGTATTATTGCATAGTGCTTTATTAAGTAAAAAGGAGTGATATATATGTCTCCAGAAGTAATGATAAAAAGATATGAAAAAGAAATGTGCAGTAATTGTAAAACAAAATGCACAAAAGGAATAGTAATATTTACACAAACAGTAGAAGTAGGAAATGAAATAAAAGAAATAGTATGTGCAAAATGTGTGGATTATGAAAGAAAAGATAAACCTAAAAAAGTAAAACCAGTTTCAAACTGGCAGGAGTGGTAAAATGGCAGAGCGATTTGAAGTAAATGATAAATTGATATTTACAGGACATGAGTATAATATAGCTAAGATATATAACTACGAGGATTTATTTAAAGATAAAGAATTGATAGTTGAAAACATATTAAGATGTCCATGCGAAAAAAATGATAATGATAAAATAAAATTTAAAGGGATAGAGCGGATATTATCGTTCTGTCTTTTTTAGTAAGGAGAAATCAAAATGAAAAGTTTATTTGAAGTTTTAAACAAGAATTTAGGAAAAGATTATAAAAACATTGATGAAATGATAGCAGATGGAGCAAACCTAGATGGAAAAATAGTAATGCAAACAGTATATCAATATATGCTATATCAAGAACAATTAAATAGAATTGATCCAGAACTAATAAAGATTGCAATAAATGTAATAAAAGAGAAAGCAGTAGAAGATAAATGAACAAAATGGTATGGGGAAAGACTATAATTAAATATGTAAAAGGAAAAAACGGTTATGTATTCGGTCGAACAAATAAGACAATTAATTGCAGAAGGAAATAAGAAGAAGTTCTATGATGATGTTACATGGAAGAAGTTATCAAAAGAAATATTAGAAAGAGATAACTTCGAATGTCAAGAATGTAAAAAAGAAGGAAAGCTAACAATAAAACAACACAAAAAGAAATTAGATATACATCATATAAAAGAGTTAGAAACAAATCCAGAGTTAGCATATGTAAAAAGTAATTTAGAAACAGTATGTGTACATCATCACAATATATTAGATAATAAAACATTTAATGCAAGCAAGAAAGAAAAGTTTATGAATGAGGAGAGATGGTAGATGAAAACAAATAAAGAAATATTACAAGAGCATTTAGCTGAATTAATAAAAACAAGAAGAGATGGAGATGCTGTTGTACATGCATTAAGAGACATATTATATATCATGGATGATAAATTATGGATATCAACTAATATTGATTTAATGATTGCAGTAAGAGATGGTAATGTATCTATATATGAAAAAGGAATGGAAATAGATAAAATTAAGAGTGCTAGATTTGAATATAATATTGGAGAAGTTTCTAGTCTAGATATAGAACAAAATATTTAAAGGAGAGAAAAATGTTAAAAAAGATATATTCAGCTGATGGAAAAATAGAACAAGAAGTAAAACAAATAATATTAAAGAATAAAGATTACTCATTAAAAGAATTGTTGCATAAGTACGCAATACCTGAAACAAAAATAGGATGGAAAGGACAAAAGAAAACATTTAAAGTTATTGCTAGAAATGATAAT
>CAMPBM010000112.1 GCA_946637865.1 uncultured Lachnospiraceae bacterium | reverse complement strand
AGGTGATTTAATTGTTTAACACCATTAAAAATGCTTTAAAGACTCCAGATGTAAGGAAAAGAGTGTTATACACATTATTATTAATAGTAATATTTAGATTAGGATGTTATATATCTGTGCCAAATGTTGATTCTGATTTACTAGCGGCAGAGATGGGGCAAGGTGGATTAGTAGGATTAATAAATACCATTTCAGGTGGTGCTTTTGAAAATCTTTCTATATTTGCAATGTCAATAACACCATATATCACAGCATCAATTGTTATACAACTTTTAGGAATGATAATACCTTCTTTAGAAAAACTAACAAAAGAAGGTGGAGAAGAAGGTAGAAATAAAGTAAACAGATATACCAAAATTCTTACTTTAGTACTAGCGTTTATAGAGGGACTTGGTTTATATCTAAGATTTAAACCTGTATTTACGAATGTTGCTATAGGAGCACAATTTGGAACATTTTTAACAGGAGCAGTTGTTGTTATATCATTTATGGCTGGTACAGCTCTACTTATGTGGTTAGGTGACCAGATTTCAAATAAAGGTATTGGTAATGGAATATCTATGTTAATATTTGTTGGTATTGTATCTAGATTACCTAGGGGAATACAAACTGTATTTGAAAAATTCTTATTATATGGCAATTTTAATACTGCGCATGTAATAATGACTTTAGCAATTCTATTAGGAGTTGTGGTTTTGGTTACTGGAGTTGTGTTTGTACAGCAGGCTGAAAGAAAAGTACCAGTACAATATTCGAAGAAAGTTGTTGGAAGAAAAATGATGGGAGCACAGAATACACATATTCCTTTAAAATTAGCAATGGCAGGTGTTATGCCAATTATCTTTGCTTCATCATTTATGACATTCCCAGCAATGATAATTCAAATATTTAAGTCAGATATATATACTCAAACAGGTTTTTTAGCAGGCTTGTATAAGTTTTCAATGGCAACTTCTACAACTCAGCTACCTAACGGAGAAATTATTCCTTGGGGATATGTAGTAGGAAATGCTTTATTATATATCTTACTTATTATAGGATTCACATTTTTCTATACGTATGCAACCTTTAATCCAGCAGAAGTATCAAGTAATATAAAGAAAAATGGAGGTTTCATACCTGGAATCAGAGCAGGAAAGCCAACAACTCAATACTTGTCATCTGTAATTTCAAAGTTGACATTAGTTGGAGGATTTTTCTTAGCAATGATTGCTATAATTCCGATGTTTGCTAGATTTGGTGCTTTAGGTGAACTAAACTTAGCATTTGGAGGAACATCAATACTTATTGTAGTAGGAGTAGCATTAGAAACTGTTCAACAATTAGAATCATACTTAGTAATGAGACATTATAAGGGATTTTTGAATTAATTTATAGTGAACTTATATACTATAATAAACAAAAGAGGTTGGAAGAGGGTGTACCCTACTTCCAACTTCAAAAGTTTGTTATTATATTATTTTTTAAATAATTAAAGCATAAATATTACTGTATTGATGTATCATATTAGTTATTTAAAAAGTTATATAAAGCATAGAAAATTTATAGAAAGAGAAGGTGTAAATTATGATTATAATAATGTTAGGTGCACAAGGAACTGGAAAGGGAACAGTAGCAGGGATACTAAGCAAAGAAAATGGTTGGATTCAATTATCAACTGGTGATATATTCAGAGAAAACATATCAAAAGGTACAGAATTAGGAATAGAGGCAGATAAATATATCTCAAAAGGTTGCTTAGTACCAGATGAAATAACTATATCTATGGTAGAAAATAGATTAGAGGAATTAAAAAATGAAAAGGGTATCATATTAGATGGTTTCCCTAGAAATATAGAACAAGCAAAAAAATTGGACGAAATACTTACTTCTAAAGGGGAAAAAGTAGATTGGGTAATCAATTTAGAAACACCAAGGGAAGAAATTATAGAAAGAATGCTAAATAGAAGAGTTTGTCCAAAATGTAAAGCTACATATAATTTGAAATTACACCCTTCAAAAGTCGAGGGAATATGCGATAATTGTGGAGCAGAATTGATTAAAAGAGCAGACGATTCAGATGCTGAAGCTATTGAGAAAAGGTTGGAAATTTATGATACGCAAACTAAACCACTTGTTGACTTTTATAAGGAAAAAGGGATTGTTATTGTAGAGGAAATTAGCCAAAGTATAAATAGATTAGCTGATGAGGCATGTAAGGATTTTATGCGTCGTATTCAAGAAAATTAGAAACAAAATGTGTAAAATGGAAAAAGGAGTATTTTGAAATGGTAACTATAAAATCTAAAAAAGAAATTGAATTAATGAGAGAAGCCTGTAGGGTTACAGCTTTAGTACATGAAGAATTAAAGAAAAACATTAGACCTGGAATAACAACTCTAGAATTAGATAGAATTGCGGAAAGGGTAATGAGAGAAAATGGAGGTTTCCCTGCTGAAAAGGGATATAACCCTGGAATAAAAGGAGTACCTCCTTTTCCAGCATCAATTTGTACGTCAATAAATGACGAGGTAATACATGGTATTCCATCTAGTAGAGTGAAGCTAAAAGAGGGTGATGTAATCAGCATAGACTTAGTAGTTTTAAAGGATGGATTTAATGGAGATGCTGCTAGAACTTATGTTGTTGGCAAAGGAAGTAAGGATGCATATGATTTAGTAAGCATAACGGAGCAGGCATTTTTTGAAGGTATTAAATATGCTGTAAAAGGAAATAGAATTGGTGATGTATGTCACGCAATTGGTGAATTCGTTAAGAAAAATGGATATTCAGTAGTAAGGGAGTTTCAAGGTCATGGTATAGGAAGACAAATGCATGAAGATCCAGGTATACCAAATTACGGTAAGCCAGGAAGAGGAATTAGACTTGAACCTGGTATGACACTAGCAATTGAGCCAATGGTAATTCAGGGAAAACCAGACATTTTAGAGCTAGATGATGGTTGGACAATTGTGACAGAGGATGCAAGCTTGTCTGCACATTATGAAAATACAATTTTAATTACAGAAAATGAGCCAGAAATATTGACTTTATTATAAATTTATTATATAATATAAAAGCTATTATGCAAGCATTTGGAAAAGTTTTCTAATCAAATGTTGCAATATTAATGAGTTTATTTAAGTATACATATTTTTATTTTATCTCGATGTAAATTTGATAAATAAAGTTTGTAAAGGAAATGAATTTAAAGTGAAAATTGGGAGGTTAAAATGGCAAAAGAAGATGTTATAGAACTAGAGGGAACAGTTATAGAAACATTACCAAATACAAATTTCAAGGTAGAACTTGAAAATGGACATCAAATTTTAGCTCATATATCAGGAAAACTTAGAATGAATTATATAAAAATTCTTCCTGGTGACAAAGTAAAGGTTGAACTATCACCATATGATTTAACAAGAGGAAGAATTACATGGAGAGCAAAATAATATAATAATATAGATCTAGAAAAATGGTGGAATTAATATATTCCCTCATTTTTATGATATATAAAAGCATATAGTGTTTAGGTGATTTATGAGGTGCGATGTGAGATGTATAGAATTTCATTTAGCCTGTTATTTATA
>CAMPBM010000111.1 GCA_946637865.1 uncultured Lachnospiraceae bacterium | reverse complement strand
TAATATATTGCTAGCTCTTACATAATTTTAATTTTTGACTACTCTACTTTAATAGTCACCTGACCAGTAACATCATGTGTTACAGCTCAAGTTGTGGAAGGAGTAAAAAATTGGTTGAATTAAAAGGTGAAGTGAAAGAAATAATTTTCCAGAATGAAATAAATAGTTATACAATTGCCGTATTAGAAACAGAAGTTGAGGAACTCACAGTAGTAGGGTATCTTCCTTTTATAACTATAGGGGACTCTTTAAAATTGGAGGGAAAATATGTTACACATCAAGAATATGGTAGACAATTCAAAATAGAAACCTTTGAGAAAATTATGCCAGAAACCTTAGAAAGTCTGGAAAGGTATTTAGGAAATGGAACTATAAAGGGTGTCGGACCAGCAACGGCTAAAAGGATAGTAGATCACTTTGGACAAGAAACTCTATACGTTTTGAAATTTGAACCAGAGAAACTTGGAGATGTAAAAGGAATTACAAGAAACAAGGGGATTGAAATAGCTACTCAATTCAATGAGAATTGGGAGTTGTGGCAAATAGTTGGATTCCTAGAAAAATTTGGAATTGGAGTTCAGAATGCTAAAAATGTTTATAAAGCCTTGGGAATAAATGCTATAGAAGAAATTGAGGCAAATCCATATGTTTTAATTGATGTAGCAAATAACGTGGATTTTAAATTGATAGATAAAATGGCAATGGAAATGGGAGTTGCTAAGAATAACGAAAAAAGGGTTAGAAGTGGTATTAAATATGCGTTGATTAGGGCTACCTATAATGGTCATTGTGCTGTAGTTAAGGAAGAATTGTATGAGTTTATTAAGAGTTTATTATCAATAGAATTTGAAGATATTGATAATTCTATAATAAATATGAGGACAAATAAAGAAATATATTTAGAAGAGAGAGAAGGCAAAACCTGGGTTTATCTATATTATTATTACGAAGTTGAAAATAATATAGCAGGTAAGTTATTAACTTTGGATAAGGCAGAAAATTTAAAGAAAATAACACATTTAACAAAGGAGATAAAGGAAATAGAAAAGAAGACAAATATTTTCCTATCAGAAAAACAAAAAGAGGCTATAGAGGCTGTGAATAATAATAATGTTTGCATAATAACAGGGGGACCTGGTACTGGAAAAACTACAATAATAAAAACCATAATAGAACTCTATAAAAAACATAAAAAGAAGGCAGTTTTATGTGCACCAACAGGAAGGGCTGCTAAAAGAATGACTGAAACAACTGGAGAAGAAGCCAAAACCTTACACAGGTTACTAGAGATAGGAAAAATTGAAGACGAGGTTAATCATCCAGACATAGATTATAAAGTAGCACCACTAGATAGTGATGTTGTAATAATAGACGAGATGTCTATGGTAGATATTTTTTTAATGAATTATTTAGTAAAAGCCTTATATCTGGGAACAAAACTAATACTAGTTGGAGATGTGGATCAGCTTCCTTCTGTAGGGCCAGGAAATGTATTGCAAGATTTAATCAATTCAGAAAAATTTACTACGATAACTTTGAATAAAATATTTAGACAGGCTGCCAAGAGTAAAATAATATTAAATTCTCACAGAATAAATGAAGGACAGTTTTTTATAAAAAAAGAGCAAATGGAAGATGAACTAAACGAGGATTTTTTCTTTATAAAAGAGATTAATCAAGAAAAAATTTTGCAACAAGTAATATCGCTATGTAGCGGTAGGCTTAAGAAAATTGGAGATTATGATTTTTTTAAGAATATCCAAATTATATCACCAACTAAAAAAGGCTTATTAGGAACTAAGGATTTGAATAGAGCATTACAAGAGAAACTAAATCCACATTCTGAAACTAAGGCTGAGAAGAATGTTTTGGGTACAATATTTAGAGTAGGAGATAAAGTAATGCAGATAAAGAATAATTATGATATTTATTGGGAAAAGAAAGGAAAATCTTCCGAGAATGGAACTGGCGTGTTTAATGGTGAGCTTGGAATAATAGAGAAAATTGATGATTTAGAGAAACAAATAAAAATTAGGTTTGATGATGATAAAATTGTGTGGTATCAGTATGCGGAGCTAGATCAATTAGAACATGCGTATGCAGTAACGGTGCATAAGGCACAACGGTAGTGAGTTCGATGTAGTTATAATGCCAATAGTTCCATCTGCTCCGATGCTTTTAACCAGAAATTTGTTGTATACGGGAATGACTAGGGCAAAGAAGATGCTTATTATTGTAGGATATGCCAATGTTATTGAATTTATGATTGGAAATACTGATTGTAAAAAGAGAAATACGGGGCTGGAGTATAGAATAAGGAATTTCAACCACCCAAATTAAAAAAAGGAGGAAAAAAGACGAAAATTATAGATAAGGTTTTAGATTTATTATTTCCACCTACATGTGGATTTTGCAATGAGTTTAACAAGGACTTTCTGTGTGATAAGTGTAGATTAAAATATAGTGAGATAGTAAAAAGTGGAGTCGACAATTACACAGATACACCATTATACTTTGATGAACATTTTTATTTGTTAAAGTATGAAAAAGAGATTAGAGACTTTATTTTACAGTACAAGTTTGATGAAAAATCGTACCTATATAAAACCTTCGCAAGAATGATTTTTGAAGATAAAATTTTTAAAGAGCAGTTGGTTAATAAATATGATAGTATCATTAGCGTTCCTATACATAAGAAACGATTACGAGATAGAGGATATAATCAAAGTGCATTAATTGCCAAAGAATTGGCTAGAATGTGCAAGATAGAATATTTCGAGGATGCATTAGTTAAGAAAAATAATATTGTCGCACAGAGCAGTTTAGATAAGTTAGGAAGGGTAAAAAATATTAAGGATGCTTTTTCAACCGGTAGGGATATTAAGTATTTAAAGGATAAGAAGGTTATTGTATTTGATGATATTTTTACAACCGGTGCTACTGCTAATGAGTGCTCAAAGGTGTTGAAACATAATGGGGTTTCAAAGGTAGGTATTGTTAGCTTGGCAAAGGATTAAAGACTCTAGTAACCTAGGAAAAGTTTGAAAATTTGACATAATATTACAAATATGGTATAATACTAACTAGCAACTTCCCATAAAAAAGAGCAAAAACTATGAAGGGAGGTTTGTATATGGCAAAAGCTATAGCTACGGGTCTTTTGACAGTAATCATTTTTCTGCTCCCAGCAATTACGGGAACAATAAACTCAAATCAGATAAAAAAAGAAATTGCTAATGAAAATGGCATTACATATTCATCTGACAGAGAGTTAAATGAACGCATCCAATTCTATCGAATGGACAAAGGCATGAAATATCCTAGATATTTCTATGTAATTGATGGAATTGAGTACGACTCTATAGACTATGCATTAAATCGAGAAATCGACGCATATGTCGAAAACTGGTTATGATTTAACCATAAATTGAATAATGTACAAACTTTAGCTCTTTTTTAACTCACTAGTTATATAGTGAGTTTTTTTCTGTGCGTAACATTTATGTATAAGCTACATTACTTATGCAACAAGCCATAAGTTACAGGTCAGCCTGGGCTTTTGCAATAAGCCGTCCAATATAAGAATTATGTAA
>CAMPBM010000110.1 GCA_946637865.1 uncultured Lachnospiraceae bacterium | reverse complement strand
GAAATTCTGAATAAATTAGCTATAAGTTCATCACTTCCCATATTGTCTAAGATGTATTCTCTATATCTTAATCCCTTTCTTTTTTGCAATATCATCTGCTGTTTCTCCATTATATAATCCTTTATAACCTGCATTATGAAATTTATCAAAATTTTTAACTCCAGATTTTTTTGCTGTTTGATTAAGTGAATAATTGCCTTTTCTTGTTAGGTCTCTTTGATAAAATCTTTTTTCATCTTCAGTAAGGGAACTATATTCCTTTTCACTGATTTCTTGTTTTCTAGTTTGAACTGCGAAATATGTTTGTGCAAGCGCGATTACCTTATTTTTACTTTTATTTCTTTACGCAAAAAAAGTTCTTTAACAATTTTCTAGTTATAATTTCTAAAAAATGCTACAATCCTTTTAAAGAATTTTTTTATAACTGATTCTTTATATTCTATAAGTTGATTATTTTTTTGTAATGTTTTCTTTATTTCATAATTTTCAAACAATTTATCATTACTGTAGTTTTTTTTCTTTTGTTCTTCAATTTTACTTCTTTCAAATCTCTCTTTCATATTTAAATAACTCAATTGTTCATCTGATGCTAAATATTGTTTAAAAATGTTATATAATAACGCTTTAGCTTCCGGCATTAAATTCCAGTCTTCATATTCTACGTTTTCATCAAACTCATAATCATACTCTTTATCCATATTATTCTCTATCATCTCAAAAACATCTTGTGGTATTTTTTGGTAATCGTCATATTTTAAGCATTTTAATGCAGCATCAACTTCAACTAAGGCTTTTCTATAGTTATTATATTTTGTATTAGTCACCATAATTAATCCCCTCCATACTCTTGGTTTTTGAAATAGTTCCTATAAAAGCAGTTGCATTATCAATTTCTGTTATATCTAAATCTTTAGAAACAGCTTTTCCTAAGTTTTTCGCTGGTCTTCCACCTTTTGAACTAATATATCCAAAACTTCTTATATTTCTTACTAAATCACGGTGTATTTCTGGAACATTACATATATCTACTCCCATATAACAATCTACAATTTTCTTTTCTTTTGTCTTTACCCATTTAAGATACATACTCATTTCAGTTTTTTCATCATCAGAGCGTTCCCCCGCTTTCTTCTTTGTAGGTTTTGGCATTCTACCATTTTGCTCAATCCAGTTCATTACTTCTTCAAACGGAGTTATGCCGGCCGCTAATGCGCTTCCTTTATATCCATATGACCTTATTAGTCTTACAAGTTCTTGATGCTCTTCTGGAATTTCCTCTATTTTCTTTCCTACATAACTATCTACAATTTTCTTCTCCCTAGTTAATCTCCATCTACTGCTCATTCTGGTTTCTTCATATTCTTCTTGTGATTGATGACTCGTTTTTGTATATGTCCCTTTTGGCATCCTACCTTTTTCTTTAGCCCAACTTATTACTAAATCAAAAGCTGTTAAACCAGTTGCATAAATATTTCCATCGTATCCATATGACCTTATTAGTCTTACAAGTTCTTGATGTTCTTCTGGAATCTCTTCTATTTCTTTTCCTGTATAACTATCCACAACTTTCTTCTCATCTGTTAATCTCCATCTACTATACATGCTATATTCTATATTTTCATCATTTGATCTTTCATTCTTTTTTTTATTTATCATTTTGGGCATTCTGCCATTTTGCCCAGCCCATTTCATTATTAATTCAAAGTTACTTTCCTTCTTCTCTGAGGACAACATTTTTCTAAAGTCTCTTCGTACACCCTTTATTTCAATATTAGCCAAAAAGCTATCAATTGCACTATCTATATCAAGCTCATCTTCATTTAATTCAAGTCTAATAAACTGCTCAAACATTCCAATAGTACTTCCAAGTTCAAGAATTTTTTCAATCTCTTTTTGTTTCTCAGCATTTAATAAGTATAGCAAATCTTCATTATCAATATATTTAATATATTTATTATTAATTCTTGTCAATCTTCGAGCCATAGTTTTCTCTTTAAATGATTTAACATTGCTGTGTTCCGGCCAATTTCCATCATTTTGTTCCACCCATTCTATTAGTTCTTGCAATAATTCTATATCACTTACTTCATATCCATGTTGAACTTTGTCTTCATACAAAATTTCATTATTATTCACTAAATCTATAACAGTTGCTTGTTTTTTATCTTTTCCTGATGAAATAGCTCTTCCTATTCTTTGTAAATATGTGGGTCTACTTCCAGTTCTTGCAGCCAATATAACTCCTGATACACCTTTTAAATGCACACCTTCATCAATCATTCCAACGCAATACATCAACTTAAGATGTTCAGAGTTTGAATTATTAAACTGTTCTAATTGAATACCACTAGTTTTGTCTTTGGAATGAATTCCATATATCTCTGGATTTTCATCAATCGTTCCAAACCAATCTTTGGCTCTTTGCATTTTTTCCTTCATATCTACAATATCTTTGCAATATATAATGTATTTTCCATCCTTTTCAGTAATATGCTCCTGCATTAATTCCGGAATTCCTGGAGCACTCGAGGATTTTTTTACTAATTCATCATATTCAGCTTTTAACTCTTCCTTTCTTGTTCCATCAGATTGCTCTATTTTTTCTAGTAAAGTCTTTAATTCTTCATCTCTTAGGAAATCAGGAACCACATATTTAGGAGGATAAATTATTCCTTGCTCAATTGCTTGTAATAAAGAAATTTCACTAGCAATGCTATCTTCAAAAATTCTTTCTACAACATTTGCTCCATCGGTTCTTATTGGAGTAGCAGATAATCCTAATAATTTAGCCTGTGGATTTGCTTCAAGGAGTTTATGAAACTTTTCTCCCCACTTATTCTGTTGCTCTTTCTCTTCACCATCTTTACCTTCAGTTTCTTCGTCGATAATATCATCATCTTGAATAACGATTCCTCTTGCAGCTTCCCTTATAGACTTCGTTTTTAAATGATGCATTTCATCTACAATAATCACATCTGGTTTTAGTTTACTAATTAGTTCATCTGCACTTTCTTTTTCACCATAAGCAGAAATTGTTTGATACAGCATACACTCTATATTTGGAATATATTGTTTTGCAGCTAATCTTAAGCTTTCACTTAAACTATTTCCTGTTCCGTATTCACCTTGAATAGTTTCTATTGTTCTAAAATTCCCGCCTATAAAACGAATTATATATTCATACATTTGATCCTTTATCGCATTTCTTGGAGATAAAAATAGAATTCTATCATCTGGGTGCTCCAGTATATATTTTAGCGTTACAAATGATTTACCACACCCTGTTGGAAATATTACAGCAGCTTTACCTTTTTCATCAAATAACTTTTCTACTAATTCATACGCCTCTTTTTGATGTTCTAATAATTTCAATTGGTTATTTTGAATATTTGACATTATTTTCGCTCCTTTATCTTTTGATTTTATAATTATATTGAAAATTTCATCATTACATTATTTCTTTAATTTTCATCCACGTTTCAGCAGATTTGACATTTTATGTAAATTGTGCTATACTATATCTGTTCGAGAAACATTATTTTATCTGGTAAGTCCACACCTCTATGTGTGGCACAGAAAGGAGAATTTTTATGACCTACTTGGTTGATACTTTTACCCCGGACATGCTTTGCACCAATAGTTTCTCTCTCGCTCGTTTTGATGTTATTGACC
>CAMPBM010000109.1 GCA_946637865.1 uncultured Lachnospiraceae bacterium | reverse complement strand
TTATCCATAGGCATAACGATTGGTTCCGTTTGCCACTCTGATAAGGTGGAGACTGTAAGTTCAAATCTTACCCTATGGACTATTGGAGTCATAGTATAGTGGTTAGTACACTGGCTTGTCACGCCAGGAACACGGGTTCAACTCCCGTTGATTCCGCTAAATAGGAGTATGATGTAACGGTAGCATAGTGGTTTCCAAGTCCACTTGTCTGGGTCCGAGTCCTGGTACTTCTGCTAAAACGCCTAATGATGGAACAGTAGACATGCTGGTCTTAGAAACCAGTGCTAGAAATAGCGTGTAGGTGCGAATCCTACTTAGGTGATAAATAAATTGAGGTAAAAAATGAAATTGCATTATGAATGGAAATGCCCTTTTTGTGATTTGATTTTTGATAGTAGAAGAAAATTAAGAAATCATAAAAATGATTTACATAATAAAGAGCATAAACAATATATTTTTAGTCCAGGTGGAAAATGTCAGTATTGTGGAGAAGAACATAATTTAAAATGTCATTTAACTTTACATGAAAAATATTGTAAATTAAATCCTAATCGTGTAATATATAAAGGACATCCGGTATCAGAAGAAACAAAAAATAAAATAAGAAAAACAAATAGTATTAAACATACAATGGGTGGATATAGAAAAGGATCTGGTATAGGTAAAAAAGGAAATTATAAAGGATATTGGTGTGATAGTTCTTGGGAATTAGCATTTGTAATTTATAATCTTGAACATAATATAAAATTTGAAAGAAATAAAAGAAAATTTGATTATGTATATGAATGTAAAAATTTAAAATATATACCAGATTTTATAATTGATGGAAAATATATAGAAATAAAAGGATATAGGAGTAAAGAATGGGAAGCGAAGTTTAATCAATTTCCAAAAGAAGAAAAATTAGAAGTAATAGATAAACATACTATTAAACCTTACATTAACTATGTGGAACAAAAATATGGTAAAAATTATATTACTTTATATGAAAACAGTATTTATAAAAAAGATAAAAATAAAATAAAAATTAAAAAAGAATTAAAAAATATACAAAAACATAAAGAAGCAGAATTAAATGGAGTGATACGAAGTGATGGAAGAATTGATGGTAATGGTATTACAAATAAACAATGGTTAGAAAGAAAAAATATAATATTAAAGTCAGGTGTTGATTTTACAAAATATGGTTGGAAAAGTGAAGTTCAAAGAAAAACAACATTAACAAGAAGACAAATTGATAATACAATAAAACATTTTAAAATAGATTTTGATTTTGTTTTTAAACGAAAATAATACATCGGTAGCCGAGCAGTGCTACGAACGCTGTAATCGTAATTGGAGCTGGAAATGCAGGTTCAACTCCTATCAGATGTACGAACAAATGTGGCTATAACACAATCGGTTAGTGTGCTGGTTTGCCATATCAGTAATACGAGTTCAAGTCTCGTTAGCCACTTATGCACTTGTAGCAAAGCCTGGTAATGCAGCGGACTGCAACTCCGCGATTCGGGAGTTCAAATCTCTCCAAGCGCTCTATATCTCATTGGTGTAACGGTAGCATGGCTGGTTTCAACCAAGTTGGTGGGGTTTCAAATCCTTCATGAGGTGCTAATAAATTAAATGCGGTATTAACATAGTCTGGTTTAATGTGTTGGACTTCCACTCCAAATACCTGGGTTCAAATCCCAGATACCGCTCTAATTATTCAGTTCTAAAAAATAAAAAATTATACATATAAATTATTTGATTACTATATTTGGTAATTGACATTTGACAGTCTATTTCCTCGGAACGAAGTACAATCCAATGCCACTATCGGTAGAGGGATAGCCAATATGTGTATAAGTTAGTTACATATTTGGATAGGATAAAAGGTTTGAAGACTGAGTAAACTATCATTGAAAATCTAACATCGTAGTTAAACTTCGCAAGTTTAACACATAGCCGCCTTGGTTGAATAAGATGTAGCTGGAGTACAGGAAGACCGACCCATAAGCTTATTCGTAAATCCCACAGAAGTGATTCTTCAAGTTATACCAAAAAGAATCTAAGCTTCAGTTGAACCTAAGTAGGCTGAAGCTTCAAACTTCTAAGTTACCCAAAAAGAGATTACACTTATAATTCTCCTTTATATAAAATAAAAAACATTTGAAGGATAATCCTTCAAATGTTTTTGTTTGCGATAGCAAACTAGATTTATTATAATTCATCTTTAAATTACTTAATTATTAAATATACACTTAAAATTCATTTAAAAGTGCATTTAAAAATTCATCTGATATAAGTGCAAACATTAATATAGAGAGTGTAAAGAAAAAGTTACGATAAAGATGAATATAAACGCAGTTTAAATTATCTATATTTTCGTTAAAAAATTAAAAGAGGTAACAACTATGAATGAAGCACTTAAATAAGCATCTGATTCTTTGGAAAAACTCATTGCTGGACAAATCAACCGTAAGTTATAAGCAGAAAAGATGATTAAGGAAAATGACATTGAAGGTGTTGCCGATTTAATTCTGTGTAAAGAAAAGATGGAACATTATAAGAAGAATGGTTATGAAACACATAAGTTCTGTATGAAATTGAAACAGTTTTTAGCACAGAAGGGACTTACTGGTGAATTTTACAATTGGTTTATAGAAGGTAAATAAAATTTTACAAATAAAAACTGCGTTAGTTATTGACAACTGCGCAGTTTATTTGTATATTAATAATACAAAAACGAGAGGTTAAATATGTTCAATGAATACATCCCAACTGGTTACAAATCCTGGACTGAATACAATCGTGCTATGGAACGTAAGGAAAAGAGAACATATATTCTCCAGAGTATTATTGGTGTGGTTGTATTCATTGGTTTAATGTTTTTTGATTCTTTTATTTAACCTTTAAATGGTGCTTTAACATGAATAATTTTGAAGAATACTTGAGCAAAGCGGAATACCATCTGGTCCTTAATTATCATTGGAATTATCCAAAGGCCCATAAGTATGTCACTAGGAACTTTAATAAGTTTTTCAAGGATGCTTTTGAAATGGGTCAAAGTGCCATTGATTCTGCGGAAGCTTTAATTTTTGCTTTAAAACAAACTAAGGAGAACCTGAACTATGAACATCAATAAGAACATTGTTATGCAGTTGCTTACTGTTATTGGTTGCGAAATCAAGGGTTTCAAGAATGACAAGACAAATGTTATGGGTCTTGCGATTTACAAGAATAATGGCAAGATTGGTGAATTCAAGGACGACGGTGTAGATTTGAAGGTCAATGGTAAGATGCTTCATTTGAAATATGATAAGTGTCAGTATACTACATTTGTAACACTTTTGAATCAGAATAAGTTGGGGTAAGAATTATGGCAAAGCGTCATCGTAGAACTAAGGCAGAAATGGCTGTATATCGTGCACAAAAGGCCGAAAAGATTGCCCAAAAGTTCCAAGCAAAGATTGACAAGAAACTTGACGAACATCCGCAGATTTTGGGTATGCGTCCGGTTGATTATCAGGTCACAGATCCTAATGACCCGAATAAGTACGAATTTAGCGATTTTGTTGGATCTGAGCAAGAATGTTTGAAGTTTATGGAAAAGCATCCGGAACACGATTATATCGGTAAAGTACCATATTTGTATGATGGGGTTAAGTATCGTATCACTTATTGGAAGAAGGTGTAATAATGGCTTATCATATTGTAAGTGGTGATAAGATAATGGTGGACTTTATTACAAGAGCAACT
>CAMPBM010000108.1 GCA_946637865.1 uncultured Lachnospiraceae bacterium | reverse complement strand
CTCTTACATAATTTTAATTTTTGACTACTCTACTTTAATAGCCACCTGACCTGTAGCTTTACAAAAAAAACCAATCTGCAGTCTGCAGATTGGTTTAAAACTTAGTGTGACAGGAATACTTTCCACTCGTAGCGGAGCTACAAGCGATGCTCCTACGTAGATTTACATCAGGAGAATATGTCCTCTTCGCAAAAATACAAGCAATTGATATAAAGGACAAAAATTAAAAATAACAATCATCCTTTGGTCTGATAATTTCATTAAAAAATATTTTGGCTGTTTTGAAGTAATAGAAATCTGAGATTTCGTCGCCATATTCAAATCCTACAAGATTATATTGTGTAGGATTGAAAATGTTTTCAATCTCTCCACGTGTATCTTGTTTAAATTTGCTATGATTTCTCATGGACTTTACAAATTCACTTGTGAGAACCTGACCTTCACCAAAGTTCTCGTCTTTGCAGCACGCAAAGTGTAGTGCTTGGTATACACGTATGCGTTTCCATTTGAGCTCACGCCCAATTTTGGAATTAATTATTTTACACTTTGCAGGAGTATCCACTTCGAATAACCCTTCTGGAATTTCAGCTTTATACACGAATTTGGGGTTCGCTATATAATCCTTTATATAGTCACTGTATAGGGGGTTTACATGCGAATCCGCTTTACCAGTAACTTTGAGTGGGATTAAATTATAACCACACTCAATCATTGATGTTACCGTTTGATTCAGAACCTCGTAGCAATAAGCTACTAATTCAGGACCGTTAAAAGTAGGTTGTGTCATCAGGATGATTTTGAATGCAATAAAATCGTAAAACGAGTTTAATTGCATGTAATCTCTAAGCTCCAGCTTTTTGCACATTTTTATAATAAAGCTTAAATAGCTTTTGAAGCGAACTTGTACCTGTGTAGGGCATTTTAAGTCCCACAAATTCGTGAGAATTGACTCTTTCAAGTTTGAGACAAATTCAGGAATATGCTTAACTGCATGCCTCTCAGCATAAAACATATCCGTGATGGTTGAAAAAGTTTCTGCATTAATGTGAATATTACGTGTTCGAATGATAGTTTTAAAATCATTCAAAAGAGAATTTACGACCGAATCCTCAGACATTGCTGAGAGTTCGTGACGTCTTCTTCCTTCACTTAGAAGAAGTACCTTGTGCGATATAATATATCGACACTGTAATTCTACACATGAGTGAAGGAGAATACGAGATTCTCTGTCAGACTTTTGTGACATTTCTAATGTTGTGATGATGTTCCGTAACATTGCCTCAAGCACTGTCTCGGATGTTTTTAGATTCCTATCAAGTTCTTTTGCCAGATCCATTGAAAGATCCCTCCTAGTATTAAATTAAGTTTTTATGTGATAAACACTAGAATATTATATCAAAATATTGTAGCAATGTCAAATTTATGTAAAGTTATTTTTTCTTTTGTTCCTCTAAACTTTAGTTGACTTAGGAATAATCGAAAATTAAACCCAATTGACATTCTAGAAAAAATAGAATAATATTATGTAAAAAAGTTGAAAGTGAGGGAATGTGATGTCATTTTCTAAAAACATAAAACAAGAATTAAGCAAGTTGAGTAATTTAGCAAACAAAGATATAGTAAAGGCAGAATTAATTGGTTATTTAATAACGAATAATGTAAAAATACAAAACAGCAAAATAAGATTTTCTACCGAAAGTGAGTATAATATAAATAGATTTGCTAAGTTATTAAGTAATACTGATATAGACAATTACGAAATAAATATACAAGGGAAAAATTTTTTTATAGAGGCAAACTTACCATTAAATATTAAAGAAATTGATAGTATAAATAGCACTCTTGTTTTGAATAGTAAAATGGATGAATTCTGTAATCAAGAAGTTTTAGAAAGAGCTGTAGTAAGGGGAAGTTTCTTAGGAGGTGGTTCTTGTAATAATCCTGAAAGAGTTTATCACCTTGAAATAAACTATAACAACAATATCAACACATTATATGTAGATAAAGTTTTGGAAAAAAACAATATTAAGATAAAGCAGTTAAATAATACCTTATATATGAAAGAGGGAGAAGAAATTTCAAAGTTATTGGCTTTTATGGGTGCAAGTGCAGCTGTTTTGAAATTCGAAGAAATAAGAGTTATTAGAGATATGAGGAATAACGTTAATAGATTGGTAAATTGCGAAACTGCAAATATTAATAAAACTATTAATGCTGCACTAAAACAAATTGAAGACATTAAGTATATTAAGAAGATGAAGAAATTTAGTGAACTTCCACCAAATGTTCAAGAGCTTGCAGAATTAAGGGTGGAAAATCCGGAGATTTCATTGGTGGAATTGGGAAAATTATTAAGTAATCCTGTTGGAAAATCTGGTGTAAATTATAGGTTAAAGGTTATAAGCAATTTTGCAGAGGAACTTAGAGAGAGTTGTGACTAAGTTTAAGCATAAGGAGGTGTTAGCAAGAGTGAAAAAGATTGGAATATATGTACATATACCATTTTGCAAGAAAAAGTGTAAGTATTGTGATTTTGTATCTTTTTCAGGTATGGAAGATAGAGTTGAAGAATATTTTAATGCTTTGTTTGAGGAAATATCAATTAAATCTGATGAGATTTATAAAAATCTAGAGGTTAACGAAGAAAGCGATTCGGTAGCAAATAAATACGAAAATGGAAAAGTGAACAAAAACGAGCGTGTGGAAGTGGATACAATTTATATAGGTGGTGGAACTCCTTCTGTTGTATCTGAGAAATACATAGAAGAATTAATTTATTTAATACATAAGAAATTTGTAATTTCAGAAACTGCAGAGATAACAATAGAAGTAAATCCAGGCACCGTTAGTGAAGAAAAGCTTAGAAACTATATCAATCTGGAAATCAATAGAATAAGTATAGGACTTCAAAGTGCAAATAACGAATTATTAAAACTGTTGGGAAGGATACATACTTATGAAGAATTTGAGAGTACATTTGAATCAGCTAGGAAGGTGGGTTTTAAGAATATTAATGTAGATTTAATGATAGGACTTCCAAAGCAAAGTATGAAAGATGTAGAAGAATCTCTTAATAAGATTATTAGTAAATCTCCAGAACATATTTCTGTTTACTCTCTTATATTAGAAGAAGGAACGGAAATGTTGGAGTTGATTGAAAAGAATATTTTAAAACTACCTGATGAAAATTTAGAGAGGGAGATGTATTGGCAGGTTAAGAAAAACTTGGAAGAAAAAGGATACACTCATTATGAAATTTCTAATTTTGCAAAGAATAACTACAGCTCTAAGCATAATATGAATTGCTGGAATCAACATGATTACTTGGGTTTTGGGGTTTCAGCTCATTCGTATTATGATGGTATTAGGTACTCTAATATAACAGGTTTAAAAACATATATAGAAAATATAAAAAATAATACTCCTATCTATAATGTAGTATTTCATGAGAATCAGTTAAAGGATGATATGATGAGGGAGTATATGTTACTTCGGATTAAGGAAGATTAATGGTGTGGTGATTAGTGATTTTAAAGAAAAGTTTGTGGACAATCCTGTGTATGTATTTAGAAATGAACTTGATAAACTGGTTAGGAATGACTTAATAGAGGTTTGCGAAAATTGCATCAGGCTAACCAATAAGGGATTAGATTTGGCTAATGTGGTATGGGAAGAGTTTGTGTAACTGAAACATTTGGGGACGGTTACAGGTCAGCTATTATAGTTGAGTAGTCCAATATAAGAATTATGTAAGAGCAAAAAAACATATTAA
>CAMPBM010000107.1 GCA_946637865.1 uncultured Lachnospiraceae bacterium | reverse complement strand
GCACCATTAATAATGAAAGTTCCACTTTCTGTCATTAATGGGAAATCTCCTAAATAAATTTCTTGTTCCTTTATTTCTCCAGTTTCTCTGTTAATCAACCTTACCTTAACATGTAGTCTTGTTGAATATGTTGTGTCTCTTTCTTTAGCTTCTTCTACTGTGTATTTAGTTTTTTCTTCCATATAGTAATCGAAAAATTCAAGAACTAAATTACCTGAATAATCAATAATTGGTGAAATATCTTTTAAAACTTCCCCCAAGCCTTCTTCTATAAACCAGTTGTATGAATCTTTTTGAACTTGAATAAGGTTTGGAATTTCGATTGAATCACCAATTTTTGCGAAGGATTTACGCACGCACTTCTCGTGCTTAACATCTTTTACCAACTTAAAATCACCCCTATTATAATTTAAGCAGAAAAAAATTTATATTTGAATTCAAAAAAGCCCTTCTTGTATATAAAAATTGGCTTACACCTCTTTGGAATTATCTGCCCCTTTAATTCCTAGAATATATAAGCTTTTTTATATCAATTCCTCTTTTTTAAATTTAAAATAACTTTGTAAAAAAGCAACAAAAAGCATGTCGGCATTTTTACTCTCTTTTGCCAACATCCTTTCAGAATTAAATTTATTTTTTCTCTAGTTTCTCATATTTTTTTCTAATTTTTATCACCTTTTTTTTCATATTTTTTTCCAAGGAGTAAAAATTATAATATACTAGTAAATTATAACATTTTTTGGATATGCTTGTCAATGAAAATTTGTGTAATTTTTTATTAAATTTTTTTGAAGTTTGGGGACGGAGATTTCAAAAATTCCTACGTTCCTCTGTCGCATCATCACTTGAAAATACTGCATACACTATATACAATCCAACCGCTGTCACAAGAATAAATACTCCTATTCTTGTTTGTACCAATTTAAGAAGTTTTCCCAAATATGGAATTGCAAATACTGTTTTCCCCTTAAAATTTTCAAATTTTACAGGTGCGATATCCTCTGTCAAATTTGCATCACCCTTCGTTGTAAAAGTATTATCATCATTAATGCCTATAACCCTGTGAGTTACATATTCCTCTCCTGCCTTAAATACTATTACATCTCCAACTTTTATATCGTCAACCTTTGCGCGAGTATTGCTATACGCAACAGCACCTGTTTTTATATGTGGCTCCATCGAACCAGATAACACAACAAAGGGTTTATATCCCGCTATTGTTGGTATTCCAAATAATAAAACTGCTAATATTCCAATTGAAATTAATATTGCTGAAACAATATTCATAACTACATTTAATATTTTCTTCATAATAGTATTTTCCTACCCCTATTCATAAACCTTCATTCTAAAATCTTTTCCTTTCTACCTTTTCCAGATTCTCTGTTTGAATTTACATAGTAAGTGTCTTTTAGACCTACCAACATTCCTAGTACAAATGCGTGGTAGAAGTTTTCTGCTGTGTCTTGACCTATGTCCATAAAGCTGAACATTTCCATTACTAGTCTCTCAAATTTTGCTTCAAATTCTTCCCAATTTTTTGTAGTTAAATCTTTTAGTATGGTACGCAAATTGTCCATCGGTACTTTGTCGAAGAACCAAGATTCTAACATGGCTTCTATTTTTTCTTTTACGGTTATTGAGTTTTTTAATATTAGCTTTATTAAGTCATTTGAACTCGTGTTTACCCAGTATGGCTTTAGTACCCCTCTATTTAGATAATTTAGAACACTCCAAGGATTATAGATGTTTTCCGTATTTCCAATCTTATACCCATCATACCATCTTTTTAATTCTTCTTCATCTTCCTCAATTCCAAAGTGTTCTATTGTTTCCTTCATTTCTTGCTTTGTTATTTCGAAATCTTCTGTAAATTCATCTGTTAGTACTGTATATACATCAAAATTATTTGCACCACTGAATAAACTTTCCTTTGCTACTCTTGAAACCCCTGTTAATACAGTTTTTTCCAAATATGGATTATCTTTAAATGTTGCTCCATAAAAGGTTTTGAAGAATTTTATGGCTTCATCATAATATCCATTTACATATGCGTTTTGTATTGGCACATCATATTCATCTATTAATAATATTACAGCCTTATCATATTGCCTATATAAATATTTGCTTAATTCTTTTATACTTATTTTTAGTGGTTCTACATCTTCTCTTACCCATAATATATCTTTTATTTTGTCTTTTTCTTCTTCATATATTTTGTCACTTTCCAATAAATACCTGTGCTCTTGATACATGTCATTTACCGCTGTTTTTATTGCTTTTAACATATCTTCATATGAACCATACATTACGTCTTTTAATGTTATATATATTACTGGATATTTATTTAATTTGCTCGTATATTTTTCATCCTCTTGCATAATCTTCTTATTCCCATTTTCCTTTTCTCCTTTGAAAATAGAGTTTATTGTGCGTTCTATAGTTTGTATGTGGTTTATTTTATTTTTGTATTTTACTCCTTTATTACTTTTGATATTATAACATACGGCGTGTTTGCTTTACAATATTTTTTATTGAAATAAACCTGCAAAAGTTGCTACGACGTTACTGGTCAGCTTTGAAACATTTGGGGACGGTCTTGATTTGTTTCATTTTTGAAACAAATCAAGACCGTCCCCAAATGTTTCAAGGCTGACCAGCAACGCTGCGACAGGGGGACAGAGAAAATTTCTCCGTCCCCCTGTCGCATTAATCATTAGCATGTTGATTAGTATACAAGGTAGTATATGCCTGAGGTATTGTTGTTCCTTCTGGTAGGTTATCAGATTGAATTGCATATGCTACTATATCTATATTTACTGTTGCTTCATCATTTTGCCCTTCTATTACATTTTCATATTTTACTTGCGTAAATAATTTATCTGTTGTTGCATTTGGTGCTAATGCTTGGTTATAGTAATATACATATGTGTATGATTCTATTTTATTTGTTTCTGTATTTATATTTGTTTTTCTTTCTCCTTCAATTTCAACCCATTTTGAGTTTTCTTCTAAATTGTATGTGAATAATTGTGTTGCCACTGCATTTCCATTGTTTTTTAATGTTCCGTTTTCATTTGCTGTTATTACTTCTTTCGCTGGAATAGTTACTTTTAAGTATACATATGCAGGGTTAATTCCTGTATTTTGTACCTGTGGATCTTTAGTTACTGTTGTATTTGGTGCTACATTTTCTGCGTAGTCTGGTATATTATTATTATTTTTATCACCATTTGTTTTATCTGCTACTGTTGCATCCCATAGTGGCTCGGTTAAGTCAATTGTAATTTTTCCTATTGTTATAGTGTTTGTTGCGTTATCTGTGTCAGTAAAATATGCCATAACTCCTGCTACTCCTACAACTCCTATGATTGATGCAGTACATAACACGGCTTTTACTTTTTTGTTCATTTTCTTCATAACTAATATTACTCCTTTAATTAATATTTTTAGGTTTAAAAATATACTTCAATTTATCATTTGTAGTATTTTTTATGTATGTTACGTCTTCTCTTTTATACCTGATAATAATTTTTCAATGTTTGAAAAGTAGTCTTCATTAGATTATTTGTTTTTGTTGTTGGTTAGATATCAGGTTACTGTTTATTTTTTGTTTGTATATTTTATGAGTTTGCATCATAGTTGTAAACTGTTATATTGAGACATTTGTGATGTTTCAGTGTTTATGGGGCTTCGTAGTTGTAGATTTTTGTTGCATTTGTAAGTGGTGTATTATTTGAACCTATTGTTATTGCATTAAATTGTTCTTCTGTGCCTGTGTAGTAGACTGTTGTTAAGCTATCACAGTATTGGAATGCATTATTTCCTATACTTGTTACTCCTTCTGGGATTGTTATACTTGTTAAGCTACTACAGTT
>CAMPBM010000106.1 GCA_946637865.1 uncultured Lachnospiraceae bacterium | reverse complement strand
CATAATTTTAATTTTTGACGGCTACCTGCAAAAGTAACCCACCTGAACTGTAACCATGATTATAGTCTACCATAAAAAATTTAAAAAGTCTATTGCTTTTTTATTAAAACTATGTTAAATTGTATCTATGAAAAACATAGAATATTTGTATAAAATGCACATGCGTCATACAACATCACTCTAAGCTATACTATTGCTTAGGTTAACTTGGAACTTTGAATAAAATTCCAAGAATCCTATTCCAAAGTGAATAAGATGTTATCTCTCACTAAAGAAAATTTTTTATAATGTACATAAGATTCACATAAGCTCTATCTTAGCAAAATTAGCCGATAGTTTGCTATTGTGACAAACAATTAATTTGTTGATTTGATTCTGACCAGCTACTCTGGTCTTTTTCTTTTTTCTTCCTGCTTTTTTCACATAAAAAAATATATGTCATATTATAAAGCAAGAGGTGATTTCCACTATGGTCGATTTTTTAATTAACAGTCTATTTTGGATATGTGCAATATATGGTCTTATTGAGATAATAAAAAATATTTTTTACATACATTCTTGTAACAAGATAAAGTCCGATGGAATAAATATAATTGTGGCTGTTAAAAATCAAGAGAATGTTATAGAAGGTTTTTTGCGCTCTCTCTGCTTTAGAATTCTATATGGAAAAGAAGAATGTCTTGAAAATATAATTGTTCTTGATTTAGATTCCACAGATAATACTAAGAACATTATTACAAATTTTTCGTCCGACTACCCTGCTGTAAAGGTTTTAGGGTGGAATGAGTTTAACGAATTGTTTAATCCTAAAGAATAGTAAGTGCTCACATTGAGCGCTTACTATTCTTTCTTCTACACTATATTCTTGTGCTATAAAAATTTCCAGTTATATAATTTTTCTATGATAGCCGCTAGGGTCTGGATGAATCCTTTTTTACTTCGCATAGATACATTTTCTACTTTATTTGATTTCGAAATTGTAACCATTTTCAGTTACAGTTTAACAGTTTCGTCTTTTGAGTAGCCCAAACCATAGAATTATGTAGCGTTCTGAAATATATTAATACGTAGTGGAGTGCGCAGTTTTGGCGCTCCCACCTTATGTCTTTTTCTCAAATCTAATCGCCAGTAAACGAACGGAGTATTAATATATTTCAGAACGCTACATAATTCTATGGTTTGGGCGGATTATTTTATAAAAAGCGTTAAACCGTAACCATTTTCACAATAATATTTCATTTTGCTATTGACCTAACTAACTTATTATGATATATTATACGCATGTTGTCACAAGTGACAATAAATATTATTTTTTGGAGGGTTACGCATATGTTGACCGAAAAAGAAACAAACAACAAAAGACCCGTTCAGACGACACCATACACGTTTAATAGTGTTGTGTCGGCTCAAGCTGCAGAATCAGCAGTGAATCAGAAATTTCCAGAAATTCACGCTTACACCTCGTCGAAAATACTTTTCGTACCTAACGTTAAGTCAATGGTGTTAGCATTTGCTATTGAGGACTTTATCAAGTCCCTTGGTGGAAAGGAATCTAGTGTATACTAACTAATTACGTAAAAATAAGGAGGCTTGATTAGCAATAATCTAAGCCCCCTTGTTTTTATATCTATTGTTTATTTATTTTTCCTGTCAACACGAAATAATAAAAATCTTCGATTTTTCTTTTGAGCACTTTAGTAGCCCGCTACGAGGGCATTGCCATCCTATTATTTAAGAGGTAGGAAAATCTTCAATTTTCTTGGTAATCATTTTCAAAGCTTTTTGCCTCTCTATCATAATACTATGTCCACAGCCCAAACACTTTAGTTTAAAATCAACTCCAATTCTTGTAATCTCCCAAAGTTTGCTCCCACATGGATGCTGTTTTTTCGTTTTTACTATATCTCCTATGCTATATTCCAATAAAATCACTTCTCTTTCTATTTGGAATTTCTATATGAAAACTATAAGTTTTTCTTGCTAGTTTAAGATTGTATGCCAATTACGTATTTTTGATTTTTTATGACTTATTGCAAAAGCCGTGAATAGTAACATACTTTTTTAACTCAATCTATCTTTAATAGTATCCTCACCTAATACTTGCATAATCTCATATAAATCAGGTGTATTCTGTCTTCCTGTAAGTGTAACGCGTAATACCGTACTAATATCACCTACATGACCTGGCCATTTTTCTGGTTCTGCCTTGTATATTTTTACTTCTCTAGCATATCCTAACTCTTCAGCTAAATTCTTAATCTTATTAAACCACGTTTCTTTATCGTCATTTATATTAAAATACTTTTCAATATATAGCTTTGTAATTTTTGTAATTTCTTCTTTATCTGAGATTTTTCCATATTCAAATTCAGCATTCTTATCAAATTTATCGTTATACATATATGAAATAGTATCTTTGACATCTGACCATTTTGCTAAATCTTTTCGTGGTTTGGCGTTTCCTCTTTCAATTCCAAATACCTGTAAAGCATATTCTTTGTCCTTTAAAATTTCAGCTAGCTCCTCATCATATTCAGATGCCCACTTTGAAGCTTCGTCGTAAACTCTTTCAGCTGAATATCTTGAAATAACATTTTTTGATACATCTAATAATTTTACCATATCAAATAATGCACCACTTACACTCATTTTGTTTAATTGGAAATCAAATTCATCTATTGATTTATCTGGGTTTGCTCTTCTCCAATTTTCGAATGTTGAGTTTGCTATGTTTAGTAAGTATTCTTTAACTGATGCGCTTGGAATTCCTGCTTCTTCATAGTATGAAGCTGCTGCTTCAGGATCCTTTCTCTTACTAATTTTTCTCTTCCCACCATTATCATTTTTCAAAAGTGTTGGTGTATGAGCATATTTAGGTGGTTTAAAGCCTAACTCTTGGAACAATTGTAAGTGAAGTGGAACAGATGATAGCCACTCATCCCCCCTTAATACATGAGTTGTTCCCATAAGGTGATCATCTACTGCATGTGCAAAGTGGTATGTAGGTAATCCATCAGATTTTATAATAATTATATCTTGGTCATTCTCTGGGAATTCAACATTTCCCTTTATCACATCTTTATGCTTTATTTTTCTATCTTCTCTACCTGGTGATTTGAATCTAATAATATAATCTTCTCCTGCCTTTATCTTTTCAACAGCTTCATCGACAGATAGATTTCTGCAAGTTGCCCAGATTCCATAATATCCAGTTCTAACCTTAGCAGCTTCTTGCTTTGCTCTAAGCTCATTTAATTCTTCCTGTGTTTCAAAACTTGGATATGCCTTCCCTTGTGCCAACATATATTTCGCATACGCTTCATATATCTCTTTTCTTAATGATTGTCTATATGGTCCATAATTTCCTTTAGATTCCGTCTCTGTTATCATTCCTTCATCTGGTTCTAAATCGAACTTTTTTAATGAATCTATTATTTGCTTTATTCCATTTTCAACTTCTCTCTTTTGGTCTGTATCTTCTACTCTTACAAAAAATACTCCACCTGTTTGCTTTGCTAATTTCTTGTTCAATAACGCTTGGTCTATAGTTCCTATATGAACATTTCCTGTTGGACTTGGTGCTACCCTTACAACCATTGCGCCTTCTGGTAAGTTCCTCTTAGGATATTTTTCCTCATAATAAGAAATATCCTTTGCATCTGGAAATATTAAATTTGCTAAATCTTTGTAATCCATATTCATCTATCCTTTCTTTAAATTTGCGACGCTCCTTTTTTCGAATTTTTCAAATCTTTCAAATTATTCGAATTTTTCAAATCTTTCAAATTATTCGAATTTTTCAAATTTTTCAAATTGGAGACAATCCACTTATTTTATGACTTTAATATTTTAGATATTGTATATCTCAATAAATTAAACTTTCCATATGCACTACATTTTAGCATACAAAACTATTAATTTCAAGTTTCATATCCAAATTATGTTATCTTTTGGTTATATTGGTTACAGGTCAGGTGGCTATTAAAGTAGAGTAGTCAAAAATTAAAATTATGT
>CAMPBM010000105.1 GCA_946637865.1 uncultured Lachnospiraceae bacterium | reverse complement strand
CATACATAATTTTGATTTTTTACTACTCTACAGTAATAGACCGTGAATTGTAACGGACGAACTGTAACCAAATTTTAACATTTTGAAATCTACTTGACAGAAATGCTTGAAAATAGTATAATAGTAAGCGGTTAGTACCCTGTACAGGGGAAAATGAGATTAAATTTGTATATAAATATTTATTTATGGTGTGGATAAATATTAATAAGAGATTGTAGAATGAGTTCGGAAAAATAAAATATTAATTATGTGGTTTATAGCAATAGATAAACTATTTTTTTGTTGTGGCAATTTTTTATAATATTAATGTATATGAATTTAACTAAAAGAAAAAATAAAAATAGAAAAGGAGAGATAATTTTATATGACAAATGAAGTTATAAGTAAAGAAAAGACTGGTAGAAGCACAAAAGAAAGAGAAAATTTTGAAAGAAGAAAGAGAGAAGAAAAAATACCTAGAAAAATAAGCAAAGAGAATGTAAACGAAAACAGCGAGAAAAGAAATGGAATGAGTCTTGATAGTCAAAGAAGAAAAACTCAAACAAGAGAAGGAAATAAAAATGAGAAAAGCAAAGAGGTATTAAATAAAAAATCTAAAGGCAATGCAATAAGAGAAAAATTCAGTAAAGAGATGTCAAATGTAGATGGTATACTAAATAGAGAAGGTATAGGAAGAGAATCAAAAGGGAAAGAAACAAGAGGAAAAGAGAATAAAAACAATCGTGTACAAACAGATAAAAACCCTGATGTAAAATTTGAATTTAAGAAACCAAATCTAAAAATAATACCACTAGGTGGACTTGAAGAAATAGGAAAAAATATAACAGTTTTTGAGTATGATGACGAAATCGTACTAGTGGATTGTGGATTGGAATTTCCAGAAGATAACATGTTAGGTGTAGACTTAGTTATACCGGATGTAACATATTTAGTAAGAAATAAAGAAAAAATTAAAGGTTTAGTTATAACTCACGGACACGAGGATCATATAGGTTCAATTCCGTATGTGTTAAAGCAAGTGGACATGCCTATATATGCTACAAGATTAACTATAGGGCTAATTGAAAATAAGTTAGAAGAACATAAATTACTACGTAAAACGAAATTGTACACAGTTGACCAAGGGCAAACTGTAAATTTTGGAAAGATACAAGTGGAATTTATTAGAAGCTCACACAGTATTCCAGATTCCGTAATGTTAGCTATTCACACTCCTGTTGGTACAGTGTTGCATACAGGTGATTTTAAAATAGACTTAACACCAATAGATGACCAAATAATGGACTTTGGAAGAATTGCAGAAATAGGAAATAGGGGTGTTCTAGCGTTACTATCAGATAGTACAAACTCTGAAAGAAAAGGCTATACAATGTCTGAAAGTTCAGTAGGGGATGTATTTGAAAAATTGTTTTTAAACTGTACAAAGAGAATTGTTATAGCAACCTTTGCTTCAAATGTTCACAGAGTTCAACAAATATTGAATTGTTCTGTAAAGAACAAAAGAAAGGTTGCAGTCTGTGGAAGAAGTATGATAAATATGATAGAGGTCGCAAGAAAGTTAGGATATATACAGGTTCCAGATAATACTTTCATTGACATAGATATGATAAAAAACTATACAGACGACCAATTAACAATTCTTACAACTGGAAGCCAAGGTGAAGCAATGTCTGCACTAACAAGAATGGCAGCCGGCGAGCATAAAAAGGTTGAAATTACACCAAACGATTTAGTAATAATTTCAGCTACTGCAATACCAGGAAATGAAAAATTAGTTTCAAAGGTGATAGATAAGTTAATGCAAATTGGTGCTGAGGTTGTGTATAGCGCACTAGAGGATATACATGTTTCAGGACATGCTTGCCAAGAAGAGCAAAAGCTTATACTAGCCTTAGTTAGACCAAAGTACTTTTTACCAGTTCATGGTGAGTATAGACAATTAAAAGCTCATGCTGAAAGCGCTAAAAAAATGGGAATTCCAGCTGAGAATATATTTATGTTAGAAAATGGTAGAGTTCTCGAATTAAACGAAAATGAAGCAAAAATAACAACATCTGTTCCATCTGGTAAAATATTAGTAGACGGTCTAGGCGTTGGTGATGTAGGAAACATAGTTTTAAGAGATAGACAGCATCTATCACAAGACGGTTTGATTATAATTGTTATGACAATGGATTCAGCTTCTGGAGAAATTGTTTCAGGACCAGATGTTATTTCTAGAGGATTTGTTTATGTTAGAGAGTCAGAAAATTTAATGGATGATGTTAAAAAACAAATTAGAGTAGAAGTCCAGAAATTTGAGGATAAAAATATTACAGATTGGTCAACAATTAAAACTACTTTGAAAGATAATTTGCGTGAGTATATATTCCAAAAAACGAAGAGAAATCCTATGATTCTTCCAATAATCATGGAGGTTTAAAAAATAAAGGGGCACGCATGTGCTCCTTTCTATACCAATAGAACGTTTTGGAGGTTAGTTATGCAAGATAAGAAAATGCATAAACTAGGAAAAACTGAATTATTAACTATTATATACGAGCAACAAAAAGAAATAGAAAAATTGAAAAGTAATGTAGAGGATCTAGAAAAACAGCTAGAAAATAGAACAATAAATCTTAAAGAGGCTGGCTCAATTGCAGAGGCTTCATTAAAGTTAAACAGAATATTTGAAGTGGCACAAGAAGCGGCAGACCAATATTTAAGCAGTATAAAAGCAGTTAAGAGCAATCAAGATTTCCAAGAGAATGCACAGAATATAACTAAGGATGAAAGAAATGAAAATACCTGTAAAAAAAAGAAAATCAGCACATCGCCAAAAGATTGCAAAAGTCTTATACCAATACCACCTACTGGTTTGGTTCTTTTTAGACATAAATCATACAACAAATTTTTGATGTGTATAAAAAAATTATTGTTTGTATGCAAGACGGTGTTCTTGTTTTTTATGATGCATATTATCATGTTCATAAAATTATTAGGGGCAATGTTAAAAAAAATTGGGTTGCCAATAGTATTATTTGGAAAGTTAATCAAAACCGTATTTTCGAGAAAAAGTAAGAAAACCATTAAGCCTCATAAAACAAAATTAAAGCGAAAGAAACTATCATCAGAAGGGAAAAAGCGTAGAAAGTACATTTCAAAAAAAGTAAAAAGAACGGAAAATACAGATGTTCCGATAAGAAAAAAGAAAGCCAAAAGAACAGAAAATATAGATGCTTTATTAAAGGAAAAGAACACATTTAAAGTAAAAAAAATAGATAAAAAAAAGTATATAAATCGTAAACCTAACAAAATTAGTATATCTATAAAAGAGCTAGAAGAAGAATTAACTAGGAGAAAAAAAACGCAAAGAAAACTAATATTTATAAGATCTTTTTTCTTTGCAAGTCTTGTAGTTGTTGCAATAGCTATTATTTCAGCAACTTCATTATTTAGAGTATTGCAAGTAAGTGGAAGCAGTATGGAACCAAACTTAAGAAACGGCGAACTATTAATTACATCTAAATTCTTTGACTATGGGAAGGGCGACATGATAGCTTTTTATTATAACGACAAGGTTCTAATAAAAAGGGTAATAGCAATGGAAGGCGATACTGTTTATATGGAAGATGATGGAACCATATACGTTAATAATGAGAAGTTGGAGGAAAGTTATGTAAGAGAATTAGATTATGGAAAATGTAATATAAAATTTCCGTACATAGTGCCAAATGGCAGTGTTTTTATATTAGGAGATAATAGAAGAACTTCTTTAGATAGTAGGAGTATTGGTTGTATTTTAAGAAACAATATAATAGGGAAAATTAGATTTAAATTGTCACCTTTTACAGTGTATTAGGTGAAACATTTGGGGACGGTCTTAATTTGTTTCATTTTTGAAACATTCGGGGACGGTCTTGTTTTGTTTCAAAAATGAAACAAAACAAGACCGTCCCCAAACGTTTCACCTGAACTGTAACTTCACCGTTACAGTTCAGCCATTATAGTTGAGTAGTCCAATATAAGAATTATGTAAGAGCTAGCAATAT
>CAMPBM010000104.1 GCA_946637865.1 uncultured Lachnospiraceae bacterium | reverse complement strand
TTTATCTTTTGATTAAACCGACCAGCAAGCTTACGGAGTGTTAATATATTGTAAGTGATTACATAATTCTTATATTGGACGGCTTATTGCAAATGCCCAAGGCTGACCTGTAACCTTGAAAAGGCATAAAATTTGATTAAAAATAACTAATAAAGTTATATTTTTCAAACTTATACCTCCACTATTTGTTTTTATACTTAATAAATATTAGCCTCTCGAGAATTTATGATTATAAAATTTTATTGTTACAATTCATGTTTTTTGCAATAAGCCGTGAATTATAACATTTTATTAACCGTTTTTTACAATTTTTTACAAAAACTGTATGTTTTTTCATAGCAATACTGTTTACATTTTACTATTGAAAATACGATTTTCAAACTGTCAAAAATAATGTATTATTTTGGAAATTTTTTCCATTTTTTCTTGACTTTTATCATATTTGCAGATATATTTGAATAATATAACGAATCCATGAAGGACGTTTGTATAAAAATATTTTATTTATATCACTGGAGGTTAGAATCTTATGGAACTGACTCAAAACTTCATAAAAGTTTTGGCTACTAAAGATAAAGTATTTAGTTATATATCTAGAAAGGATAGAAAATTACTAGTATTGTTTTTACTTTTCATAATGCTTTTAATAGTATTGCTATCTTGTTTGTACTATAATAATTTTATTTCTACAAGTATGGTTATAGGTATACTTATTAATATACCTATATATTGCATTGTTGGGTTATACATATTTGTTCAAAGAAAACAAATAGAAAACATTAAACAAGAATTAGAAAAATCAGAACTTCATAATAAATCCTTAGAAAGCTTTAATAATAGCATGAGTGGATTTAGGCATGATTTTTCAAATATAATAACTGCCCTTGGTGGTCTAATATATGCGAAGGATTTAGATGGTTTAAAAAGATACTATGACAACATACTTATTGAATGTAATATAAATAATACTTTGTCAACACTTAATCCGAACATTATTAATAATCCAGCTATTTATAATATTGTAGCTTCAAAATATCATAAAGCTGAAGAATTAGGTATAACAGTTAATCTGCAGATTTTTATTAATTTTGATAATTTTAATTTGGATTCATATGATTTTTGTAGGATACTTGGAATACTTTTGGATAATTCTATTGAAGCTTCCTCTATGTGCGATGACAAAGTAATAACTATAGATATTCGTGATATTAAACCAAATAGATGCCAAATAGTAACTATAGAAAATACATATGCGAATACAGATATTGATATTAAGAAATTATCACAAAGGGGTTATACTTCTAAGAAAAAGGATACAGATAGTCATGGAATTGGATTGTATCAGGTTGAGAAGATATTGCGAAAACATCCAAATGTTGTATTGGAGACTAGTGCCGATGGGACTTTGTTTACACAGGAATTGGTAGTAAAATATTAGTTGTTATGACGATTTTGAATCGCTTTGGAGCCTACTTTTTTATTTTACGACGGTTAAAATTAGTTCCGAAGAATCTACCAGAAAGATTGTTGGAGCACACTGTGCTCTTCTACGAAGGGGATTAGTTCTAAAGAAATGTACACTTACCATATTTAAAGAAAGAAATTAACAAAAATAAAAATTCTTAAAATGTTAACACAGAATTTTTATTTTTATTAATTTCTTTCTCTTAGTACTTCACCATAAATAGTTTGCCTATAAAACTTTAGTTCATCATCTTTTTTTCTTATTACACAACATCAATTCCTTCTAGAATCTTCCAGGTACCGTTAATTTCTGGCAATACTTTAAATTCCATTTTTTCCTTTGTAATAGGATGTGGGAAGCCTAAGCTGTATGCCCAAAGTGCAATCTGTTTTCCATGCCCTCTCCCACCGTATTTTTGGTCACCATATATACTGTGATCTCTGCTAGAGAATTGCACTCTAATTTGGTGGTGCCTTCCTGTGTGAATATGCACTTTAACAACTGATAAGTTGATTTCTTCGTTGTATTTTAAAACCTCGTAGTCTAGGTTAGCATATTTAGAATTTTTTGTTTTTTCTGGAACGACTTTACTCATATTCTTTTTTTCATTTTTTAGCAAATAGTCTTCAAATGTTCCTTTTGTAGGTGTTACTTTACCATTAACAACCACCAAATATTTTTTTTCAAATTCTTTTACCCTTATACTTTCACTAAGTCTTCCCGCAGCTTTAGAGGTTTTGGCAAATACCATCACTCCCCCTACTGGTCTATCTAATCTATGTACTAGCCCCAAATATACATTTCCAGGCTTATTATATTTTTCTTTCAGATAATTTTTTATTACAGTAAGCATATCAATATCTCCGGTCTTGTCCGCTTGTGATGGTATATTTACAATTTTCTCAACTACTATTATATGATTATCTTCATATAGCACATTTAATTTTTGCATTTTATAATTCATTCCTCATAGCTCTCCCATCTTCCAAAAATTCCACATGGTAACACCAGATTTGAATTTGTCATTGGTAATCCTATCTCTCCGTTACTGAAGGTGCCTTTATTCTTTATATTTAGCTTTAAAATATTTTCTAGTACCATACTAGAAATTCCTGTAGTATACGAGTTAATTAAGAAAAACAAAGGCTTATCTGATAAAACTTTTGTACATAGCTCTACTAAATTAGATATATTTTCTTCAAATTTCCAAACCTCTCCATTTGTCCCCCTGCCATATGATGGTGGATCCATAATTATTGCATCATATTTATTTCCTCTTCTTATCTCTCTATTAACAAACTTTACAACATCATCAACTATATATCTAACTGGTCTATCTTGTAATCCAGACGAAATAACATTTTCCTTTGCCCACGAAACCATACCTTTTGAGCTATCCACATGGCATACAGATGCACCAGCTGAAAGACATGCTACAGTAGCTCCACCTGTATATGCAAATAAGTTTAACACTTTTACTTCGTTACTCTTTTCGTAACTCTTTGCACCTTTTATTTTTTCAATCATCCAATCCCAATTTACTGCTTGCTCTGGGAACAACCCTGTATGCTTAAATCCCATTGGTTTTATGTTAAATGTTAATTCCTTATATTTAATTTCCCATGAAGCTGGCATTTTTTTATTATACTCCCAACTTCCCCCACCTGTATTACTTCTATTATATCTAGCATTTATCTTACTCCATTTTTGTGGAAACGATTTTTTACTCCATATAATTTGTGGGTCTGGACGTACTAGAATTATATCTTTCCATCGCTCCAATTTTTCACCATTTGCCATATCAATTATTTCATAATCCTTCCAATTGTTTGCTACATTCATCTTTACTCATTCCTTCACAATAAATTTATTAATTCAATGAATTTCTTAACTATCAAGAAATCTACTCCAAGTGCTACCATCGATACTATACTTGAAACAAAAAAATAACTATCTTTTTTTAACCATTTTATTATTTTGATTATTTTTCCCTTCTTCTCATATACATTACCTACTATTTTGTCTTTTCTGTAACTCTTAGATACAATAACATCATTCGTATATTCCATAACTTCCTCCTTAACAATTGCTATTATTAATTATATGCATAATTTTCACATTTTATGAAATATTTTCATCATGTTATTTCTTCAATTTTTTAAGATATTTGATAAGATATTCTATATTATATCATATATTTTCATTATTTACTAGTTAATTATTTGATTGATTTTCCGTATACGTTACTGTTTGTTACTCGTCAGCCTTGAAACATTTGGGGACGGTCTTACATTTAGATAAGCATAATGCATTCAAACACCAATATTGCAATATAAGGGGAAATATTTCCATCTTATTCGGAGAAGAAAATATTAAAAATAAAAATTTTTGAAAATGTTAACGTAGGATTCTTACAGTTCCTTAGCAGTAACACCACTTGAGGGTGCGCAAGCTGCCCTCTGCGGAGAGGCTCAAGGGTGTAACGCTTAGGAACTGTTGAATCCGAAGATTACATTTTCAAAAATTTTTATTTTTAATATTTTTTCTCTCGGCAACCAACCCAAAATTTCCCAAATATTGCAATATTGGTGTTTGAATGCATTATGCTTA
>CAMPBM010000103.1 GCA_946637865.1 uncultured Lachnospiraceae bacterium | reverse complement strand
GAAGGATTTTACAAAGCAGTAGAAGTTCAACCAGCTAATGGATATGTATTAGAAAAAGACGAAAACTTAAGAACTATATACTTTGAGATAGAGGATACAGAAACACAAAGTCAGACAACAGTGGATACTAACTACCGAGAAGGAACAATTGTAAATATTAGCACTATTGATGACTTAAAAACTGTAGCAGAAAAAGTTAATTCTGGTGAAGATGATTATGAAGGAAAAACATTAAAGTTGATGAATGATTTAAATAACATAGATGAGAACCTAATAACAATTGGAAAGAATAATACATTTAGAGGAAACTTTGATGGAAATAATCATACTATAAGAAATATCGCTTCTACAACAGAAAATGGGTTATTTGGAAAAATAGAAAATTGTTATATTAAAAATTTAACTATCGAAAATGCAAACTTTAAAACAACAGATGCAACTAATGGAGGACTAATAGCAGAAGCATATAATAGTACAATAGAATATGTAAAAATTACCGGAGAAAATAATATCGAAGGTATAGGAATAGAAAATTATGGTACAGTTGTTGGATATGCTGATAATACAACTATAAAGAATTGTTCAAATGCAAGAAATATTGTTATAAATAATACAAATAATTACAACACATTAAAGAATGTAGCCGGAATTGTCGGAAAAGGAAGCAATGTACAAATAATTGGATGTAACAACAGCGGTGCAATTTCGACTGGGACTGGTGGATCAAGTGCTAACTGTGCAGGTATAGTAGGACAAATAATAGATTTTGGTTTAGTAGAAAAATGTACTAATACAGGAAATATTATAGGAACCACGGGAGAATATTCATCAGGTATTATAAGTGGAATATCAGAAAATGTAACAATAAAAAATTGCCATAACCAAGCAAAAATACAGTCAAATAATCCGGCGAGTGGAATTGCATATAGTATACAGGGAGGAACAATAAAAAATAGTTACAACTCTGGATTTATTAATTGTACTGGTGGATATGCAAGCGGAATTGTATATCAATTAATCGACTCTGAAGTAAGAGATAGTTATAATACGGGAAAAATTGAAACAAATGGAACTTCTTCTGGTATTGCGTATGATGCAAATAATAGTAAAATAATTGATTGCTACAATAAAGGCGAGCTTACAAAAGCTGCAAGCATAGTTGGAATAGTAGGTGACAGCAAAAATAACAGTGTAATTTTAAACTGTTATAATGATGCAGTAATTAATACAACAACAAGTTCAAGTGCAGCAGGAATAGTCTTTTATGCAACAGATAGCACCATAAGTAATTGCTACAACAATAAAGATATTAGTACTAGTTATCCAGCAGTAGGTATTGCTTTTCAGATTACAAGAAGTAAGGTTAATAGCTGCTATAATAATGCTAATATAACTTCAGCAAATGCACCTGCAGGAGGAATAGCATATGTGGAAAAAGATGATAGTTTGATTATTAACTGCTATAATACAGGAACGATAAAATCTACGAGTAACAGTGCGGGAGGACTAGTAAATAATATAGCTAATAGTAAAATATACAACTGTTACAATAATGGAAATGTTATAACTAAAGGTGATTCTGACGCTACTTTAGCAGGAGGTATCCTATACAGCATGAATGGAACATGCGAAATTGCAAATTGCTATAATAGTGGAACAATTACTACAGAAACTGAAAATGCCAATACGTACGGTTTATCCTATAAGGGCAATACAGATTATTTTAAAAATTGTTATTATTTAGAAGGTACAGCAAATTATGCTGCTCCAGTAAGCATTGCGGGAAATTATGAAAAAATAACTGAAACAAAGTTAAAGTCAGAGCTTTTTGTAGAGCAATTAAATCAAAATAAACTTTCTCTACAAAATGAAATAGGAATACCATTATGCAATTGGAGTTTAGATGAAGTACCAATTCTTGTATCAAACGGTTTTACAAAAGATAGCTCAGCAACAATAACAAATCGTAGAAATTCAAATGCTTTCTACATACTAAAAAGAGATGCAGAAACAGGGAAAATTTTGAATGGAAGTGAATTTGCCATTTGGAAATTTGAAAGAAACTTATTAGGTACTAGTGTTTCCGGAAGATACGGAAGCGATAGAGTTGATAAAATTGAAATAAATTTAACTGACTACCTAGATGATGTTTTAGTAAAAGTAAATGCATCACAATCATTATATTCAGGTTGGGCAGGTAATGCTTTTGCAATTATAACAGAAAAAAGTGAAGTTCCTGACTATAAAAACGAGAAAAATCCATTTATTTTTATAAGCGGTCAAGAAGAAGCACGTGATTATTCTATTGTGTTAAAAGGTGGAAAAAAATATTATATGCATATAGGAACTTATGCATATAATAGCTCAGGTTATACAGGAACTTTTAAGATTAATAGTATTTCATTATACCGAAAAGATAAAGTTATAAAATGTGATTTGGGAACAAATCGTGATAATAATATATCTATCCCTACTGGATATGGTTATAGCCAATCAGGCTATGTATATGACGATAATTACTTTACAATAGACCTAGTTAATACTCCAATGTATGAACAATATTATATCTTCAATACAAATGTTGCATTTAAACAAAGAGGAATGAACTCTGTTGGAGAAGCATATTGCATAATAACAGAAAATAATATAACTCCAGATTACAAAAATTCTGCAAAAACATTTTTTAAGCTTAATGGCGAAACAGAAGAAAAAAATTATTCTATAGTATTAGAAAGAGGAAAAAAATACTATGTTCATATAGGTTTATATGCTAAGCCAGGTGAAACTCATACAGGTGTTTTAGAGATGAAAGATATTTCGCTAAATGCTTTAAATACATATACTGACAATGATTGTTATATCACGGAAAACAAAGCTCCTATTGGATATGAAAAATCTGATGAAATATTATACATAGATAATAAAACATCTTCATTAGAAATACTTGCATCAAATCAGAAATTAAAATCATATACAATTACAAAAATTGATGAAGATACAAACCAACCAATTAAAGGTGCTAAATTTGCTATATACAAGGTTGATAATAATCTTGAAAAAATTAAAAATGTAGTAGATATAAATAGCAACCATACACCTGAAATTTATAATGACTTATATGTATATACAACAGATGAAAATGGTCAAATAACAATTTCTTTACCTGAAGGTTTATATAAAGCGGTTGAAGTTGCACCTGCAGATGGATACTTATTGTCTGATGATGAGGAATCTCAATCAGTATACTTCAATATAGATGAGGATATTCCGGGTTCAATTAAAATAAATAAGCAAAATACACAAACATTTGAAATTAACTACATTGAAGATTTAATAGAACTTTCAAATAGGGTAAATTTAGGAGAAACTTTTGAAGGAGTAACAGTAGAATTAAAAAGAGACCTAGATTTTAAAGATAAAAATTCTTATATGCCAACAAAAACAGATGAAGAAAAGAATAATCTAATAAATATACTTACATCAACTACAGGATTTATTCGTATAGGAAGTGAAAGTTCATCATATGGTTATGATATGGGAACAGGATATATTGTATGTAAAGGGAATAGTTTTAAAGGCACTTTTGATGGAAACGATAAAAAGATTAGTAATTTATACTTGAAGAATGGAGATGCGTGTATAGGACTATTTGGTCAAATTGAAGATGCATGTGTTAAAAATTTAATAATAGAAAATCCTAGCATAATTGCTGGTACTCAATATTGCGGTCTTATTTCAAAGGCAGTAAATAGTGAGATAAAAAATATAAAAATTATTGGAAATAACACAATAAGCTTTGGTGGAACGAACAGTGGCGTTTTAGTAGGTTATTCAGAAAACTGCACAATATCATCTTGTTCAAACGAAATAAATGTTGATATGTATAGTAATGTAGGTGCAGGAACAATTGTAGGAAGTGCTGTAAATAGCAAAATTATTTCTTCACATAATTCAGGACAAATCACGAATAGCGGATACAACTTAGGTGGAATTGTTGGAAGCGCAACAAACAATAGCATAATTAAAGATTGTTACAATGCTGGTATGATATCTGGAAGTGGAACTGTAGGCGGAATTGTATATAAAATAGCAGATAGTGATATAATTAATTGCT
>CAMPBM010000102.1 GCA_946637865.1 uncultured Lachnospiraceae bacterium | reverse complement strand
ATAATTCTTATATTGGACGGCTTATTGCAAAAGCACCAAGGCTGACCTGTAACTATTTTGTTACAGATCAGCCTTGATACTAAATATCAATGAATGGAGCACATGTGCTCCGCTACGCAGAGTTTGCTTTCCTATTATATAGCATAATGTTCGAATAAATAAGTAGGTTGTCAAGTTGCCTAAAAAATCAAGTGTGAGCAAGAGGAAGGACACACGTCCCCCCTTGGTCACACTTGATTTTTTAGGCAACTTGACAACCTACTTATTTATTCCAATCTTATTGCCATTCAAAGCCAAAATATTTTGATCATAAGAGAATACCAAATTCTCTCTTTCTCTCTTTCTCTTCAAAGCAATCTGAACCAACTCATCAATCTCATCAGAAAAGCTCTTTCCAGTAGCCTCCCATAAATAATAAGACAACGCACCAGGAATAGTATTAATTTCATTAACATAGACCTCGTTTGTATCCTTATCTACCAAGAAATCTATTCTAGAAACTCCATTACATCCAAGTACTTTAAAGGTTTTAACAGCTAATTCTTGAATTTTACTTTTCATCTCATCATCAATCTCAGCAGGCAATTTTCTTTTTAAAGATGCCATACCTTGCTTAGCAGAACCAGAAGTACCAGTTTTAGTTTTACTACCAGCCATATACTTATCCGTATAACTTAATATTTCATCACTTCCCACAGGTTCTTCACACTCTGATGGTTTAGCATTTGATATATCCCCTAATACAGAGCAATTAACTTCTTTTAGATTTACAATAGCATTTTCTATCATTATTCTATCAGAAAATTGCATAGAATACTCTATTGCTTCCACTAAACTTGATCTATCCTTTGCCTTCTTTATTCCAACGCTTGACCCCAAATTTCCTGCTTTTACTATAACTGGATATCTCAACTTTTCTTCAACTTGCTTAATATATGTATCTTCATCTTTTATGTAGTCACAAGAGTAAAAAGCGATATAATCTAAAGAAGGAATACCAACTTCTTTTAAAACTCTCCTCATCATTATTTTATCCATACCGATACTTGCTGACAATATATCGCAACCAATATATGGAATATTCAAAGTTTCTAAAAAGCCTGCTATACTACCATCCTCTCCATTAGTTCCATGCATTGTTGGAAATGCTATATCTATTGTATTTATAATATTCTCGCCAAATTTTTTAACAGGAAATCTTACTAAATTTATAGTATTTCCATCATTTATCAAAGAAATCTGTGTTAACCCATTAACTAATTTATTCATATCTCTAAAAGACTTTAAATCCAGCAATTCGTTTCCAGTATACATTAAACCTTTTTTACTAATGTAAATCGGAACAATTTCATACTTATCTTGGTTTATATTGCTCATAGCCTGATTTGCTGTAATTATAGAAATCTCATGTTCAACAGACCTTCCTCCAAAAATAACCCCTAATTTTATCTTCATATTTATCATCGTCCTTTCATAACTATAGCCAAAAGGTATAATTTGGCTTAGTTAACATATTTTCACTAACTAATGTAGCCCATTTTTGTAAACTTTCATATTAGATTGTTTTTTACAAGTAATTGTCTGGCAAATCATTTTCTAAAAGTGCTACAGTTTTACTCACATCAAATTCAGATAGTTTTTTGAAAGCATCATTTATATCCTTTGCAACATATACCTTTTCCTGTGGATACCCTTTATTACTAATACCTTCATTTAAATCAACTGCCTGCTTTTCACCTACTAGAATTATATAGTCACAATACTTTGTTGCCTCTTCACCAAACTCAACATTATACTTTTTAGCAAATTCTCCCAAATCAACAATTCCAGGAGTTACCAAAACTCTATTCTTGTTTTCAAATCTTCCCAAGGTTTTTACAGCCATTTTGGCTCCCTTGATATTAGAATTATATGCATCATCAATAATAATCAATCCATTCGGATTTTTCTTTAATTCTAATCTGTGTGGTACAGGTTTCAAAAACCTGATTCCAGCCTTTATCTCGTCCTTATTTAATCCAAGTTTCTGTGCAACTGCAATTGCTCCAACAATATTTAAAATGCTATGTTCACCCAACAGTTTCGTTTTTATATTTGTAATTTCCTCGTTCGGAGTATGTACATCAAATATAGAGCCAGTTTCTTCAATCCTAATATTATATGCATAATAATCTGAATTGTTATTCAAACCATATTTAACATTATTCTTTTCAAAATTAATTTTGCAAATATTCTCATCCTCATTATTTACAAATGCCCAGCCATTTGAAGGTAGCGAATCTATTAATTCCATTTTGGTCTTTTGTACATTTTCTAATGATTTAAAGGTTTCCAAATGTTGAGGTCCGATGGCAGTTAAAATACCATATTCCGGATTAACAATATCGCAAATTTCTTTAATATCCCCAACATTTTTAGCTCCCATTTCACACACGAAAATCTCGTGTGTAGGTTCAAGTTTTTCATTTATTGTTCTCACAACACCAAGCGTTGTATTGTAGCTTCCTGGCGTCATTAATGTATTATATCTCTGTGAGAGTATTGATGCAACTATATATTTTGTTGTAGTCTTTCCATAACTTCCAGTTATACCAACTACTTTTAAATTCTTAAAATCCTGCAATTTATTTTTAGCTTTTTTTACAAAGCCATTATTTATATTCTCCTCAATAGGCGTATTTATTGAGTTTACAACCATTACCAAATATGTAGATAATACGATTAATACACTTATTAGAAGTAGCATAACTGGTAATACATATGTGTTAATAAATACATTACCAATCACCGCCATAATTAAATACATAATTGTACTGGTAGTAAATAATCTCTTTACCCTTTTGGTATATGCTAAAGGCTTTTTTACTTTATAAATTTGCCTTGAAAAGAATAGTAAACCAGAGAAAACTAGTCCTACTATTAGCCCCGCCATTGTGTTAAATATAGTAATGATTGTAGGAACCAGCATTATACATTCTCTTGGAGTAAATTTTTCTTTTTTATTCTTATTCATCCAATTCTTATACCTATCATTCATATAAGATTCTAACTGTAGCATATGGAATCCATGTTTCATTTTATAATAATAATATACATACAACAGGATTAACATTGCATTTAATAATAAATAATTACCCATTTTTATTTGTATGGTACTATTTTATACCATACTCTCCTTTCTTAACTTCATTAACTTCTACCAATATCATCTTTCAAGAATTCATCTAAAACAACCAAAACATTTGGAAGTTCTTCTAAATATGAAAAATGACTTCTACCTTTGTATACAACTAAACCACTATCTGGAATAAGTTTCTCCATAATTTTAGCATCTTCTAACGGTGTTGCCGTATCGTTCTCACCCCAAATAATTAAAGTTGGTGCCTTAATATTTGGCATTACTCCCTTTTGATCTTCATTTACTATTATAGACATGGTCTTTCTTAATACCTCAGGAGAATTTTTATAATCACTTGAACCAAACTTTCCAAGCATCCTTTCTCTTATATTTCTAAACATTTCCGTATTTGGAAAAAGCTTGGTTATATTTTTCAACGCTTTAAAAGTGTACACTTTTGCATAATATTTTGGCTTTCTTTTTGGGACAATACCTGCACTATCTATTAAAACTATTTTATTAATTTTTCTTAAATTTCTTCCTGCTAGGTTAATTATCATTCTTCCGCCATTTGAATGACCAATTAATATTGGATTTTCAATGTTTAGAGCATCTAAAAAATCGTTTAAAAAATCTGCAAAATCTTCGCTTGATAACGGTTTTTTAGGTAAATCGCTCTTTCCAAAACCAATAACATCTAAATTATAAACTTTAAAATTTTTACTTAAGTGGTTTTGTAATGGTCTCATTGTGTCCAAGTTCGTTAGCCATCCATGTACCAATACAACAGGTTTTCCTTCTCCTGCCACTTCATAATTAATATTATAATCATTTATTTTTATATTCAAATCTATCACCTTATACAATTTTTCATGCTCTCATTTTATAATATATATGCCGATAAATCAATATTTATATTTAAAATAATGAAAAATGGTGTGTTACAATTGTTACAGTTACAATTCAGGTGGTTTACTTGTGCAGGTAGCCGTCAAAAATTAAAATTATGTAAGAGCTTGCAATATATTAACATTTCGCAGACTTGCTGGCTCGGCTTTATCAAAATGCA
>CAMPBM010000101.1 GCA_946637865.1 uncultured Lachnospiraceae bacterium | reverse complement strand
ACTACGTACTAATATATTTCAGCACGCTACTTAATTCTATGGTTTGGGCTACTCAGAAGACAAAACTATTAAACAGTAACAAACAATCGGGGACGGTCTTGTTTTGTTTCATTTTTGGAACAAAACAAGACCGTCCCCAAGTGTTTCACTAAATTTTTCTTTTCTTATTGGCTACAATATTGCTCATAACAATAAACGCCAATGAAAAAGCCAAAACGATTCCCATATCAACCATTAGAGGCTTCAAAGTTTCTAAATTAACATTCTCCAATGTTGCCACAGCTTCATTTACCCTTACATAATAATAAGTAGGTAATATATGGGCGATTTTTATAACAACATCTGGTAGCATACTCTGTGGTACAAATACCCCACACATAAAACTTGAGCCTAAGGAAACAATATTCATAATTGCAGTTACTGCACCTTTTCCTGTTATTATATTTCCAAACATAAATGCAATAGTCGTAGCGCAAATAGTAAATACTAAAGAATTTATTAAATATATTATTCCGTGCACGCTCCACATTACATTTCCTACCAAAATAAAACCAGCTATAACATACAAAGCCCATACAATTGCAGAATATACACAGTTTGATAATAATAATTTTCTATTAATTATCTTATAGTCCGTACTACTTATAATGTTTCTCTTTCTTACCTTCTCGCTGTTAAACACAGACAGTATTAAACATATAACATATACTAAACACGCTAAAATACTATAACTTGCAAAATTAAAATAATAAGATGCTTTAGCTAAACCTGTAGTATCTAGCTTTGTAACCACCTGTGCATCAACATGCTTTGACAAAGTTTCATTAATTTTTTCTATTAATTCATCTTCTGACTCTATACCTTTTCTATATAAACTTGCAACACTAATGTATCTTTTTATCATCATTTCAGCAAAAGCAGAATTATATGAATCTTTTCGTTTAATTTCTATTTCTGGATTTTTTCCATCTAAAAAATCTTTATTATAGTTTTTAGGAATATATACAATATAATCTGCATCTTCATAAAATAATGCATCATTTCTTGCTTCTTCATTATCTTTAACTTCTGGTGTTTTACTATTTTCTTTTATATACTTTATAAAATTTTTTGTAATGCCCGCTTCTTCATCATTGTTTACTATCAATATATTAGGCTTACTTGCCGTAAATGTTGTACTGCTTTGGTTAGCACTCATATTTGTTGCCCCAAACACCAATAACAATACAGTGTATAATATAACAACAAACTTGTTTTTATTTAATATTTTCAAAAATGTTTTAAATACTGTCATATTTCTGCCTCCTTAAACTAAAGAATGAAATTACAATTAGTATAAACGCAAAAACTAACAGACTCGCCAAATCAAAGAAATATCTATCTAATGTGTCATAGTAATATAATGAGTAAAATCCATCTGTAATCATACTAGCTGGGTTTATTTTATTTACAATAGGTACAGACTTATCTATAACATACTTCATAGTCATTCCCATCATACCAGATAAAAAGCAACCTAGCATTGTAATTCCTGTAAGAATTCCTGTTTTAGCATTTTCACTAGATTTAAACAATGTTCCAATTGCGACTCCTAATGCCAGTCCAGCTAAGCTTCCAACCATTGCTAACAGTACAACTAATCCTGTTTTTTCTCCATAGTCTACATTTAAAACTTTTGTTGTATACGCAAATAATAAAGTTAGTCCTAAGAGTTGTATAACATAACTTGCTAAAAGACTACTCAAAATAATTTTTGATTTTTTTGTTGGTGAAACTGAAATTCTTTTTCCTTTATTGGAAATATTAGCCATACTTTGGTTTATAGCTGTTATGCTTAACATTCCACCATATAAACACGTCATTGCTATTAGAGTATAAAATTCTATCATAACTACATTTAAATTCTTGTTTGAAATATCTTGTAATCTTACATTATCCTCTTGAGCCATTTTTAGTGCATTCTCATAGATTTTTTGATAATCTATATCTGCATTTTTTGACATCATTTGCTCTTTAATATCATTTTCAGAAATATTTTTTACAATATCACTAGTTTGTTCTATTTCCTCCACTACATATTTGAATACCGTCTGGTCAAATCCATTTGTGGTGAAAACTACTTTCGGTTTATTGTCATCTATTTTTAAATAACCTATTACCTCTTCATTTTTCAATAAATTACCAGCTTCATCTTCAGTTACATATTTTGTATTAAACAATCTTTCAGAATTATTTTCATCACTTAAATTCTCAAATACAGCTTTAAATGCATCATTCTTTTCAAAATCGTCATTATTAACCACTGCGATATTTATTACATCTAATTTTTCACTATTACCTATATCTGCAAACGCCATGTTGAATAATGTCCCTAATACTATTGGGAAGGCTAAAGTCCAAAATACTAAGGATTTACTTCTAAAGAGAGTTTTTAAAGAATACTTAAAATTATGAAAAAACATTAATCTCTAAGTTCCTTTCCTGTTAATTCTAAGAATACATCATTTAATGTAGGTCTTTCTGAATAAATTTTATTATATTTTATACTCTCTTTTTTTAAATAATCTATAATATCTACTAGATTATTTTTGCCTTCTTTATATGTAACAAGTAATACATTACCATCATAAGTAACCTCGTCTACATTTTCTTGTTCTTTAATTTTCTCCATGTGTTGAACATCTAAATTATTAACTTCAACCGACACTTTTTCTTCTATTTTTGCCAATTTCTTTAACTGGTCTATAGTTCCAGAAGCTATTATTTTTCCATTATCTATAATAATTACCCTATCACAAAGTATTTCTACCTCTTCCATATAGTGAGTTGTGTACACAATTGTTGCGCCTTCACTTCTTAATTTTTTTATCCCATCTAATATATTGTTTCTACTTTGTGGGTCTACTGCAACTGTTGGCTCATCTAAGAAAATTAATTTAGGCTTATGCGCTATACCACAAGCAATGTTTAGTCTTCTTAAAAGTCCCCCTGATAATTTCTTTGGGTAGAATTTTTTAAAGTCTCCTAAACCGACTAAATTAATAGCATCTTCTACATATTTTTTTCTTTCTTCCTTATCTTTAATATATAGTCCACAGAAATAATCTATATTTTCATACACTGTTAGCTCATCAAAAACAGCTACATCTTGAAATACAACACCAATCTTTGATTTTAAATCGTAGCTGTCTGGCTTCATTTCCTTTCCAAATATTTTTATTACACCATTGCTATAATTTAATAACGATAGAATACAATTCATAGTTGTTGATTTTCCACTTCCATTTGGTCCTAGTAAACCAAGTATTTCACCGCTATGTACTTCAAATGATAAATCATCTACTGCTCTTACTTCTTTGTACTGTTTAATTAGATTTTTTATTTCAATTACATTTTCCAATTTATCTTCCTCCTTTTATTAAATATGAATAAATAACTATTTGCAGATTTATATTAGCACAGTAAACAAGATTTATCAAGTTACAAGCCTGGATTTTTTATGGGGACATTGACTAATAATATCTTAGTTTAATTAAGATATTATTAGTCAATGTCCCCCAACAAATTTAGTAAAAAGTTCTAAAATATGTTTAATATGTAACTTTATCTCTAAAATCTTCAATTTCATCTTCACTCAATTTTAATCCATATTTTATGAAGTTATCTACTCCAAACCATTCTTCTTGTATTAGCTTAAAAACTGCCTGAATATACTCTGGTTTGGCTAAATATACATCCTTAATTCTCTCTGCTCTTTCCCTATCTGACTTAAATAATCTTGTTTTCCAATAATATATAAAAACCTTTTTTTTCTTAGCTTTATTAGTAAATAAATAATCGTCTATTATTGTTTGCTTACTAGCTCCCAAAATTATAAGAAGAATTGCTGTTATAATACCAGTTCTATCCTTTCCTTCAGTACAGTGAAATAATACTGAATATTCCTCCCTTTGTAGATTAACTATAGTTTTTATTATTTCTGCTACTCTTTCCAAATGTTCCCCTGATAGAATTTCTTTATACATCTTCACTAAATCTGTTCGTTTTTCCCTTTCAAAATGGCCATGCTTTTCATGTGTTATGCCTGGTGCTCTTTTATCAAATATTGGCATATGTAAATAGTTCACGTTTGTAATCCTTACATCTGGGCTTTCTTCTATTTCTCTATATGTACGCAAATCTATAATTGTAGCAAGTTTATATTTATTTACTAAAAGATTTACATCTTTTTGGGTTAGATTTTCTAAACAAGATCCTCTTAATAATTTATGCTTTCTAATTCTTCCATACTGTACTCTAGTTTTTCCTAAATCTCTTACATTATCAATTTTTGCTAATTTTATATTTTCCATCTTTCTCTTCTTTTTTTTATTTATTTTTTTGTTCATTTTACATCCTTATTTGTAGTATTTAGCTGTATATTGAAGCTAAAATACTAACATCCTTTCTAAATTATTATCTTCCTTGTTGATAAAAATTCATACCTAAAGGGTATTATACCACATTTTTTTATGTTTGTATAGCAGAAATTGGTAAAATTTAAGGGAATTTCTTCGATTGTTGGTTACAGGTCAGCCTCGGGCTTTTGCAATAAGCCGTCCAATAATGGCTGAACTGTAACACTGTCGAAAAATGCAAAAATTTCGTACACGAAATTTATTGCATTTTCCAAATTTTTATATTATTATTTACACAGAAACATTTTGTTTCACCTTTATAAATACTTTAAAATTTAATGTACATCATAAAAACATTTTAATCACTACATTTGAGAAAACTCAAATGTTCCCTAGTAGCAATTAATTTCTGCTACAATCCCCAAAAACAAATTAAAGAAAGAAGGAGATGCTTATTTGAAACTACTTGACCCCACAATTGATTATGTTTTCAAAAGAATTTTTGGCTATGCTGGTAA
>CAMPBM010000100.1 GCA_946637865.1 uncultured Lachnospiraceae bacterium | reverse complement strand
TACATAATTCTATGGTTTGGGCTACTCAAAAGACGAAACTGTTAAACTGTAACAAAAAATTTGCATACAAAAGGTTACTGGTTGTAACTAGAAAAATTGTAACAAAATAATAAAAAACTATTGAAAAAATAATATCATATAGGTTATAATTATAGTATATGATAAAAAAAGGCGAAAACTTGAACAAATTGCTTATTTATGTTATAATAAGGGTAGGATTTTTTTAAAAAGGAGGTCATAATATGACAAATAAGAAAAAGATGTATAAATATACGTCAATAATATCTATGGCAATTGTATTGATGTTAATCGGTAATTTAATATTGCCAATGTTTACTTTAGCAGAGGGAGAAGAAGATAGAGAGTGTTCTTCTTCGTGTACTTATACTTTTGGGGATGGTTCAACATTTGGAATGAATAGTACTTTAACGAGAGATGTTGATGCTAATTCTCAACTTTCTGATAGTTTAACGTTTAATATGTCAAATACATATGATGGTAACAAACCAATTTCACTTCAATTCTATTGGGCTTCAATTACTCAAGAACAAATTGACAGTGAAGGTGAAAAGGTATATACTTTAGAGCAAATTCAGGAGGATTTAAATAAGATTAATAATGGTGATGAGAATAGAGAAGTATTAGTACGTAAGATAGCTAATTTTGCTACCGATTATAATGATGAAAATGAAAGTATAGACGTAAATAGTACAATAACAAAATCACGTCAGATAAACCAGGTAGGTTACTACTATGCAATTGTACTAGCAATGGAAAAAGCAGAAGAAGAAGAACAAACAGATGAGCATTTTTGTGTGAACGTAACTATGATTCATGTGGAAAATCTAGACTATAGTGATCCAGATAGTGTAACTCTACAATCTATCTCTGTAAAAACAGAGCCAAGTAAAACTACATACAATGAAGGGGAAGAAATTGATTTAAGTGGTCTTGTATTAACTGCAAAATACAGTGACGGACGCGAAGAAGATGTAGATATGTCTAGTGGAAAAATATCACTTAATTCTAGTGCCACAGCAAATTCTGCAAACAATACAGTTACTGTTGCGTATGAAGGAAAAGAGGCATCTTTTGGTATAACAGTTAATAAACCATCAGAAGAAACTTTAACAATAAAAGCAAATCCTGAGAAAACTGTATATACACAGGGTGAAAAAATCGATTTAACAGGTGGAAAATTATTGTTAACATTAAATAGTGGGGATTTTATAGAAATAGATATGACAGATGCAGAAGTAAAACTAAAATCAAGTGAGACAGCAGATGTTTCAAATGCATCAGTAACGCTAGAATATAAAGGAAAAGAAGTATCTTTTAGTATAACAGTTAATCCAGTAGAGGAAAAACCTCAAGAACCAATACAAGAAGAAGAGAAACCAGCAGAGGAAAAACCAGCAGAAGAGAAACCTGCTGAGCAAAAACCAGCAGAGGAAAAACCTGTTGAACAAAAGCCTGCTGAGCAAAAGCCTGCAACACAAAATCAAACAGAGGTTAAAACTGTTACAAAGAACAATAATACTCAAAATGTAAATCCAAATAAGGCTACAGAGAAAATGCCTCAAACAGGTTCAAATAATACGCCAGTTATTATCGCAATAGTACTATTTTCAATATTGGGAACAGTTAATTTCATAAAATATAAAACTGCTAGATAATACATTAAAATAGGTGTAATGCGACTATGTGTTACACCTGTTTTTTATATAATATAAAAAATAATGTAACCGCAGTGAAGCGCTAAAGCACTTTAAATAAAAGTCGAAGAATTTTCCTATTTACTACATGATAAGAGTAATGTAACCGTAGCGGAGCACTAAAGTGCTCTAAATAGAAATCGAAAATTTGTTACTTCAAAAGAAAAGGAGGACAAGGTATATCCTTAAAAATGTTATGAGTTTTGGTATGGGTTTTTTAGGAGCATGTTTAGGAATATTAGCATGTCTTGGAATAATAATATTAGTAATATATATAAAATTAGCCAAAATGTTTGGACATGAAAGTATTAAAGAGATTGCTAGCGCAATAAAAAATTTTAGGAGTATAGAACAACAAGAATACACTAGGGAAAAAAGTATAAATGGTATGACAAAGTTATTAGAACCGGTTATTATTAGAGATTTTGGAGATTTTAATAAAGACTTTTTGTTTTCAAAAGTAGAGAAGAATCTTGTAAAGATATTTAATGCAATTGAAGAAAAATCAGTTGATGATATACGTAATGATAATGAATTGATATATATGTACTCAGCCATTAGAGATAAGATAACCGACTTAAAGAACGATAATATAAATATAAAATATGATGAAGTAATTTTTCATCGACATGCTATAAAAAGTTATTTAAAATCTTCTGGTAAAGCAACTATTACCATTTCAAGTACGCTAGAGTATTACTATTCTAACGATAGCAATAGACGTTTAGAGAAGAAATTCAAGGATTTGAAGAAACAAACAAGATACACAACGGAGTTTGTATATGTATATGATGAAACACAGTTTAAATATAATCAAAAGGCATTTACAATAAGTTGCCCAAACTGTGGTGCTCCGCTTCAGCAGTTAGGTGCTGGAAATTGCCAGTATTGTGGTACGTATATAGAACCTATTAATTTGAAGAATTGGTATATGATTTCATATAAGGAAGACTATAAATAGTATAAAGTATTGAGATTTTTTTATTAATATTATATAATGCAAGTATAAATAATTAGGAGGTAATATTATGGGATTAATTAAAGCAGCAGTGGGTGCAATAGGAAGCACCTTACATGATCAATGGAAAGAGGCAATTAGATGTGAGGATTTAGGAAACGACATTCTAATGAAAAAAAAGACAACACCAACAGGAGTTATAACTAATAAAAGTACAATTATTGTTGCTCCTGGACAGTGTGCAATTATATATGATAATGGTAAAGTTATAGATGCAACAGCAGAAGAAGGATTTTATACATTTGATACTTCATCAAGTCCATCGTTTTTTGCAGGACAGTTTGGTCCAGTATTTAAGGAAATGTGGCAGAGATTTACATATAATGGTGCAACAGCTAAAGAACAGGCGGTATTTTTCTTCAACATAAAAGAAATAATAAAAAACAAATTTGGAACTCCAGCACCAGTACCTTTTCAAGACTGGTCACATGCAATACCAAACGAAATGACAGGTGCTATTACTCCATTGGGGGTTAAGGTTAAATGTTTTGGTACATATACATTTAGGTTAGTAGATCCTGCATTATTTATGAATAATATAGCTGGTACTGCAGATACTTACAGAGTATCAGATTTAACAGAGCAAATACGTTCAGAGGTTGTAGCAGTATTCCAAAATGTATTAAATGAACTAGGAAATTCCGTACATAAAGTTCCTGTACTAGAATTACCAAGCCAAACGGACGAAATTAAGCAAATGATGGATGAGAAAGTGTTTGATGAACCAGTTAGAAGAAGAGGGTTACAAATTGAGGTATTCTCGGTTGAATCTGTAACAATAGATGCAGATTCTGAAAGAAAAATTGAAGAGTATGAACATAATGCTAATTCAAGAATGCAACAAGGTCGTGTGCTTAGCGTTATGGAGAAAGCAGCAAGCAATCCAAATGGTTCAGCAAACGGATTTATGGGAGTAGGCATGATGAATATGGCAACAGGAGGTATGGGAAGTAGTGTTATGCAAAATGCATTTAATCCACAACAAAATGCTACTCCAGTTAATCAGAGTACACAGCCTACTCAGGCAACTCAGCCAATTGAAAATGTATCAAATGTTCAGGTAAGTACTGTTGGAGTCGCAAACGAATGGATTTGTCCAACTTGTGGTAGTAAGGTAACTGGCAAATTCTGTGGAGAGTGTGGAACTAAGAGACCAGAAGCAAATGTTTGCAAAAACTGTGGTGCAACATTAAGCGATGGAGTAAAATTCTGTGGAGAATGTGGAACTAAAGTTTAATCGGTGTATAGGATAATTGTTTTTTTCTTAGTTGAAAATAGAAATTAAGCATTAACTAAATATAAATTTTTTGATAAATAATAGGGAGGATATTCTTTTATAGAGTATCCTCCCTAAACATGTACTATATAATCCTAAATAATTACTATCTATAATCTTAAGTAATTACTATATAATCCTAAATAATAACTGCATATAATCCAATATAAAATACAGAGGCTTTATAACTATTACTGCTGTATTCTCTAGTATAGCAAGGTAATGCTATTGCCATTTTTCTCAATAATTTTATCACTTCGCAAATATCCAATTTCTCTCATCATAGCACTTCTATCTACACTTAAGTAATCTGCTAAATCTGTAAGCGAAAATGGTAAAGCGAAGGTTTTTGTGATATTTTTTGTAGCCAAAATATTGAAATATGTTAAAATTTTTTCTCTTATTGTACGTTTACTTAAGATTTCAATTCGGGTGTTTAATGAATTTATCTGCATTAATAGTAAATTTGGTAGAGTTTGCATTACTTTTTTATGGTATGAACAGTTTGAAGTGCATTTGTTTTCAATAAAATCGTAGTCAAAAAATAAAACTTCACATTTTGTTTTCGCTTCCACAAATAATTCGTTGTTTGTGGTTACATTATAGAAAATTTCTCCAAAAATATTATTAGATAGATAATGTTCTACTATGGTTTTAGTACCACTAAAATCATATCGTATTAAATCTGCTTCGCCATGAGTAAGTAAGCAAAGTTGCTTCCTTTTAGCAATATATGTTGTTATTATTTCATTTTTTTTAAAGCTCCTTGTGGTTACTTTTTTGCAGGTATGACAAAATTCTTCAAAAAAAATTGAAATTTCATTTTCTAGTAAATTCATGTTGTGAACCTCCTGTTCTTGTAGGAACATTATATAGTAAATTTGTTGCTTTTGCAACAAATTTACTGCACTTTTATAAATTAAAACTATTTGAAACGTTACTACTATGAAAACCTAATCACTTGCTTTCAAAAGGGCGAGAAGTTG
>CAMPBM010000099.1 GCA_946637865.1 uncultured Lachnospiraceae bacterium | reverse complement strand
TTACATAATTTTAATTTTTGACTACTCTACTTTAATAGCCACCTGAATTGTAACGTCCCTAGCATTGAATAAAAATAAATTTCCATTAAGCATTGTAAAACTAGTTCCAGACTGATATAATAATGTAGAATAAAGAAATAAGGGGGCTAATTATGAAGAAAAAAAAGCAAAAAAGTAATTTATTGAAAGTAGTGGTAGTGATTGCAATAGTAATTGCAGGAATAATATTGCTTTCAAATCAAAATGGTAAAAATGTAGATGAAAAGGTATCTAGTAACAGTGAAACAGAGGTAGTTACTACTAATAAGGAACCACAAGAAATTACAACAAGTGCCTCGTTAGTAATGGTGGGAGATAATTTAATACATAGTAGTATTTATAAAGATGCACAGAGTCTAGCTGGTGGAAATGGTTATGATTTTAAACCAATTATAGAATATATAAAAGAAAAAGTACAAAATTACGACTTGGCATATTATAACCAAGAGACAGTATTAGGTGGAACAGAGCTTGGTCTTTCAGATTATCCAACATTTAATTCTCCAAAAGAAGCAGGAGATGCAATGATAGATGCAGGTTTTAATATAGTTAGTTTAGCAACTAACCACACAATGGATAGAGGCGAAAAAGCTATATTGTCTTCTTTAGATTATTGGAAACAGCATGAAGATGAGGTTTTAGCTGTTGGAGCGTACAGTTCAGAAGAAGAAAGAAATAAGGTTCAAATTAGAGAAGAAAATGGCATAAAGTATGCAATGCTAAGTTATACATATGGAACAAATGGTATTCCTGTTCCAAAGGGAAAGGATTATTTGGTAAATGTTTGGCCTACGAATTTAACCATTAATGATCCTAATAGAGATTCTGAATATCAAGCATATAAGCAACAAGTTAAGAAGGATATAGAAGCCGTACGTAGCCAAGTTGATGTATTAATGGTTGCAATGCACTGGGGAGTTGAATATACACATAATCCAACTGAATATGAGAAAGATTCTGCACAATTCCTAGCTGATAATGGAGTTGATATAGTAATAGGTGCACATCCACATGTAATTCAACCAGTAACATGGATTGATGATACTTTAGTAATATATTCATTAGGAAATTTTGTATCAGCTCAATTACAAGATCAAAATTATAATAAGATGGTTGGTTTAATGACATCTTTAAACATAACCAAAACTGTAAAAGGTGATGATGTAAAAATAAAAATAGATAATGTTAACAATGAATTAATATTTACTTCTTATAATAAAAATACATGGAGGAATTTTAAAGTAATACCATTTAGTAATGAAAAGATTGCTAATTATTTACCAAACTATAAAAACGTTTATGAAACGTATAAAGCTGTAGTGCAAAAACTAGATCCATCTATGAGTGTTGTTCCAGCGTATGGAGGTGGAAATTAGGAGTATAAAATAATTATGTGTGCAGATTTTTTGAAATAGGGGACGGAGAATTTTTTTGATTTTTAAAATTAGGGACAGAGAAAATTGAAAAAATCTCTGTCTCAAAATTTAGAATTAATATATTTTTTAGTAAAAATGATAAGGAGGATTTTATGGCAAAATATAATTTGTTTCCATCAAAATATGTAAGAGATATGTCTAAAAAGGAAGGAAAAACCCCAAGAGAATTCATGTATGGAAAGACTATAAGTTACAGAAGTGTCAATTATGATAAGAGAAGAATGGATAAATATGGATCTATGTTTTATGATGATTTACTTATTACTCGAAGCGATGGTTCTAGGTTTTTATTGCATGAAGCATATTCTAAAATAGAAAAATATAAATTGCTAGAAATCAATGAAGTAAATCAAATGAATGAAGTTGAGCCAACTGTGATAGTGTATGCTGATGCTGACTTTGATGTTGGAAAGTTGCAAAATGATTCTTTATACCTAGATGCTGTTGCAGATGAGTTATTGTCAAAGAAGAGAATTGAAACTAAAAAGATACAACAAGATGAGGAAAGTATTGGATATATATATGTGGGAAATGTTAGAGAGATAACTCCAGGCTCTTTTAGAAAAGAGGCCTATGAATTTGAAGGAGTAAAGGACGAGATAAATAGTGTATTGCAGGAATTGAATGAGAAAGAAATACAAGGTAAGATGAGACAGAAAATGCTAGATGCGATAAAAGGTAATTTAGATTCTCTTTCAAATGAGGAATTGCAACAAATCTGTAAAACCATGGGAATTTCTATAGATAATAGTAGATAAAATGTACTAAAGCCAACTATGTGCTTGAGGGTAAATGAATACTAATTTTAATACTAGTTACAGGTCAGCCTTCGTTTTTTGCAATAAGCCGTCCAATAATGACTGACCTGTAACTAATAATAAAATAAGATAATAGAAAAATTTAAATTATAATACCAAAGATAAGGTGAAAAGGATATGAATATATTTGAAAAATTGAAAAATGAATTGAAGAATAAATTGAAGCTTACTAAGGAAAAATTCAGAAGCAAGAAATATGTCTATCTACAAAAACCTATATGTGATATGAGTTATAAAGAAGCCCTAAAAGAGTTTAAAATAAAGGAAAAAATTATTTTTGAACAAGAAGGAAATTTTGAGGGGCGTAATAAAGATTTAATAGAAAAAGTTATATATAAGAGTAAGGATAACGATTTAGCAATTAATTATTTAAAAAAAATTTTGAATAGTAACAATATTTCAAAAGGAATAAAAGTAGAATATATAAAATGTTTTTCGAACCTATATGATGAAAACGAATTATGCAAAATAATGACATTAGAAGATGCTCAAATTGAGGAACAATATAAAGTTTTAATTGTGAGGGAAGGAATAGAAAAGCTACCTGAAGATATATTGCTAAAATATTTTGATTATACAAATATTGATGAAAAATATGTAAGGCGAATAATAAAAAATGTTTCTATAGATGGGAAAATAACAATTTTAAACCATTTAAAAGATGATAAACTTAAAGAAAAATTATTATTGGAAGAAACTATGTATATGGGCTTTGATGATACAAAAAAGATGTATGAAGAGGTTATTTTATATGGATATAGGGAAATTGAAGATTTGTATATTGAAAAGGTAAAAACTTTAAATTCTGAGGATGCGTTGCAGATAATTAATCAAATAAATTATATTTCACCTAAATTAGCAAATGAGCTAGATAAGGTTGTAGAACATATGGATGTAGATGGTGTTATAGAGTATATAAATAATAATGAAGTAAATAAGGGAAGCATTATTTATCTAAACAGGAAATTTTGTTTAGAAGACAAGAAAAAGGTATTTTACAATTTGATTAGCGAGAATAATAGAAAAAAGGCAATTGTTATTTTCGCAAATGAGGTCAGTAGGAGGGATTTTAGAAAGATGCTAGATGAGGAAAAGAGTGATGTTGTAAGGTGTGAATTGGAAAAGAATGAGTCACTTATTGTAGCATAAATTAAGGAGATACATTTGAGGACGGTCATATTTGATTTCATTTAGTTAACTAAATGAAACCAAATATGACCGTCCAAAATTTTAAAAATTTATATTGAACGTACCTCCTACATTTATATTGACATAAACCTTTATAGAATATATAATATTAGTAGTTAAATTATGTAAAATAAAGGAGAGATAAAATTGAGTAATAGGGTGGCGTTTGCATCGCTTGGATGCAAAGTGAATCAATATGAGACAAATGCAATGTCACAAGAATTTTTGAATAAAGGATATCAAGTAGTAGATTTTAATGAAGTTGCAGATGTATATATAGTAAATACTTGTACTGTAACTAATATAGCAGACAGGAAGTCTAGACAGATGCTTAGGAGAGTAAAAGAGAAAAACCAAGACTCTATTTTAGTTGCTTGTGGTTGCTATGCCCAGGTAGCTAAAGATGAATTGGAGAAGATTGAAGAAATAGATTTAATAGTTGGAAATAATGAGAAAAAAGATATAGTTGGTATTGTGGAGAGTTATAAAAGAAACATGAACAATAGTAATAGTATCGTTAATTCAGAGGTAGGTGAAAATAGTATTTCTTATGAGTACTATAACGGTTTAGAGTGTAACTCATTAATCTCAGATGTTATGCATCAAAAAGAATATGTTGAGTTTGGTACTACAACATATACAGAAAAAACCAGAGCAGTAGTAAAAATTCAAGATGGGTGTGATAGATTTTGCTCATACTGTATAATTCCATATGCAAGGGGAAGAGTCAGAAGTAGAAAGCTTCAAAACGTTATAGAAGAAGTAGAGCAAATAGTTAAAAATGGAATTAAGGAAGTAGTTATTACGGGTATACATATAGCATCTTATGGAAAAGATTTTAATAGTGGTATAGGATTGATAGATTTACTAGAGTCGTTAGATAAAATCGCTGGATTGGAGAGAATTCGTTTGGGTTCGTTGGAACCTACAATTATAACGGAGAGCTTTGTGGATAGATTATCAAAATTAGATAAAATATGTGATCATTTTCATTTGTCTTTGCAGAGTGGATGTGATGAAACTTTAAAAAGAATGAATAGGAGATATTCTTCAGAGGAGTTTGAGAAGGTTACAGAATTATTAAGAAAAGAATTTCCTAATGCTTCTTTAACTACAGATATTATAGTTGGATTTCCTGGCGAAACGGAGGAGGAATTTGAAACAACATATAATTTCCTAAAGGAAATAGCCTTTTATAGAATGCATGTTTTTAAGTACTCACCTAGAAAAGGTACAAAAGCTGCTGTTATGGAAAATCAAATCGATGGCTGGGTGAAGGAAGTTAGAAGTAAAAGATTAATTCAGCTTTCTGATGAGAATGAATCTTCCTATAATTCAAAATATTTAGGAAAGAGTGTAGAGGTTCTATTTGAGGAGCTTTGTGGAGATTATTATAGAGGACATACTAAAAATTATATAGAAGTTTGGGCAAAAACTGGAAAAGAGGATTTAGAAAATAAGATAAAAGAAGTTGTAATTACAGAGGTCACAAATAAAGTTATAGGTCAGCCTTGAAACAGTAGTTACAGGTCAGGTGGCTATTAAAGTAGAGTAGTCAAAAATTAAAATTATGTA
>CAMPBM010000098.1 GCA_946637865.1 uncultured Lachnospiraceae bacterium | reverse complement strand
ATATATTTCAGCACGCTACTTAATTCTATGGTTTGGGCGGATTATTTTATAAAAACTGTTAAACAGTAACCATAGCACTATAAGTCCAACCTTATCTCTAAGTTCTTTTCTTTATATTTTCTATATTCAACCCCACAATAATCCAGCATCCTCTTGGAAACAACATTTCCCTCTGTTCCGTTATACTTATCCGATTTATATATTATTTCCTTAATTCCAGATTGAATAATAGCTTTCGCACATTCATTACATGGAAATAAATCGACATATAGTCTTGCGCCTTCTAAATTTGAACCTTTATTGTTCAGAATTGCATTTAATTCTGCGTGGCACACATAGGCATATTTGGTATTAACAAAATCTCCTTCTCTATCCCAAGGCATATGTTCATCATCATACCCATTAGGTGCTCCATTGTAACCTAAAGATAGAATCTTGTTGTCTTTACTTACTATACATGCCCCTACTTGAGTATTGGGATCTTTACTTCTTTGTGCTGATAGCATTGCAACCCCCATAAAATACGTATCCCAACCTATGTAATTTTCCCTCTTTTTTTGCATTTTTAACTCTCATTCCTTTCTCTCATCAATTAAAGGTCACATAGTTATGAAAGCATATTTCTTCCAAACTAATCCCTCCCTTTTATAAAAAAAGAAGCCCGTACAAAATCCGAACAGTCTCCTTTTCCCATTCCTGACAATTATATTAATTTTTAATAGATATGTAAATATCTTTTTTGAGATTTTTGTAACTGTTTAACAGTTTCGTCGTTACTGGTCAGCCTTGCGACAAGGGGACGTAGAAGCTGTCTGCAACCAGGGAATTTTCCCTGATTGCAGACAGCTTCTACGTTTCCTTGTCGCACTAGTTCCTTCCACAACCACATCCGCAGTTTGTAAATAATAATAAGAACACTATAATGAAGAACAAGATTTCGCTATTACCGCTTCCATTTCCACCAAATAATCCACCTAGAATACCATTATTACCACATCCATTATTACAACCACAATTTCTACCTTCCTCTGGCATTTTAATTTCCCTCCTTTTTCTATCAAGGTACTTTCACCATGAATATTTCACAATTGCACTACCTTGGTTACTGGTCAGCCTTGAAACATTTTGGGACGGTCTTAATTTGTTTCATTTTTGAAACAAATCAAGACCGTCCCCAAATGTTTCAAGGCTGACCAGTAACCTACCTAATGAAAAATCCCTTGTTATTTTATATGATATAGTATGCAAAATTAATAAAATATGTTACAATAGTTATTATACTAATTTAGGCGAATAATTTATGAAAATAATTTTTAACAATTTGAAACAAAAAAATTATAGAAAGGATAATTAACAATGAACGAAATAGAATTATTGTCACCAGTTGGTGATTTTGATTGTTTAAAGTCTGCAATTCAAGCTGGGTGTAACTGCGTTTACTTTGGTGGAAATGCATTCAACGCTAGAGCTTCAGCTAATAACTTTGATGACAGCGAATTAAAAAAAGCAATTGAATACGCTAAAATTAGAAATGTAAAAACTAATTTAACTCTAAATGTTTTAATTAAAAATGACGAATTTACAGAAGCCTTAAAGCTTGCTAAAAAAGCCTATGAATACGGTATTGATGCTATTATAGTACAAGATTTAGGTTTAGCAAGAAAGCTAATGGAATTATTTCCCGACCTACCTATTCATGCTAGTACACAAATGACAGTACACAATTTAGATGGTGTTTTAGAGGCTGAGAGACTTGGTTTTAAAAGAGTGGTACTTTCTAGAGAATTGTCTATAGACGAAATTAAATATATTTGCAATAATTCTAATATTGAAATAGAAGTATTTATTCATGGTGCTTTATGTATTAGCTACTCTGGACAATGTTTACTATCTAGTATGATTGGTGCTCGTTCTCGGCAATCGTGGTAGATGTGCTCAGCCATGTAGGTTACCCTATGAGTTAATTCAAGAAAAACTTGATTCTACATCAGAGAGTAACAATAAGATGACGAAGTTATCTATGGATAGTGAAAATATTATTGCAAACACTTCTATTAGTAATAACACCTCTAAAGGTATTACCATAAAAAACAATATTAATGATGCTACCAATACTAAATGTATAGATAAGGGCTATTTGCTAAGCACCAAAGATCTATGTTCATTAGATTTACTACCTACTTTAGTTAATCTTGGAATTACATGTTTCAAAATCGAAGGAAGACTAAAAAATCCAGAGTACGTTGCAACAGTTACTAGAATTTACAGAAAATACATTGACTTAGCCAAATCTGATAAACCTTATATTGTTGATGAAGACGACAGAAAAGACTTATTGCAAGTATTTAATCGAGGTGGATTTTCTACTGGATATTTAGAGCAACACCCTAATCAAAACTTGATATATAAAAACAAACCTAATAATATGGGTATTTTTTTAGGTACAGTTTCAAATTATAATAGTAACAGAGGATATGTCACATTAAAACTACAAGATAAAATCTGTATTGGTGATACCGTAAGTCTTGAAAAAGAAAGTGGCTCTTATAATATTTCTGAATTAATGATTAACAACAAAAACGTCCCTTTCGCTAGTAATGGAGATATTGTTAAGATTGGTAGAATTAAAGGAAATATTTCTGTTAATGATAAAGTATTTAAAATGAGCTCGAAAGAATTAAACAGCATAGCTAGCGAATATGCTAATAGTGAAAATATTAAAGCTAAAATAAATTGTAAAATTGTAGCACATAAAAATCACCCTGTTAGCATGCAAATTTATACTAGAAACACATGTGACGTTTCAAACAAAGATGCAAATTTTAATAATAACAGTAATACACATTATTCAGACCTTCATAGCAATTCGGAAAATATATACAATAATATCGATTTTACCATAACCTCTGAATTAATACCTGTCGAGGCTGTTAATTCTCCTATCTCAAAAGAAAGGATTATTTCTCAAATTAATAAGCTCGGTGGTACACCTTTTGAGTTTGAAAAAATCACGGTAGATTTACAAGACAATCTACACCTTCCTAGTATTAGTAAATTGAATCAATTGCGTAGGGATTGCATTAGTAAATTAGAAGAAATATTATTAGATAGGATTCATAGAAAATATAGTTCTAATTTGTCTAAACCAGATACTTTCATAACTCCAACTGTTAACAGTAATATGTTTGATAAAAAATCTATTGAAGATAGCAATTACTGTATATTGGATACAAAATCTATCGAAAATAATAATTGCAGTAAATTAGATACACAATCTCAAAATCAAAAAGAGCTCGATACAGCCAAAGCTAAAAAAATTACTGTTTTGTTAAATTATTTGAAATTGAATTATAATTACTCAGAATTAACAGATATAGATAGAATTTATATACCTTTAAAATATTTCTTTACATCTAATTTCGAAGATAAAATTGCAGAAATCACTAGTATGTTTAATACATATATATACTTTCCTTCTATTCTAAAGGATTCTGTTGTTAGAAAGATAATGAATAGCCTAGAACAAATACTGTTAAAATATAGCATAAAAGGATTTGTAGTTTCTAATATATCTCACCTGCATTTATTGGAAAAGTATATTAATAATTACGAGTTTATAGCTAATTACACTATGAATATCTATAACAAGTATACAGTTCAAGAATTAACTAAACAACATATTTCTTGTGCTACACTATCACCTGAACTAGATAAACTTAGCATTGAGAATATTGATTCAAATGTAGCAACAGAAGCCATCGTATATGGAAACTTACCAGTTATGACAACAAATTATTGCTTATTATCTAAAAGTAACCAATGCTTAGAAGCGTGTAGTAGTAATTGCAATAACGATAGTAAAATATACTACTTAAAAGACAGATTAAATATGAGGTTTAGAATTATTCCTGATTCTTTTTCTAAAACTACTACTATCTACAACAGTAAAAAACTTAGTATCTCTGCTGATGCTATACATGTTGATTTTATTAGGTTTGATTTTATAGATGAAAACATTGAAGAAATTAATACAATTATACATATGTATAAGAACAACAATGTTTTGGAAGGTAAGGACTTTACTAATGGAAATTTTAATAGAAAAGTTTAGCATTTTTATTGATTTGATTTTTCTTTTATAAGGCATTCTCACGGTCATTTACGAATAAAATTTTTCTTTATCATATACTCAAAAATCCAGAAGGTTATTATAGCCCTCTGGATTTTTGCACAAACACAACTAATTCTCACTGTAGTGTTGTATCATTTCTGTGAATCATCTTCTCTCTCACTTGCTTGCTCTTTATTTAATAAACTTTGTTCTTTATTAATCAAATCATTTTTGATTCTTATATTATCAAAATGTGTTTTTCTCTTTGAATTTATCATTTCAATACAGTGCTCTTTATACTTTTCTACATCATTTATATCAGGTGATTCTATTTCACTTATCATATGTATACATCTCCTTTTGTATTCTGCATTTATATATGTTATTTTTAACCACTATCCAATATTAGCTTGCCATGGATTCAGAATTCAATTTATGTATTCTAGCATTTATGTCGTCTATTTCTATTCTTTCTTGCTCTAAAACCTCATCATATAATAGACTTATGCTTTTCAACCTATCAATAGGCAACTCGTACAATATTTCTGGATATTTATCAATTTGCTCTATAATAAATCTTTTATTATTAATAATATTTACATCCTTTTGCATTATTTGTTGAAAATCATCTTTTTCTGCATCTGTAATTTTATTCTCAATAATATTAGTTTTCTTTTCGATTTTTTCCTTTTTTAGCATTTTATAGAAGAACATCTTTACTTTATGCAACAATCCTGATTCTTGTTTAATAGGCAAGTTACTATCCATTTTAACTACATCTCCTTATTTATTCTTTAGTTTTTTCACCATCACTTAAGCTATCAACTATGTGTTATACTATATCATAATAATTATTTTTTAACAACCATTTTTTTTTATTTTTTTATTTTTTTATTTGTTACAGTTCACAGTCTATTACTGTAGAGTAGTAAAAAATCAAAATTATGTAA
>CAMPBM010000097.1 GCA_946637865.1 uncultured Lachnospiraceae bacterium | reverse complement strand
GTGTATCAGGAGCAGGAAAAGATACAATAAAAAAAGAATTAATAAAAAGAATGGAAAATGTAGAATCACTTCCTTCATATACAGATAGAGCACCAAGACCAGGTGATATACCAGGTGTGATTTATAATTTTGTAACAACACAAGAGTTTGAGAGGATGATAAAGGATAATGAATTGTACGAATACAATGTATATCATGAGCATTATTATGGAACTTCTAGAAAACTTATGAATGAAAAAATAGCAAGTGGAAAGATAATAGTTAAAGATATAGATGTTAATGGAACTGAAAAATTACTTGATATATTAAGACAAGATACAAAGGTAGTTACTATTTTCTTACGTGTACCAAAGGAGGTATTACGCAAAAGATTAGAAAACAGAATAGACAAGCCTTCTGAAAAAGATATAACAGGTAGATTAAATAGGTTAGAGTACGAAGAATCAAAAATAGGACTTTATGATTATGTTTTAAAGAATAATGATTTGGAAAAAACAGTTGAAATAATTATGACAATTATTAAGCATGAAATGGAAAATAGGGAAACTGAATTTTAAATGTCAAATCACAAGGAGAAGAACGGTTTTGTCCCACTCTTTTAGTGGACAACTCCGTTTTTTTTAATACAATAGAAAAGTAATTACTTCGAGGGGAGCATATTGTACTTCAAAGAAAATTGAAGATTTTTTTCTGCTTACTATACAATAGGAAAGTAATCCAATTTGTAGAGGATTACCTAAGTGCTCTAAAGCTTCCACAAATTTTCTTATTTCCTTAAAGAATAATCGTAAGAAGAAAAATAACGTAAGGAGAAACAATGATAGCAGAAGTTATAATAAACAGTAATGTAAAAAGTTTAAATAAAACTTTTGATTATAATATTCCGATTTCAATGGAAGAAAAAATTAATATTGGTAGCCGTGTTCTTGTTAAATTTGGAAACATAAAACAACTAGAAGAAGGCTTTGTTGTCAATATCAAAGAAAGTAGTGAATTTGAAGTAAAAGATATAGCTGTTGTTGAAGAAAAAGATTTCATCGATAAGCCAAAGGTCGAACTTGCGCAATGGATGGCATATAGATATTTTTGCAATGTTTCAGACTGCATTAAATTAATGTTACCACCTGGAACAGGAACAAAGGACCTTCAAAAAAGAGTAAAGGAAAAGTCTTTAAATAGTGTTAGGCTACTTAAAAATTCAGTTGAAATAGATGAAGATATAGAAAGTAAAGTATTAAAATCGGAAAAACAAATAAAGGTACTAAAATTTTTATTGGATAATGATGATGTACTAATTTCGGATTTAGAAAATATAACAGAGGTATCTAAAGCAATTATTAAAACTTTAGAAAAAAACGGTTACGTTGAAATTTATGAAAAGCAAATTGAAAGAAATCCATTTTTACACAAAGTTGTTCAAAAAAATGCAAATTTGAATTTAACAGATGAACAAAAATATGCATACGATATGGTAGAAAATGCAATTGATGATTGTATGAACTCTGAATTTCTTTTATATGGAGTGACGGGTTCAGGAAAAACAGAAGTATATTTGCAGTTAATTCAAAAAGTTTTAAATCAAGGAAAAACCAGTCTTATGCTAGTACCTGAAATTTCATTAACTCCGCAAACAGTAGATAGATTTATTGCAAGATTTGGCCAAGATAAAATTGCTGTATTACATAGTAAATTGTCTATTGGAGAAAGGTATGATCAATGGTACAAAATCAAAACAGGAAAAGCTAAAATAGTAATTGGAGCTAGGTCTGCAATCTTTGCACCTGCTAACGATTTGGGAATTATTATAATAGATGAGGAACACGATGGTTCATATAAATCTGAAATGTCACCTAGATATAATGTCAAAGATATAGCTAGGTATATAGGGAAAAAATATGATATTCCTGTAGTCTATGGTAGTGCTACACCGGATATGGATACCTATTACAAATCCCAAGAAGGTGCAATAGAATTGTTAGAACTTACGAAAAGGGCAAATAAATCCAAGCTCCCTAAAGTAGAAGTGGTTGATTTAAAACAGGAATTGGCTAATGGAAACAGAAGTATGATAAGTGGAAAGTTGTATACTGAACTAGAAAAGAATATTAAAGAAAAGAAGCAAACTATATTATTTTTAAATAGAAGAGGGTATTCAACTTTTGTAATGTGTAGGGACTGTGGTTATACTGCAAAATGTAAAAACTGTAATATCACAATGACATATCATTTAAGACAAAATAGATTAAAATGTCATTATTGTGGGTATGAAGCCAAGGCTATAACAATATGCCCAGAATGTAAAAGTACAAATATTAGATATTTTGGAACTGGTACACAAAAATTAGAAACAGAAGTAAATAATTTGTTTCCAACAGCTACGACAATAAGAATGGATGTAGATACTGTTACAAAAAAGAATTCTCATGAAGAAATTTTAAATAGATTTAAAAATGAAAATATAGATATTTTAATAGGAACTCAAATGGTTGTAAAGGGACATCATTTTCCGAATGTTACTTTGGTTGGAGTTATAGCTGCAGATTCAAACCTTAATATGGACGATTATAGAGCGAGTGAAAAAACCTTTCAGATTTTAACTCAGGTAGCAGGAAGAGCAGGAAGGGAAAAAGATGAGGGACGAGTAATAATTCAAACATATAATCCAGATAATTTTAGTATCGAATTTTCAAAAAAGCAAGATTATAAATTATTCTACAATTTAGAATCTAAGTTAAGAAAAGAATTGAAATATCCACCTTTTTGTGATATAATAGTGCTTGGGTTTAGTTCGGAAAATGAGGATGATATTAAGAGAGTAAGTGGTATGGTTCATAAATACTTTAAAACAAAAATTGAAGAAGATAACATACCAATAATACTATATAAACCAGTTCCAGCACCAATAGATAAAATAAAAAATAAGTACAGATGGAGAATTATTATTAAATGCAAATTTGGAAATAATATTATAGATATAATAAACAATTGTACAAAAGAAGTATTTCAGAATAAAACCAATTCAGTTAACATGATAGTTGATGTGAATCCAAATAGCATGATGTAAATTTAGTGATTAGCTAGATATAAAAATAGCTATAGTAGATAATAGAAAAGGTAGGTGTAAAGATGGCAATAAGAAATATAAGAGAAGATGGAGATGAAATTCTTAGAAAAAAATGTAGAACAGTTGATGTAGTTGATGAAAAAGTTAAAGAGCTAGTAGAAGATATGTTAGAAACGATGTATAAATATAATGGAGTTGGATTAGCTGCTCCTCAAGTAGGGGTATTAAAAAGAATTGTGGTTATAGATATAGATGATGGTAAAGGACCCTACGTACTTATAAATCCTGAAATATTAAAAGAAAAGGGTGAGCAAGAGGTTGAAGAAGGCTGTTTAAGCTTTCCAAATCAGTTTGCTAAAATAGTAAGACCTGCAGAGGTAACTGTAAGAGCATTAGATAAAAATGGAAAAGAGTTTAAACTTAAGGCAAAAGAGCTACTTGCGCAAGCCATATCTCATGAGGTTGATCACTTAAACGGAATTCTTTTTGTTGACAAAATAATACCTGGAACATTAGAGGTTGTGAAAAATTAGGATAAGGAGGCAAAATTATGTTAAATATATTATTTATGGGAACACCAGATTTTGCGAAAGAATCACTTGAAGCAGTATATAACACAGGACATAATATACTAGGTGTTGTTACAAATGTTGACAAACCACAAGGTAGAGGAATGAAAATGACAATGTCGCCAGTAAAAGAGTTTGCACTAAGCAAAGATATAAAAGTATATCAGCCGGAAAAGGTTAGAAAAAATGATGATTTTATAAATGAAATAAAAAGTTTAAATCCTGATGTTATATGTGTAGTAGCATATGGAAAGATTTTGCCTAAAGCAATTTTAGATATTCCACGCCTAGGATGCATTAATGTTCATGGCTCTTTGTTACCAAAATATAGAGGAGCAGCACCAATACAATGGGCAGTCATAAATGGGGATAAAACAACAGGAATAACAACTATGTATATGGATGAAGGAATGGACACAGGAGATATGATTTTAAAACAAGAAGTAGAAATAGGAGAAAATGAGACAACAGGAGAACTATGGGAAAGATTATCAAAAATAGGAGGAGAACTTCTTGTTAAAACATTGGAAAAAGTAGAAAAAGGCACAGCGCCACGAGAAAAACAGGGAGAGGAATTTACTTTAGCTCCGATGTTAAGTAGGGAAATGTCAAAAATAGATTGGGAAAATAAAACAGCAGTAGAAATAAAAAATCTTGTAAGAGGCCTAAATCCTATAATGGGGGCATATACCTTCCTTGAAGGAAAGAAGATTAAATTTTGGAAGGTAGAAAGTTTGACGGATGAAGAATTATTTTTGGAATTTCCTGATTTAAGAGAGTTTGAAGAGAAGTTTCTTGAATTGTATCCAGGAACAATACTGTTTTCAGATGCTAAGGTTGGATTATATATAAAATCAATAGAAGGAAATGTTAAGGTCCTTGAAATTCAAGGAGAAAATGCTAAAAGAATGAATATTAGCGACTTTTTAAGAGGAAATAAGCTGTATGCATGTAGCGTATTTGAGTAAATATTACAAAACGATTACAAAGAAATTACATCAATATTACATTTTTAAAAAGTATTGTTATTTTGGTAATATGTGATAAAATAGCTGTAGAATAATAAATGCTAGAAAGGGATGAGGTCTATGAGCAGAAAAGAAAATAGTAAAAATGTTTTTTTAGTAGTGCTATTATCAATTACAGTTCTAATGGCCATATTATATGCAACATTGTTACAGGCGACACCAATTAACGGAACAGCTACGATTAATGCTATTGCAACATCTGATAATACACAAGTAACGGCTACCATTAATACAGTAAAATGAGACAAGGGGACGTAGAAACTGTCTGAGACAGTTTCTACGTCCCCTTGTCTCACTCAACAATAGTGGCTGACCTGTAACCAAATAGTTACAGGTCAGCCTTGGGCTTTTGCAATAAGCCGTCCAATATAAGAATTATGTAATCGCTTACAATATATTAACACTCCGTAAGCTTGCTGGTCGGTTTAATCAAAAGATAAAAGGATTTTGAAGTGCGAGAAGGATTTTAGTGAGGGTGTAATCCTTTTATCTATTTGATTAAACGTACCAAACTGCGCGCTTTGTACTA
>CAMPBM010000096.1 GCA_946637865.1 uncultured Lachnospiraceae bacterium | reverse complement strand
TATTTGTAGTTTTTAATTGAACTTCCTCAATATTTGTACTTTCTATTTGAGCATGTTCTTCATTTGTACTTTTTATTTCAATATCGGGTACATTAGTACTTTTTGTTTCAACGACATTAGTAGTTTTTGGCTGAACATCCTCTAAAGTAGTGCTTTTTAAATCTTCATTGGCTTCAAATGTACTTCTCGATTCAATGGTTACTTCATTTGTACTTTCTTTTTGAATATCTTCTAAATTTGTACTTTTAAATTCTTTTTCTTCAATTATTGTGCTTTTTGGTTTAACTTCTTCTTTGTCACTACTTTTAGGTTGTAATTCTTCTGTGACACTATCTTTTGTTTCAATGCCTTCTGTGGTTGTGATTTTTGGTTCTTCTTTAGCAATATTAGTACTTGTTGTTACTTCATCTTCTAGAAAAGTACTTTTATCAACATATGAACTTTTAGATTCAATATTATCTTTGTCGTCATAATAAGTACTTTTAGGCTCAACTTTTTGAATATTACTACTGCTTTGGTAATCATTATAATCTATAGAAGTACTTTGGATTTCGCCATTATCATTATTAAATGTTGTTTGTTCAATATTATCTAAGTTTGTACTTTTTAGCTCAATATTTTCTTTAATACTTGTACTTTTGAAAGCATTATCTTCATAATATGTTGTTTTAATTTCATAAAATAAACCAGATGAACTTTTAGGTTCTATTTCATCTATAAAAGAAGTTTGTGGTTCATTAATATAAAATTTACTTGTAGTCATAGGTTCAATATTATCAGGAATTGAAGTAAATGGTATAATTGTAGTTTCTATAAGTTTACATATTGGAAAATTGCAGCAATATTCTAATTCCATATCTATCTTATTCACATCAGATAATGTAGATTGAGCTGATTCAATAATTGCTTCATCATTTACGCAAACAGATAAAGAAGTCAAATTATAATTATTATATAATTGCTTAAAAAAATCAGTAAAATTCTCATTAGTACCAGTAGAGCCCAATAAATTTATATATTTTAAATGTAAGCCTCCTTGAATAAGACCAAAATTATCAAAAAATTGATATGTTTTCAAATCAAAAATAGGAAAATCAATAGCAATCAAGGAATCACAACCCTCAATAAAACTTTTGATATTAGTGTTTTCTGATAATGTGAACATAGAAAGATCAATTGATGTTAAAGAGGAACAATTATTTATTATAAAACTCATACTTTGTAAACTTTGTGGGCCTGATTTTGGAAAAATGACTGATTCTAATTTTGAACAAGATTGAAACATATTATTCACACTAGTAACTTTTGATAGATCCATATTTGTAAGATCTATTGATTGCAATGATGAGCATTCATAAAACATAGAATCCATATCTTCTACATTTTTCAGGCTTTCTGGAAAAGTAACCGATTCTAATAATTCACAGTACTCAAACATACTATTCATATTAGTAACTTTTGTTAGATCATAATTTGAAAGATCTATTGATTTTAATGATGAGCATTCAGAAAACATATAACCCATATCTTCTACATTTTTAACGCTTTCTGGAAAAGTAACTGATTCTAATGAGTAACAGCCATGAAACATATCATACATATCAGTTATTTTTGATAGGTCAAATTTTGAAAGATCTAATGATTTTAAAGATGAGCAATAATAAAACAAATAATCAATATTTTCTATATTTTGTGGGCTAGATTCTGGAAAGATAACTGATTCTAATGACTCACAGCTCTGAAAAGCTCTTTCCATATTAGTTATTTTTGAAATATCAAAATTTGAAAGATCTATTGATTTTAATGAATCGCATGCATAAAACATATAACCAATATCTTTAACATTAGACCAATCCAAATTTGTAAAATCAACTGTTACTAAGTCTGTACATCCAGAAAATATAGAGTTCATATTTGATAGTCTAGAAGAATCAAAATGTGAAAAATCTATTGAAGAAATAAACACAGCATTTTCGTCTGTAATTGAGTCAAAAAAATGCTCCAATGATTCAACAGGTTCATCAAAATGAATCTCAAAACCTGTATCTGATTGTATTGTAAATGAATCTTTTATATTTATTTCTATACCATTTACCACTATTTTTGTAACATTAGTTCTATATCTATTCAGGAAATTACTATAATCAATTTTATCATTAAAATATACTACTATATAATTATCATCTCCAGAATCGCTAGAAGGATTTTGAGGTTCAAGTTCTTGTGAATTAAAAGGAATACTAGTAGGTGGAAGCTCACATTCTAAAGTGTCAAGATTAAAATCACAACATCTTTCAAAATTTACATTAAGTTTTTGACCCCCCATCATTGGCGCCATCATATTTTCATAATTTTTTATTGTTGTTAATAAAGTCGAATAATCTTCTTCATTTAAGCAAATAAAAAATTTAGTTATGAAATAATTCTTAAAAAAGAAAAAAAAAAAATCTGCACCTGTTGATTCTGATTCGAACCCTGAAAGAGAAGACAAATTCATATATTTTAAATTACTTGGTAGAACTTCACTTTGTGAAGGTGGTGGTCCGAATGGTGAACTAAGACCAAATAACGGAAGTAAGGTTTGTCCGGTTAATTGAATATTAGGAAAATCAACTGCAATTAAATTTTCATTTCCAGGAAACATTGGAGTAAATCTAGCATTACTTGGTATTATAAAATTTGATAAATCAATTGATTTTATTGCACTACAACCAGCAAAAATACCTACAATATTATTTATATCTTTAGGAGGATATTTTGAAAAAGTAACAGATTCTAATGAAGAGCATCCGTTAAATAAAAGAAACATTTCAGTTACTTTAGATAAATCCATATGAGAAAAATCTATTGAATCGATATTCACTACATTAGGATCATATTGAACATCAAAAAAATTGTTAAAATTTGTAGGAACCGAATCGAAATATATTTTCATTTTTGAACCTGCTTGTATCACTAATGAGTCATATTGATTTTTTTTGTCATCATTTAAAATGATTTCATTAATATTGGTTCTATAAATATTTTGAAAACCACTTTCATAGGTGGACTCATTAATAAAACTTACTAATAAATATCCACACTCAAAATTATCAAGATCAAAATTACAACAATTTCCAATTTCATTTTCAATACTATCTCCATTATTTGATTCCTTATAATAACTATCAACATCATTAAATTTATCTTGATTAAGGCAAATAAATTTTTTGTTATTACTTAAATCTCTAAGAGCATTTAAAAGGGTATAAATATCATTAGTTTCACCTAAGCAATTAATCAAATTTACATATAGTAATTTTCCAAGATTTCTGAATATCTTATGTATTTCATTGTTTGTTAAGTCAAAATTGGATATATCTATCGCTACCAAGGAAGAGCAATCTTCAAACATATTTGATATAACAGTTTCTGATGATACTGTAAAAGTTGATAAATCAAGTTTTTGTAATGAGGTACATCCTTTAAATGAAGAAGAAAATTTATTTATAAGAGATGAATTAAACTTAGAAAAATCTATTGAAATGATATTCTTAACATTAGCATCATATTGTGAAGAGAAAAAATTACTAAAATCTGTAAGAGGAGTAGTAAAATGTATTATCATCTTTGAGCCCTTTTTTACATCTAATGGTTCATTCTTTTCTTTTTCTACTTCATCTAAAAATATTGTTCTAATATTAGGTCTATATTTATTTTCAAAGCCATTTGCATAAGTACATTCTTTATTAAAATACACTTTAATATAATTTGGATTAGTGAATAGACATTCTGTATAATTACAACAAAGCTCTAAATCCATTTCTTCTCCTCCTTCATTTAATAAAGTTTGTGCCGTTCGAATTATCTCTTCATCATTTACACAAACAGATAAAGAAGACATATGATAATTATAATGTAATTCCAAAATAAAATTAACAAAATTTGTGCTTTCTCCAGAAAACCCTATTAAATTTAAATATTTGAAATCAAAGCTTGATGGACCGTAGCTTGCAGTAAATTGAAACCTTGTTAAATCAAAAATGGGGAAATCAATTGCAACCAAGGAATCACAAGCTTCAATAAAAAATAGGATACTACACATTTCATTTAACTTGAACATAGAAAAATCAATTGATGTTAAAGAGGAACAATTATTTGTTATATTAACCATATCTGTTAAACCTTGTGGGCCTGATTTTGGAAAGATGATTGATTCTAATTTTGTACAAGAATGAAACATAGAATGCATATTATTTACTTTTGATAGAGCAATATTTGAAAGATCTATTGATGATAATGATGAGCACTCATAAAACATATATTGCGTATTCATTAAATTTTGAAGGCTTTCTGGAAAAGAAACTGATTCTAATGAGGTACAACCTTTAAACATATAATCCATACGAACAACGCTTGTTAGATTATTATTCGAAAGATCTATTGATTTTAATGATGAGCATTCAAAAAACATATAATTCATATATTCTACATTTTGAAGGTTTTCTGGAAGAGTAACTGATTCTAATGAGGTACATTTATTAAAGACATTTTCCATGCTCCTTACTTTTGAAGTGTTAAATTTTGAAAGATCTATTGATTTTAATCCTGAACATGATTCAAACATTTTTTCTATATTTTGTAAATTTGAAAGGATTTCTGGAGCAGTAAATGATTCTAATGATGAGCATTGAGAAAACGTAGAATCCATACTAGTTAGTTGTGATAAATCCATATTTGAAAGATTTATTGATTGTAATGATGTGCATCTATAAAACATTTGAGTCATTGATTTTACATTTTGTAGGTTTTTTGGAAGAATAGCTGATTCTAATGAGGAACAACCGTAAAAAGTATATTCCATATTAGTTACTTTTGATAGGTCAAAATTTGAAAGATCTAATGATTTTAAAGATGAGCATTCATAAAATAAAACATACATAGTATTTAATTGAGACCAATCAAAATTTTGAAAATTTACTGAAGTAATAAATTTTGCATTATCATCATCTGCTCCATAAAAAAAATATCCAAAAGAATTAATTATTTTGTCAAAATGGACCTCCAAACCTGTATCTGATGGAATAGTTAATGGATTTTCTAAATTTTGTTCTACATTATTTATCTTTAATTTTGCGATATTTTGTCTATAGTCACTTGGATATTTATTATATGTAACTTCTTTATTAAAATATATTATTATATAATTATCACCTTCAGCTAACTTTCTTT
>CAMPBM010000095.1 GCA_946637865.1 uncultured Lachnospiraceae bacterium | reverse complement strand
TAGGTAAAATGGAGGATTATCAAATAATTCTAAATGCAACAGGCTGGTATGAAAAGAATGTATTGTTAGAAGAAGATTTAGCAGAGTTACAAGAATTAATTGATAAAAAGAACAATCCGGTACTTGAAGAAAACACAGATAATTTCACTGAAAGTAGCACTGAAAACATCACTGAAACAGAAAAAACTGAAACACCAGTTGAAACACCTGAAACAGAGGTGGAGTAGATGGAGCTTAACGGATTTTTAGACATAGCCCTAAAATACGGCATATGGTGTGCGTGCTTTTTAGCACTCGCGCTATATACATTAAAACATTACGAGTCTTTAGTAAAAGAAACAAAAGCAGATAGCAAAGAGCGAGAAGAAATGTTAAGAAAAGAAAATGATGAAAGAGAAATTAGATATATAAACACAATAAATAATTTAACAGATAAAGTATCTAATGAAATTCACATTATAGATGAAAAAGTAGACAAAGTACAAGAGAATGTAAACAATATTCAAAAAGAAGTTTCAAATTTGAAGAAAGGGTGATTTATATGATTATAAGTTACATAGTAATAGTAGCTCTAGTAGCATATGCATGCGGAGCTGTAACAAAGTGCTTTATAGAAGAAATACCAAATAAGTTTATACCAATTCAGAATGTGCTTATTGGTGTATTAAGTGGCTTAATATGCTATTTTTGTAAAATAGAAACAAATTTACTACAAAGCTTGGTAGTGTGTTTATTAGCAACTATGGGAGCAGGAGGAATAGCAGATTTAACAAAATTAATTAAGAAAGGGGAATAGAATATGTTTGGAATAGATGTAAGTTCATATCAAGGCAACATTAATTGGGATGTTGTAAAAAATCATATAGACTTTGCAATATTAAGATGTGGATTCGGTCAATATAATTCTCAAAAGGACAAGTTTTTTGAAAGAAATTATGAAGAATGTAGAAGATTAGGAATACCAGTTGGAATATATCATTATTCATATGCAAAGAATGTTGATCAAGCTAGAAAAGAAGCTAACTTAGTTTTAAGTTGGTTGAAAGGTAAAGAAATACAACTACCTGTTTATTATGACATAGAGGACGATTCTCAAATTGGACTAGGTAAAGAAATGCTAACAAATATGTGTGTAGAGTTTTGTAACACAATTGAGGGAGCAGGGTTATGGGCTGGTATTTATGCTAATAAACATTGGTTTACTAGAATATTAGACAGTGAAAAACTAGGTAAGAGATATACTTGTTGGGTAGCTCAATATTACGATAAATGTACATATGAAGGCAAATACGATGTATGGCAGAATAGTTCATCTGGAAGAATAGATGGAATTGTAGGCAATGTTGATACTAACTATATGTATAGAAATTTAATAGCTGAAATAGGTAATAAGACATCTAATACAGACGTTAAAGTTGAAGAAACAAAAGAAGTAGTTCAAGCTCAACCAGTTCAAAATAATGAATTGAATTATAAGAAATTTGTTTCTACTAATAATATAATATATGCAAATGCACAAGATGCAAATAACAAAAAAAATGGAAAAGCATTATCAGGTGCATATGTTAATAAAACAATGAAAATTGTAAAAGTATATAATAATGCAGTATTAGCTGATAATTTAATTGGATTCTTTAATTTAGATGATATTAGAATAGTAGATAATGCAAATGCTAATACAGAAACAATAATCTATACAGTAGTTGCAGGAGATTATTTAGATAAAATAGCTAAAAAATATAAAACATCGGTAAGTAGCATTATTGCTAAGAACAATATAAAAAATCCTAATTTGATTTATCCAGGGCAAAAATTAAAAATATAATTATTAAGAGGTAGGTCTACACGATCTACCTCTTTTTTTATTCATCATCACAATCACAGTCATCATCATAGTCTTCGTCAAAATCATCGAACATTCCATTTTCAAGCATATAATCTGCTAACTGTCCTTCTGTTAAGCTATCCATATATTCAAGTTCTTGCTCAACCCATGCATCATCTGGACCTATCATAAAAACACCTCCTAAACCATATTTTATTAATGATATATCTCTTTAATATGAAAGTCAATATTTGAAAAACTACAGAAAATGTAATATAATATATTACAAGAGGTGTAATATGAATTTAGATGAAAGAATAGAAATAGAAAGAGACAAACTACATAAGCTAATAGAAGAAAATGCAGAGTATGATACTATCGTAAAACAGAGTAAAGCCCTAGACAAGCTAATTGCAGAGAAAATGAGACAATAAAGTATATGTCTCAGATATAAAAAGGGCTTAAAATGGATTTTGAGAGGTCACTTTTTATTAGTTTTTTATGATTTACAAATGTTTAAAAATTTTAAACAAAAGTATTGATTTTTTATTTGCTTTTGAATATAATCTAATAAAGAAACGAATTTAACATATTGCACAATATGTTAAATTCAGAATATAATATACTAAGAAATAAATATTATATAATGAGGTGGGAGTTATGTATCAAGATTGGATGAAAAAATGTGATGAAATAATGAATAAAAGTAGAGAAAATAAAAAAGAACAGTCTAATTCTTAGACTGTTCTTGGATTTTTTGTTAATAATTTTTTTATTTCTTTGTCTTGTTTCTTTCTTAATTTACTTAATTTTTCTTGGGATTTTAATTGTTTTTTGTAATCACTATCGTGTTCAGCTTTCCACATATTGTACACTTTTATTATATTAATGAAAAATTTATCAATGCTGTCGTGATTGCTTTCAGCTATATATGGAGAAAGTAAATACATATCTCTTAGAAAAATTTGGTGTAGAGATGGATAAATATATTGTGAACCGGCAGCATTACTACTTATATTCATGCAAACAGCTTCTAGTTTATTCAATGTGTTTTGTACCAATATTACAAATTGTGAATCAAACATTTTTATTTCGTCATCACTATATCTTGAATGTAGAACTTGCTCGTAGCTTTTTTGCATTTGAGGCGAATTAAGGACCAATTTAAATTTTTCAAAAATATATTTATCGTTAGAAGATTTTCTCAGTTCATATGTATCAAAACTCTTCAAATCATCTACATTAATTTTTTCTATTAATTCATTATATTTTTGGTTACTTGTCAATGTGTACGAAATTAATCCTAATCGTTCGATAATAGTATCTGCAAAGTCTTTTGCAATTTCAGCAGCTTTCTCTTGTTGCTTTTCCTTCTTCCTTTTGTTGTATTGATATAAAGCCCAAATTAAACCATAACCTAATCCAACAATTTCAAACCATGTTTTCCAGTTTTCAAGAGTTATACCTGCAATGAAAATAGTTTGTTGAACAAATTGACCGTTGTTCTCCTGTTTCAGTTATCTCATAAGTATTAACTATTTCTAATTTAAATATGCTAAGAATAGTAAAGGTAATTAATATTATAAAGAACAGTATTCCAACTAAATGTTCCTTACCAAAGCTCCACCAATTGCTAGCATGTTGTTTGATTTTTTCCAAATAGTACATTCAACATCCTCCGTTCATCATTTGTTACTGTGATTATATATGCTACAAAATCAATTTGCAATATTTTGTCGAAAATTCTGCAAAAAAAAATTAAAGAACTATAAAGGTCTTTTTTAGTTGCAAAAAAGATATACAATCAAGTATATCTTTTTAATTTTTTTAAAATTACACCAAAATTACACCAAAGCGAAAATAAAAAGTACTGAAATGTCTATATTTCAGTACTTTTTATATCTAAATTGGTGCGGATGAAGGGTGCATTAACAATATTCTAAAACAGCTGTAAGTGCTGATATAACTGACAAAATGCCAAAATAGATTTTGACGTTTTTGGTGTAAAAAAGACACTTTTTTAAAAGAATTGCACCAAAATTACACCAAGAATTGGGCTATATTTCATCTAAATTTCATCTAATTTTTGAGAAGCTGATAAGTCTAATTCATGAAGTACGTCTGTATAGGTGTCCATAGTAATTCCGATATTGCTATGACCTAGTCTTTTGGAAATTGTTTTTATATCAACTCCTGCATATAATAAAATAGTAGCATGAGTATGTCTCAAATCATGAAATCTTATTTTTCTGATTTTGTTTCTATCTTGAAAATCTGCAAACCACGAACCAATAGAATTAATATTAATATTTCTAAATATATAGTCCTCATCTTTGTCAGAATCGTTTTTAAAACCTTTTAATGTTTCTACTAATGAATTAGGTATTGAAATTGTCCTAATACGACTATGAGCCTTTGGTTGCTTTTCTATGATACCATCTTTCTTTGTATATAGTCTAACGACCCTAACAGATAGCGTAGCATTTTCTTTATCAAAATCTTTCCAACGTAAGCCAAATAGTTCTTCTTTAGAAAATCCAGTTTTCAATGCAGTTTCTATTAAAGTTCTTTTGTCTGCATCTTCTTTTTTTATTAATTCTAATACTTGCTTGTATTCATCTTTAGTATAAGAATTAATTGTTTCTTTCTTTTCACCTTTTTCTTTGTTTTTATTTATTTCAGACTCCATATTGTCAAGTTTTAATTTGACTTTTTTACAAGGGTTAGATGCTATTAATTCCCACTCAAAAGCTTTTTCTAATATAGCAGTAATTATCTCATAAACTTTTTCAACTGTAGCTTTGCTAACTGGAATGTTTTTACGAGGAGGTTTATACATAGTTTTCCAAGTCTTAGCCTCATTGAAATATGCTGTTAATATGCTAGGATTTATTTTATTTAATTTGTAATTACCCAAATATGGAATTATTCTATTATTTAGATATGATTTATATTTATCAACAGTAACAGGGGAAGAGTTAGGTTTTTGCACTTGATCAATCCATATTTGAGCAAATTCAAAAAAAGTGTAATTAGTATTAAAAAATAACCCTTTATCAACTTCTGTAATGAATTGTGCGAGAGCTTTTTCTGCATCTCTATCAGTTTTTACACTACTGTCCGCGGTCATAGAATATCTTTGACCATCTTTCATATATTGTAGTCTATATTTGTTTCCTCTTTTTGTATATGTTCCTGCCATTGTGTTTCAGCCTCCTTTCTTTTTTATTATAAATAGCTGTTGCTATTAGTTCAGCAAAATCATTTATAAAATTATCTAAACTGCTTTCTTCGTTTAAGTATGTTATTTTTACGGTTCTTTCTTTATTTGATTTCATAGAATCACTTCCTTATAAAATAAGATAAGTATTGCTACTTATCTTATTAATTTATTTAGTATTCTTTT
>CAMPBM010000094.1 GCA_946637865.1 uncultured Lachnospiraceae bacterium | reverse complement strand
CTACATAATTCTATGGTTTGGGCTACTCAAAAGACGAAACTGTTAAACAGTAACAATTCTTGAAAAAATTTTTTACAAATTAATTGCTGAAAAAAAATATATGATGTAAAATAAATGTATAGCATAAGATTACTTGAATATCATTATAAAAAGCAAAATCTATGAGATAATAAAGATAATAGAAAGGTAACGAAAATGAAGATAATAGTATTAATAATTATAACGATTTTAATATTTACAAACGCTTTGACCGATGCGCCAAACGCAATTGCAACTCTAGTTGGAACAAAAGTAATGGAATTTAAAAAGGCAGCAAAACTAAGTGCTCTATTTAATTTAGTTGGAATAATTGCAATGAGTTTTATAAACTTTTCTGTCGCGAACTGTTTGAGTTCAATGGTTAATTTGAATGATGGAGGTATGGGGTATATTGCACTGCTAAGTGCAATTGTTTCAGTTATAGTCTTTGCATTGATTGCACTGTTATTTGGCATTCCAACAAGTGAGACTCATGCACTTGTTGCAGGACTTACAGGTTCAGCAATTGCAATCTACGGTATTGATAGTGTAAATATGAATGAATGGAAGAATGTTATTATAGGATTGTTTTGGTCAATTATTGGGACATTTTTTATAAGTATAATTATTTGTAAATTACTGAAAAATGTTGTAAAAGGTATAAGTGATGAGAAAATAAAAAAATGTCAAATAATTAATACTTGTGCAATGTCTTTTATGCATGGAGCACAAGATGGTCAAAAGTTTATTGGAATACTAATTATATTTATGTGCTTATTAAGAAACACAAGTATTCCAAACGTAGCTGCACCACTTGATTATATAGAGGTAATTATTTTTACTGCAGTAGTTATGGCAATAGGCTGCTCGTTAGGAGGAAAAAGAATTGTAGACAATATCGGTACTGATATGGCTGTTTTAAATATCAGAGAAGGCTTTTTTAGCGATATTGCTACAGTATTTACCTTGCTTATTGCAAGTTTAACAGGGCTTCCTATAAGTACTACTCACGCAAAAACAATGTCTATAATAGGTGTGGTAAAGGCGTGTGGAGGTAAATGTAATTATAAAAAATTCTTAGGTATTCTTAAGGCTTGGATTATAACATTTCCGATATGTGGAGTTATTTCATATACATTAGCGTATTTGCTTAGTTAGTAAAAATACTTGAAATTTGAAAATTATAATGTATAATATAAACAGAAAATGATATATTAAATACAATATCTCTACATATAAACAAGGAGGAAGAAGCTGTATGTTTGATGTAATAGTATTAGGTGGAGGACCAGCAGGAGTGTCTGCTAGTTTATACTGTAAAAGAGCTAATAAGGAGGTTCTAATTATTTATGGAGAAGAATCTGGTCTTGTTAAAGCACATAAAATTGATAATTATTATGGATTTGAAAATGGCATCTCTGGAGAAAGCCTATATAATGCGGGAATAAAGCAAGCACAGAATCTTGGTATAGAGGTATTAAAAGAAGAAGTAATAAAAATAGAAATTTTTAATGATTTCTTTAAAGTGACAACCAATAAAAGTAGCTTTGAATCAAAAACAGTGATTCTAGCCTTAGGAACGAAAAAGAACACTGTTAAAATCCAAGGAGTAAAAGAACTAGAGGGAAGAGGAATAAGCTATTGTGCTATATGCGATGGATTTTTTTATAAAAATAAGGATGTAGTAGTAATTGGAAATGGGAATTACGCTATTGCTGAAACAAATGATTTAATAAACATTGCAAATAAAATTACAATTCTAACCAATGGTAAGAAGGCACCAGAGTTTAGAGCTGATAATGTAGATATAGTTACTAAGGAAATAAAGGAAATTTCAGGAAAAAATAAGGTTGAAGAGATAACATTTAAAGACAATTCAACGCTTAAAACAGATGGTGTTTTTATTGCAAATGGTACTGCAGGACCTGTTGAATTTGCTAAAAAGCTAGGTTTGATTATAAAAGACGATAAGATTGTCGTAGATGAAGAAATGAAAACCAATATAAGAGGAATTTATGCTTGTGGTGATTGCACTGGGGGCTTATTACAGGTCTCAAAGGCTGTATATGAAGGTGCCAAAGCAGGATTAGCTGTTATTGATTATTTAAAGGTTAATGATTAAATTAATTGTATATAATAAACAAAGTAATAATTACATCTGATAATTAGGAAGACTTTATACAATAGGAAGGTAATACCAATTCGTAGCGGAGTACATTGTGCTCCAAAGAAAATAGAAGTTTTTTTTATTTGTCTTTAGAGTAATCATAGAACTCTTTTATATTAGAGGTAATATAATTAATATTGAATTAATATAAAAAAATGGAGGTTTATATATGGAAGTTAAAAGATTAAATAGTAATAATTTTCAAGAGGAGGTTATACAAGAATCGAAAGTAGTTCTTGTAGACTTCTATGCAGATTGGTGTGGACCATGCAAAATGATGTCACCAATAGTAGATGACATAGCAAATGAGCTAGATGGTGTTGTAAAGGTATGCAAGTTAAATGTTGATGAAAGCCAAGATTTAGCAATTCAATATAATGTTATGAGTATACCAACCTTAATTATATTCAAAAATGGAAAAGCTGTTGAAACACTTGTTGGACTAAGAGAAAAAGGTGAAATTTTAAATATTTTAAAATCTATTCAATAAAAGATAACCTAAGAATCTAAACTGGTAACGGAGAAAAATTTAAATTGGGGGCGGAGAAAAATTTTTGAAATTGGGGACGAAAAAAAATTTTTCTCCGTCCAAAATTTTAAAGGAGGTAAAAAATGTCAGATATATTTGATTATATTGAATGGAGAGGGGACTTAACCTTTAATCAAGCCCCATTTAATGAAATTGACAATTTGATATTATCCAGAGTTTCATATTTTCCATTTGATGATTTAATAAAAAAGGATGAAATAATTAGTATTAAAGAGGCATATAGAAGATTTCAAAAATTAGATTCTGATAATATACGAATCCTACTAAAGGAAGATACAAATTTATTTGCAATATTAGCACAAAGTGAAAGATTTGGAAATTTAAACTTAATGTTCTATATTAATAAAAGAGATATCCAAGAAGAAAAACAGTTTTCTGCAATTACAATTGTACTACCTGATGAAACAGCATATATAGCTTATAGAGGAACCGATAATACCCTTGTTGGGTGGAAGGAAGACTTTAATATGAGCTTTATGGAATCCATACCAGCCCAAAAGGAGGCAAAGGAGTATTTGGAAAAAGTTGCTAATGACATAGTAGGAAAATTGAGAATTGGAGGTCATTCAAAAGGTGGGAATCTTGCAGTGTATGCATCTGCATTTTGTAATAGTGATGTTCAAAATAGAATAATAGAAGTATTTAATAATGATGGTCCAGGTTTTTTTGAAGAGATATTAGAAACACCAAATTACAAAGCTATTCTAGGAAGAATACATACATATATTCCACAGTCTTCTATAATTGGAAGATTACTCAATCATGAAGAAAAAAGTACCATAGTTAAGAGTACACAAACTGGAATATATCAACATGACTTATATAGTTGGCAAGTGCTAGGCGGAAAATTTGTAGTTATGAAAGAGCTGACAAATGGAAGCGAATTTGTCGATAAAACCTTAAAGAAGTGGTTGAAAAGTATTAACAATGAGCAGAGAGAAGAATTCTGGATGATTATGTTTGAAGTGTTATCAGCCACACAAGCAGAGACTCTTTCAGAAATAAAAGAAAATTGGTTTTTGAATTCAAAGAAAATGCTTACTACATATAAAAACTTAGACGAAGAAAGTAAGGAAGTAATTATAAAAACATTAAAATCGATATTTGTTATTGTTAAGGAAAATTTAAAATGGGAAAAATCTAATGGTAATGAATAATTAAATATATTTAATAATAATTGAAGGAAAGAGAGAAAAAATGAAAGATCATAAAAAAATGTTAGGAAATTTGGCTTTGTTTATAGTTTTGATTGGTATAACCTTAACGGTATTATTAAAGGATCAAGACATTTCACAGATATTTAATATATTGTCATCAGTAAAAATACAGTATGTAATAATTGGGCTTATATGTATTTCGCTGTATATAGTTTGTGAAGCAGTAAACATTGGCAGAACTTTAAAGAGTTTAAATGAAAAGTCTACTTTTATGAGAAATATGAAGTATGCTTTAATAGGTTTCTTCTTTAGCTCAATAACGCCAGCTGCTAGTGGAGGACAGCCAATGCAAATTTATTATATGCATAAAGATAAGATATCTGTTTCTAATTCTACTATTACACTACTTATTAATTTAAGCAGTATGCAAATTGTAACGATATCTTTTGCTCTTATAAGTTTGGTATTTAATTATGTATATTTAAATGGTGTGCTAATAACCTTTTTTATAGTGGGAATTTTATTAAATTTAAGTGCACTTATACTATTATTAATAGGTATTTTTTCGAAAAGGATGACAAATGGATTAATAAATTTTTCTATAAAGGTAATGAAATTTTTCAAAATGAAGAATATTGAAGCAAAGAAAGAAAAATTGCAGAGGGAATTAGGAAAATATCAAGAAAATGCAGACTATATAAAGAATAGCAAAAAATTACTAATAAAAACCTTAATAACAACATTGATTCAGTTTACATCGTATTATAGCGTTACGTATTGGACATATAGGGCGTTAGGTTTTTCGGAACATAATATTTTCACAATAATTACTATGCAATCTGTTCTATTTGCCACTGTTTCTGGAATACCATCACCTGGAGCTGTTGGCGTAACGGAAGGTGCATTTATTGAAATATTTAAATCTGTATATCCACAAAGTATAATGAGTAGCGCAGTTTTACTAAATAGGGGAATTAATTTTTATTTTGTCGTTATTATAGGTGCTATAGTTACGCTAGTTAACCAATTCAAGGGTTATAAGGAAAACTGAAACATTTGGGGACGGTCTTTGTTTGTTTCATTTTTGAAACATTCGGGGACGGTCTTCTTTTGTTTCATTTTTGAAACATTTAGGGACGGTCTTGCATTTAGTTAACCGTAATGCCTTCAAGTGCTAGTATCGTTACATTTGGGGAAATTTTGTGGGGGTTGCCGAGAGAAAAAATATTAAAAATAAAAATTTTTGAAAACGTAATCTTCGGGTTCAACAGTTCCTAAGCGTTACACCCTTGAGCCTCTTCGCAGAGGGCAACTTGCGCATCCTCAAGTGGTGTTACTGCTAAGGAACTGTAAGAATCCTACGTTAACATTTTCAAAAATTTTTATTTTTAATATTTTCTTCTCCGAAGGAGTTGG
>CAMPBM010000093.1 GCA_946637865.1 uncultured Lachnospiraceae bacterium | reverse complement strand
TTGGATTAGAAAAAAAGATAAAAAAATTGCCTACTTTTACTTGACACAAACTTTTGTTACTTTTTTTACGAATACCTGTTGAAATATTTTACATAATGTGATATACTGTTGCTTGCATTCGTAAATAACAATAAATTGTCTCACTTAATTAAGGAGGAAAATTATGAACTTAGACGTACAGACAATTGACGCAATGACTTGCATCAACTTTAGAGATACGGCAGCAAAAGAATGTTGGAATTCACTCATCGACTGTGAATATTTTTCCAGCTCACAAGCAAAGTCTACAATGGATTTTGCAAGACGTTGGGCTAAAGTAATGCAACACCTGATGAAAAATGATGCCAAGTCTCTCACAGAAGTAGTACTTCCGGCCGCTATTGAAGCCAACATTGACAATGCCAATATTCACGCTAAGGATATGGCACTTGAGTTGCTTATTGCGGTGTGGTCTAAGGGCGATGATTTGTCTCGCTGGTCGAGCAAATCTGAAAATATGTATGATTTTCTTATACGTATTTAGTCAAAAAAGGCATGTTCTTGAAATATAGAACATGCTTTTTGGCTTATGTGTGTTGCACTTCTTTGGCTTACTGTTATTGGTGCTGATTATACTAAGAATAATCGATTACAACCGTTGTTGCTCTATAGGTTGAGAAAAAGTGTCGGTTATTAAGCTCCGTATGCATATTTTCAGCATTTTATTTAAATATTTTCATTTTAACTTCTTTACCTTTGAATGCGAATACCATTTTAGTAATGTTTTTGAAACCTTTTTCTTGTAGATTGCTTTCGTACTTTTTCTCTTCAATTTGCTTTATAGCATTGTTTATTGTATCTTCTATTGTTTCCTCATCATCTTCTTTGTATACTTTAAATTCCATTATAAAGCTATTTGCATTTATGTCCTTAGGTTCAAGCATTATGTCGTACCTCCCCATTCCAGACTCACGGTTGGAATTTACATAGTAGGTGTCTTTTAATCCTACTAACATTCCTAGTGCAAATGCATGGTAGAAGTTTTCTGCATTGTTTTCTCCAACATCCATGAAGCTAAACATTTGCCTTACTAAAATTTTAAACTTTTCTTCAAATTCTTTCATATTTAGCGTTGTTAAATCTTTAAGTATACTGCGTAAATCATTCATAGGTACTTTGTCTGAGAACCAAGTTCTTATTATGTCATAGAATAAATACTTTATTTCATAATTAGGAATAGCCACCTTATATATATCATCTTCTATATGCTCTACTACTTTCAAATAGCCTGTTCCTAGCATTAAGCCCCATATATTATTTTCGTTATTCTCTATACCATTTATTATAGTTTCCTCATTTATTAATACTTCTATTTCTTCTCCACTTAACAGTCTCTCTATCTTTTCTTTTTCTTTTCTTTTACTGTTACTGACTCCTTCAATACAAGTTTTATTAAGTCGTTTGAGCTTGTGTTTACCCAGTATGGCTTTAGTTCATTCTTAGCAATAAAGTTCAAAACACTCCAAGGATTAAACATATCCTCTGAATTTCCTATTCTATATCCATCGTACCACTTTTTTAAATTCTCCTCATCTTCTTCAATACCAAAGTGTTTTATTGTTTCCATCATTTCTTGTTTGGTTATTCCAAAATCTTCAGCAAATTCATCAGATAATATTGTGAATACATCAAAATTATTTGCACCACTAAATAAACTTTCCTTTGATACTCTTGAAACACCTGTTAATACTGTTTTTTCCATATATGGATTGTCTTTAAATGCAGTTCCATAAAATCCTTTAAAGAATTTTATGGCTTTATCATAATAGCCGTTTATATAAGCATTTTGAATTGGCACATCATATTCGTCTATTAATATAATTACTTTTTTACCATATTGATTGTATAAATATTTGCTTAATTCTCTTACACTTATTTTTATAGCTTCTACATCTTCTCTTATCCATAGTATGTCTTTTATTTTTTCCTTTTCATCTTCAAACACTTTATTGCTTTCTAATAGGTACCTATGCTCTTGATACATATCATTTATTGCTGTTTTCATAGCTCTTATCATGTCTTCGAAGCTAGAATCCATAACATCCTTCAACGTTAAATAAATAACTGGATAGCTGTTCATTTTACTTGTGTATTCGTCTCCCGCTTGCATAACTTTCTTGTCTGCAAATAAATCTTTGCTGTCTTTGGTTATATCGAAATAGTACCTTAACATGCTCATATTCAAGGTTTTCCCAAATCTTCGTGGTCGTGTTATTAGGGCTACTTCTGACTTATTGTCTAATATTCGCTTTATGTATAACGTTTTGTCAATATAATAACACCCCTTTGATAATAAACCTTTGAAATCACTAGTACCTATTGCAATGTTTCTTCCCATTTCCATTTTGTCTACCTCCTTTTGTGCTTTATTTTACCAAATTTAACTTGTTGTTTCAATACTTGATTGTAAAGATAAATTGAAATTTAATTGTGGTTTATGAAAAAAATTTAAAGAGCATAAGTTTGACATAATATTGTCACTCTTATGCTTTTTTTCGTATATTTTTCAAGACTGCTGGTTGCAATTTTGATGTTTGTAACCGTTGTTGCTCTAGGACTAGGGCAAAAGTGTCGGTTATTAAGCTGGCAGACTTTTGATTTCAGATACCATTTGTTCTAATATTTTATATCCCATGTTACCCCATCTGTGTTTTGTTCTAGGATACTAGATGGTAGACGAACTAGGGGACGGAACACCAAGGCAGTCTTGTCATAGTCGTAGGAGTTCAAGCAAGCGTCATAGTTCACATTCATCACGCTGTAAGTGCTACTAGAGGAAGGCGAAGCCAACCAGTAACCATAGCAGGAACCTTCATCATATACTGTTGATTTATGAGGAAAATACAAATTGTTTGCCTCTGCTACACTTCTATATCCTGCATAAATTGATAAACTTTGCCATGACCAACCTGACGTATCATCTCCTGATATTGTTACTTGATTTGGATATTGATCATTCCAGCTTTGTTTAAACTGTCCTGCTGTTGCTCCCCCTGTTGCTACCGCTGCATTTCCTACTCTTTTTGCAGCTTTTTGTAGGTTTGATGTTATCAAGTGTTCCCAATAACTTGTTGTTGTCATTGAGCTTATCAATGCTGTTCTGTCGGCTGTTGACCATACTTTATATGTTCCTTCCGTACTTAAGCTTCCTCCTGCTTTTGCTTCACTTGATATTGCTGCATTTGGCAAATAATCTCCATACATCATGTATACATAATCTCCATCCTTTAAGAATATTTCCCAATCATCCAATGTTACTGCACCTTCTGTTCCTTCTGCTACTTGTACTCCATCTTTTACTGTTACACTATAATTTACTTTCTGTCCATAATTTGCACTTGTCACCACACCATCTATATTTTTTTCTGTTTTTGTGGTACTTTTTTCTGTTTCACTACTTGAAGTTGTTGAACTTTTACTATCATTTTTAGTTGAAGAGCTTGTTGTTTTACTGTCTTCATCACTTGAATTTTTATCCGTTTTTGTACTTGTTTTTTTATTACTCGTTTTACTACTTTCTTTGTCGTCATCGTCATCATCATCTTCATCATTTTTTCTTTCAGATTTTACCTTTCCACTATCATCATCGTCTTTTTCATCGCTTCCACATCCAGACATTGTAAATAACCCAGCTAATAGCATAATTATAATTAGTAATACTGTAACTAATTTTTTCATTATTTATTTCATTCCTTTCTCGCTTCGCTCGCAAGGCACACATAGATGTGAAACCTCGAGTTTGAAACATTATAATTTTAGTATTGTGCGTCAACATTATATTAATAGGCTCTCATTTTTTATTTATATTTTTATTAGCCATATTCCTCTTTACAATATAACTCTGGTAAAAAACATTATTAAAAGATTTCTATATATAATATTTGCGCACAACTTATTGTATTAATACAATATCATTCTATCTAGCCTTTTGCAATGTGTTGGTAAAATTAAAACTCATATATACTTACTCTCGCAACTTTTATAAGTTTTTTTACTTTTTTATTACATTTCCATTACATTTTTATTACATTTTTTTATAATAAGCAGGTTATATATAAAGGTAAAAATACTATTCCATTTTCTTCTTTCAAATCATCTATGTGTAAGATATAATTTGTAAATAAATAATCTTTGTATTTTGCTTTAAATTTGTTCAATGATGAATATGTGTAATTCTTATCAGATTTTACTTCAATTGGTGAAATATTATGTTTTGACGTTATTTTATTTTTCTCTATTAAGAAGTCAATTTCCATGTTATTTTCACTATTTTCTTTGTCATATTTTAGTATACTACCCTAGCGCAACATCTAGTATCATCATCAAAACAAATCCAATAGCAACTCCTATTGTTCCAATATTTGAATGCTCTCCTGATTGCGATTCAGGTATTAATTCCTCAACAACTACATATATCATTGCTCCAGGCAGCAAAAGAAAGTAAATACGGAAGAATTGCACCAACTAAGCCTGTTAAAAGTATTGTTAGCATTGCTCCTATTGGTTCAACTATTCCTGACAAAGTCCCATATAGGAAGGCTTTTGGCTTTGACATTCCTTCGCTCTTTAAAGGCATTGAAATTATTGCACCCTCTGGAAAGTTCTGAATCGCTATTCCTATTGCTAAAGCTAACGCTCCTGTTAAAGTTATTCCTACATTTCCAGCCATTGCTCCTGCAAAAGATATTCCAACTGCCATACCGTTCTGGTAAATTATGTATTGTTACAGCTAATACCATCATTGTTGTTTTTTCTAATTTAGATTTTAATCCTTCCGGTTTATCACTATTTAAGTGAAGATGTGGTATTAAACTATCCATCAATAATAGAAAAGCTATTCCAAGCATAAACCCAACAGTTGCAGGTAGCCATTCGATTTGCTCCTGCTCTTTTGCCATATCTAATGATGGTATAATTAGCGACCATATTGACGCAGCTATCATAACTCCTGAAGCAAATCCAAGCAATAACTTTTCTAGTTTTGAACTTATTTTATTTTTCATAAAAATACCATTGCTGAACCAAGTGTAGTTCCTAAAAATGGTATCAATAATCCTATTGTTAATTCCATACTTTACCTCATTTCTTTTTTACTTAATTCTGCCACCAATAGTAGCAGAATTAAACTTATTTTTTACTCTTATTGTTTTATATCATATTTCATATTTTTTGTAAATACAAATGTGAAATTTATTTCACAAATTGTTACTACTTTATAATTTAATGTTTTGAACAATTAATTGCAGGCAAACTGTAGCAAGTTTTTGGGGGTTAGTGTAAAATTAAAGTAGGCAAAATGAACATAAAATTTTGTCTACTTAATTT
>CAMPBM010000092.1 GCA_946637865.1 uncultured Lachnospiraceae bacterium | reverse complement strand
TTTTGCTCTTTCTGTTCTTCTTCTTTTTCAGTTTTTTGCTCTTTCTGTTCTTCTTCTTTTTCAGTTTTTTGCTCTTTCTGTTCTTCTTTTTCAATCTTTTGCTCTTCCTCTTTATCTAATTCTTTTTCTGACTTCTCTTCTTTCTCTTGTACTTTTTCTTTCTCATATTGTTTTTCTGAATATTCCTCGTTTTCTGATTTTTTTTCTTTTTCAGATTCTTCTTCCTTTTGGGTTTCTTCCTCTGTTTTATCTGTTTCTTTCTGTGTTTCTTGCTGACTTTCAAATTCTTCTTTTATCTCTTCACTTTTTTCTTCTTTTTCTTTTTGGTGTTCTTCTTCAATTTGTTTTCCTTTGTTCTCGTCTAACTGCTCCTCTTCTTCTGTTTGCTTTTCATTTTCGATTTCTTCTTCTTCTTCATCTTTTTTATTATAATTCGTTGAAATCTGTTCCTTTTCTTCTTTGACTGTGCTTTCTATTTGAATTTCTTCCATAGTTGTGCTTTTTATTCCAATATCTGCTATATTTGTAGTTTTTAATTGAACTTCCTCAACATTTGTACTTTCTATTTGCTCATGTTCTGCATTTGTGCTTTTTGTTTCAATTTCTGGTAAATTAGTACTTTTTGTTTCTACAACATTAGTAGTTTCTGGCTGAACTTCCTCTAAATTAGTGCTTTTTAATTCTGCATTTGTACTTTCTCTTTGAGTTTCTTCTAAATTAGTACTTTTTAATTCTTTTTCTTCTATTATTGTACTTTTTGGTTCAACTTCTTTTTTGTCACTATCTGTTATCCTTATATCTTCCATATTAGAGCTCTTAGGTTGTAATTCTTCTGAGTCGCTATCTCTTTCAATGCCTTCTGTGGTTGTGATTTTTGGCTCTTCTTTAGCTATATTAGTACTTGATAATACTGCATCTTCTAGAAAAGTGCTTTTTTCTAAAATGGAACTTTTGGATTCAATATCGTCTTTTTCTTCTTCAGAAGTACTTTTAGGCTCAGCTTTTTGTATATTACTACTACTTTGATATTCATTATATTGAATAGAAGTACTTCGGATTTCACCAATGTCATTAATAAATGTAGTTTGTTCAATATTATCTATATTTGTACTTTTTTGCTCAATATTTTCTTTAATACTTCTACTTTTTTAAGCATTATCTTCATAATCTGTTGTTTTAGTTTCATAAAATAGGCCAGATGAACTTTTAGGTTCTATTTCATCTACAAAAGAACTTTGCTGTTCATTAAAATAAAATTCAGCAGTAGTCATAGCTTCAATATTATCTAGAATTGAAGTTAATGGTATAATTGTAGTTACTGTAATTTTACATATTGGATAATTGCAGCAATATTTTAATTCCATATCTATCTCATTTGCATCAGATAATATTGATTGTGCTGATTCAATTATTTTTTCTTTATTTACACAAACAGATAAAGAAGTCAAATTATAATTATTATATAATTGCTTAAAAAATTCGGCAAAATTATCATTAGTACCAGTAGATTCCAATAAATTAATATATTTGAAATGTAAGCCTCCTTCAATAGGACCAAATTTATCAGTAAAGTTATATGTATCTAAATCTATAATAGGAAAATCAATTGTAGCCAAGGAATCACAAGCAGCAATAAAACTTTGGATGCTAGTGCTTTCTAATAACTTGAACATAGACAAATCAATTGATGTTAAAGAGGAACAATTATAAAATATATAACTCATGCTTTCTAAACTTTCTGGGCCTGATTCTGGAAAAGAAGCTGATTCTAATGCTTCACAGTATTCAAACATTCCTTCCATATTAGTAACTTTTGATAGATCAAAGTTTGAAAGATCTATTGATTGTAATGCTGAGCATCCACAAAAAATATAACCCATATCTTCTATATTTTGTGGACCTGCTACTGGAAAAGTAACTGATTCTAATGAATAACAGCCCTCAAACATACTATACATATCAGTTATTTTTGATAAGTTAAATTTGGAAAGATCTACTGATTTTAAAGATTGACAATAATAAAATATATAATCCATATTTTCTACATTTTGTGGGCTATATTCGGGAAAGATAACTGATTCTAGTGAGTCACAGCTCTGAAACATTCTTTCCATATTAGTTATTTTTGAAATGTCAAAGTTTGAAAGATCTATTGATTTTAATGAATCGCAAGCATAAAAAATATAACCAATATCTTTAACATTAGACAAATTAAAATTCGTAAAATCAACTGTTACTAAGCCGGAACATCCAGAAAATATAGAGTTCATATTTGATAGTCTAGAAGAATCAAAATGTGAAAAATCTATTGAAGAGATATACACAGCATTTTCATCTGTAATTGAGTCAAAAAAAGATTCCAATGATTCAACTGGTCCATCAAAATGAATCTCAAAACCTGTATCTGATGGTATTGTGAATGAATCTTCTGTATTTAGTTCTTTGCCATTTACCACTATTTTTGTAACATTAGTTCTATATCTATTAAGAAAACTACTATAATCGATATCACCATTAAAATATACTATTATATAATTATCATCTCCAGAATCTATCACATCATTTGAATAATCAAGTTCTTGTGAATTTAAGGGAATACTGGTAGGTGAAACCTCACATTCTAAAGTATCAAGATTAAAATCGCAACATCTTTCAAAATTTATATTTTTAGATAATCGTGATGTCAAAGTCGAATAATCATCTTCACTTAAGCAAATAAAAAAATTTGTTATATGTGGATTATAGAAAAAAAAAAACTAAAACCCATCGCTATAATGCCTAATGACTTTGATAAAGGACACATATTTACATACTTTAATTGAAGTTTTGAACTTGTTGTCCCTTGAACACCTAAATCAAATATTACAACATATAAATTCATTCCAGGATTTGGAATTTTAGGAAAATCAATTGCAATTAAATTGTTACAACCAGAAAACAATGAAGTATATTCAGCATTTCCTGATAATATAAAATTTGACAAATCAATTGATTTTAATTCACTACATTTCGAAAACATACCTGCCACATTATTTAGAGCTTTAGGAGCATTTTCTGAAAAAGTAACAGATTCTAATGAAGAGCACCCTTGAAACATATAACCCATATCATTTACCTGAGATAAATCCATATGGGAAAAATCTATTGAATCGATATTTACAACATTACTATCATATTGAGCATCAAAAAAATTGGAAAAATTTGAAGTAACCCTAGTAAAATATATCTTCATTTTTGAACCGGCTTGTATTGTTAATGCATCATTTTTACTTTTTTCTTCATCATCTAAAATGATTGTATGAATATTGGCCCTATAATCATTTTCAAAACCACTTTCATAGGTGGATTCATTAGAAAAACTTACTAATAAATATCTGCACTCAAAAGTTTCAAAATCAAAAATACAACATTTTTCAAATACATTTTCAATACTATCTCCATTATTTGATTCCTTATATTGACTACTAACTTCATTAAATATATTTGAATTTATACAAATGAATTTTTTGTTATTATTGACACCTTTAAGAGTTTCTAAAAAGGTATAAATATCATTAGTTTCACCTAAGCAATTAATTAAATTCACATATAGTAATTTTCCAACATTTTTGAATATCTTAAGTATTTCATTGTTTGTTAAATCAAAATTGGATATATCTATAGATACCAAGGAAGAACAGTCTTCAATCATATTTGATATAACAGTTTCTGATGATACTATAAAATTTGATAAATCAAGTGATTGTAATGAAGTACATCCTTTAAATGAAGAAAACAATTTATCTATAAGAGATGAATTAAAATTAGAGAAATCTATTGAAATGATATTCTTCACATTCTCATCATATTTCGAAGAGAAAAAATTACTAAAATCCGTAAGAGGAGCAGTAAAATGTATTATCATCTTTGAGCCTCTTTTAACATCTAATTGTTCATTCTTTTCTTTTTCTACTCCATCTAAAATTATTGAATAAATATTGGGCCTATAATCATTTTCAAAGCCATTTGCATAAGTGCATTCTTTATTGAAATTCACTATAATATAATTTGGAGGATTAATAAATCTACATTCGGTATAATTACAGCAAAAATCTAAATCAATTTCTAATCCTTTCTTATATAATATATTTCTTGATGTTTGAATTATTTCTTTATCACTTACGCAAACAGATAGAGAAGTCATACCAAAATCATCACAAAGATCTGTAAAAAAATTAGAAAAATTTATGCTTTCTCCTGAACTTCCTATTAAATTTAAATATTTGAAATGAAAGACTTCTTGATTAGAATTGTAATAATTCAAAAAATCATAGGTTGTAAAATTAAAATTGGGAAAATCAATTGAAACCAAGGAAGTGCAGCCATCAATAAAACTATTGATGCTAGTGGTTTGTAATATAGTGAACATTGATAAATCAATTGATGTTAAAGAGGAACAATTTAGTAATAGACGGGTGATACTCGTTAATCTTTCAGGACTTGATTTTGGAAAAATGACTGATTCTAATTTTGGACATATCTCAAACATACTATATATAGTTATTATTTTTGTTAGCCCAATATTTGAAAAGTCTACTGATTGTAATGATGAGCAATTATGAAACATATAATTCATATTTTGTATATTTGTTAGGCTGTCTGGAAGAGCAATTGATTCTAAAGATACACAGTATTGAAACATATTATTCATATTTAAAACATTTGTTAGATTACATTTTGAAAAATCTATTGATTTTAATGATGAGCATCTGGTAAATGCCTGTTCCATAACTCTAACATTTTGCATGTTTTCTGGAAAAATAACTGATTCTAATGAGCTACAACTATAAAAGGTATTTGACATTGTAGTTACTTTTGATAGGTCACAATTTGAAAGATCTATTGAAGTGATAAATTTGGAATTTTTATCATTATTTCCAGAAAAAAATTGTTCAAGAGAACTAACTATTTCAGTAAAATAGATCTTCAAAGCTTTACCTAATGGTACTGTGAAATTACTATCTGGGTTTAGCTCTGTTTCATCTACCACTATTTTTGAAACATTATTTCTTTTTTGATGCACGAATTTAATAGAATCATTATATTCAACTGTTTGATTAAAATATACTGCTATATAATTATCATCTTCAGCTAACTTTCTTTGTTCAGGTTGTTCAAAAATTGCTTCTTTTTGAGTTTCAAACAAATTTTCTGCGTTAGAGGGAATAGCATTGTTACTTATCGTGACTAAGAAAATAAAAACAAAGTATATAAATTCCTTTTAAATTATTATGCTTAAATTATATTATTTATATATAATATTATACATTTTAGATATTTTAAAAATAAATAATTTTTTTATTATTTTCAATTAATAAAAAATTAATTATTTATTATGATAATAGTTTGATGGGGATTGGGGATTGGGGATTGGGGATTGGGGATTGGGGATTGG
>CAMPBM010000091.1 GCA_946637865.1 uncultured Lachnospiraceae bacterium | reverse complement strand
TAATTTTAATTTTTGACGGCTACCTGCAAAAGTAACCCACCTGAACTGTAACTACGCAGTAACCTCAATTGGTGAATTTTTGTAAAAAGCACTTGATTTTTTTAAAAACATATGTTAGTATTATAGTTAGTCAATTTAATAAATGCATATAGGAGGTGCAATGATAATGGCAAAATGTGAAATTTGTGATAAAACAAAGAATTGGGGAAACAAAATTAGTATAGCTCGTTCTCACGTAAGTAGAAGAGCATCAAGAACATTTGCTCCAAATCTAAGGACAATAAAAGCTGAAATAGATGGAGAAGTTAAAAGAATCCATGTATGTGCAAAATGTCTACGTTCAGGAAAAGTTAAAAGAGCATAATTTTTAATTGAGTAAATTGGGTTAAATTAGATTATAACACTTAGGCTTATAGTTTAATTTAACCCAATTTATTTTATAATAGGAAAGTTCTAGTACAGAGTAAAAAATTGACCTGCGAGGCTTTCCTATTATAGAAAAGCTTCGCTAACAGTTGTACAGAAGTTTTCTGCAAAAATTTCGCATCCAAACAATTATACTAGGACATTTGCAATATAATTTATCTTTTGCAGATTTTATAATATCCGATATTGTTTTATGTATCAATGTATTAGTCTTTAATCCCAAAAATGAGCTTTACAAAACCTCTCCAAAATTTTGGAACTTTTTTTACAACAATTGTCATTTTCAACACTCTCCCTTATATTAACTGGTTAGCCAGATAAGGCCAACTATGCATACTGCAATACCTATGGCAAAAAGCCAACCGGTTAGAGGAAGCAATAATACTAATAAAATACCTAGACCAAGACCTATTAAGCAGACTCCTAAAGTTTTTTTGAATAAACTAAACATAATATATTACCTCCTTGCTTTATATATAATATTACAATGAAGAAAAAAGGTTACAGTTCAGGAAAGGTGCAACAAAGCATTTATTATGAAATATTACAATTTTGTAATATTTGACGGCTACCTGCACAAGTAAACCACCTGAACTGTAACTTTGATGAAATTACCCTGTAAAAATAAGTAAAAAGTATTTGCGAAATCATATTTATGTGGTATTATATAGTATATAAAAAAATAAGGAGTAATGTGATGGAAAATATAAGCGAAGAAAAACATAGTAAAAAATTTTTAAAAATACTTTTGAAAATAACTATAGTAGTTATTTTTTTGGTTGGAGTGGCATTTGCATTAAAAGTAGCGCCGAATTATGTGAGAAATGACATAACCGATAGGACAAACCTAATTATAAATTATTCAAATGTAACAGGTAGAATGAAGCATAATCTTATAGTAGATGAAAATGGTATAGTATATTTATCACTTGATGATATAAAGAATTACTACGATAGAAATATATATTATGACGAGGAATATAATCAAATAGTAACATCAACGGAGGGAAAGTTGGCTGTTATAAAGCTTAATGAGAATAAAATAAAAATAAATGGTGTTGAGTCTGATATTAATGGTGCAGCAATGGTTAAAGATGGAGTGTACTATTTGCCAATTTCTGAAATGGAAGAGGTATATAAAATCAAAATAACAAATCCAGAAAACAAAGTAGTGATGGAGTCGTTAGACAGAAAGTTAACAACTGCAACTACTAATAAAAAGGTAGCCGTAAAGTCTAAGACAATATTTTTCTCAAGTACTATAGAAAAAATAGAGGAAAATGAAAAAGTAGTGATTACAGAGATGGAGCCAAATACTTTACCAGAGGGATGGATAAAAATCCGTACACAAAACGGAAATCTAGGGTATGTTGAAGAAAAAAATTTAAACAACATTCATGTTGAGAGAGAAACTACTGTTTATGAGGCACCAATGAAAGAAAAAGTAAGTATGGTTTGGGAATATTTTTCAGAATATGGAAAAGCCCCTAATAATGAAAACATTAAATATAATGGAGTTAACGTGGTTTCACCTTCCTTTTTCTATTTAAAGTTAAAAGATACTGAAAAAGACAATTTAACTAAGAGTGATGTGCAAGAACAATCAAAGGTTATAGAAAATGTAGGAGATGAGGGAGTTAAATATATAGAATGGGCTCATAAAAATGGATATAAAGTTTGGGCAAAGTTATCAAATGAAACAAAGTCAACTACGATAGATGAGTTTTCTTGTATAATAAATGATTATGAACTTCGTAATGCCATGATAACAGATATTTTAAACTATGTAAAAAAATATAATCTAGATGGAATAAATGTCGATTTTGAGTACATGTATAAGAATGATAAAGATGCTTTTTCTAAGTTTATTATAGAATTAGCTCCACAACTAAAGGCAAATGGAACTTGTTTATCTGTAGATGTAACAGCACCAAATGGTGGTGACAATTGGTCACTATGCTATGATAGAAATTTGATTGGAGAAATTGCAGATTACATAGTTTTTATGGGATATGACCAATATGGAACAAGCGTAATTGGAACAACATCTGGTTATAATTGGTTAGTAAACAGTATAAAAAATTTCAGAGAATACGAAGAAGTACCATCTGAAAAATTGATTTTAGGATTACCATTTTATACTAAGTTATGGCAAACAAAAGATGGAAACACAATAAAAAGCAGTATAGTATCAATAAGTGGTGTTGCAGGAGCAGTACCTAGTGGAGCTAGTAGGGAATGGCAAGAGGATGTACAACAGTATTATGTACAGTATGAAAAAGGTGGATATGTGTACAAAATGTGGATTGAAGATGAAGAATCGTTTGCAAAAAAGATTGGGTTAGTTAAGGATAAAAACTTGGCTGGAGCTGCATACTGGAAAAAAGGATTTGATACTGATGGAATTTGGGAAGTAATAAAAAAAGGTTTAGATTTGTAAAATAAAAAATAAATAGATCATTTTCATAAGAACAGTAATAAATTCAATAAAAAAACATATTATAGAATATATTCTCAAGAATTGTAATAAGGCAATAAATCTTCATTACAATTCTTGAAAATAGAATATAATATGATAGTGAGATTAATGCTATGAAAAAAATGAATGGTACTATTTACATTAGAACTGACGATAGGAAATATATAAAAAAAAGAGAAAGATGTATTAGATTTTTATCAAAATCGTTTATAATTGCAAGATGCGAACAAGTGAGAAATGGAGAAATTATACTAATTCCTAAGTATAAATGTTATAATGAGTTTATAAAAAATAGACTACTAAATCAAATGAATTCATATATTTCTGAGAGTGATTTTTCCAATATAATATTCGAAGATAATCTTAGTTTTTTTGAGAAAAAAATGGACAAAGAAAATTTTTTAAACGGAAAAAGTCTAATGAAAAAATTAATAACACAGATTTTAGATTATATATTTAGCGTATCTGAAAAGAATATGAGTTTAGAAAATATATATCTTTTCGTTAATAATTACAATAAAACAAATATATCTATAATAGAAAATTTAATACCAAAATTTAAAACGGTAAATATAATAACTGAAAATCTGAAATATTATAGAAAATTAGAAAACTATTTATTTAATAAAGGAATATTAATTACAGTATCTAATAATAAAAAGAAAAGTGCTAGGAATGCAAAATATATTTTAAATATAGATTTTACTAAAGGTTCTTTTGAAAAGTATGTAATAGATATGAATTCTATACTTATTAATTTAACAAATACAGATGGAGTTTTTAAAAATAAATATGAAGGTGTTGTAGTCAACGATTTTGAAATAAGCATTAACCACGATATCATGGATTTTGTGACAGAAACATATGGTATGATAAATACAAAGTTGTATATAGAAAGTTGTTTGATAGAAAGTGAAGAAAATTACAGAACTATAGAGGATTTTTTAACTGGCTATAATATAAAAATTACCAAATTGATAGGGCTAAGAGGAATTTTAGAGGATAGGGAGTTTTTTAATTAAGGTATTGACAAAATTTGAAAACTGATTTAATATATGTAAGATACTTTAAAAATACTAACATAAAAGGAGGGGAAAAAGTGGAAGAAAAAGAAGTAATACTAACTCAAGAAGGATTTGAGAAATTAGAAGCAGAATTAGAGTATTTAAAAACAGAAAAAAGAGTAGAAATAGCAGAAAGAATAAAAGTTGCATTAGGTTTTGGCGATTTATCTGAAAACTCAGAATATGACGAAGCTAAGAGTGCACAAGCTGCTAACGAAGAAAAGATAGCTGAATTAGAAAATAAGGTAAGATATGCCAAAATTATAGATGATTCTGAAATTGATACAAAAACAGTTCAAGTTGGAAATACAGTAAAGCTATGGGATGAGGAGTTCAATGAAGAAGTAGTATACACTATAGTAGGTTCAACAGAAGCCGACTTACTTCAGAACAAAATATCTAATGAATCTCCAATAGGAATAGCTTTATTAGGAGCTAAGAAGAATGAAGTTATTGAAGTTCAAGCACCTGTAGGAGTTACAAAATATAAAATTTTATCAATTACAAAATAGTGATATTTTAGAATAAAAATAAACTCTCTTATTGTTAGAATTTATTTAACAGTAAGGGAGCTTATTTCTTGTATTAAAAAGCTATAACTTTAACGAACTTTCCAAAGCTAACAAGATCATATTATTTAATGACTTTTCTCTCTCATCAGCTGAAACTGCTTGCTTGTTATAATGTGAATCAACCACAGTTAACAAACATCCGGCTTTTTTTCCTAGGTATTTTGCTGTATAAAACAAGGCAAAGGATTCCATTTCAGCAGCTGAAATCTTAAGATTTTTGGGTAAACGATTTAATAATATGTTCAAATCTTCTATATAGTAATCAAAACATTCACTACAAAAAACATTTGCAGGAATGCATTTTATATTATTTGAGTCTGCTGTTTCTTTAATTACTGAATTTAAATTATCGTCTGCATCGACTATATGACAATTTTTATTATTCAAAGCCATTGCAAAGTTTCCTTCTGTATAGCTTTTTTCAACCAAAACTGTGTCAAAAATGTTTAAACTTTCATCGTATGCTCCACAAGAGCCAATACGAAGTATACAATCAACGTTATAAAATTTGTACAATTCATAGCAATAAATTCCCATGCTAGGCATTCCCATTCCTGAAGCAAATACAGTAATTTCCTTGCCCTTGTAGGTTCCTGTATATGCTAAAACATTTCTAACTTGATTTACCAATCTTGGATTTTGTAGAAAATTTTCGGCAATATATTGCGCTCTTAGTGGGTCACCAGGGCATAAAACTATTTTAGCTATGTCTTCTTTTTTTGAACTGATATGTGGTGTCATAATACACTCCTCCTTAGATAAATTTTATATGTTAATTCTATAGCTAGCTATAGAAAAAGTCAAATAGAACTGTATCAAAAGTATAATTTATGGCTTCTGCAATGTTACAGGTTAGTCTTGGTGATTTTGCAATAAGCCGTAAAAAATCAAAATTATGTAATCGCTTACAATATATTAAC
>CAMPBM010000090.1 GCA_946637865.1 uncultured Lachnospiraceae bacterium | reverse complement strand
CTCCACTTCGTATTAATATATTTCATCAACATTATGGGCACCTGAATTGTAACATTAATATATTTCAGAACGCTACATAATTCTATGGTTTGGGCTACTCAAAAGACGAAACTGTTAAACTATAACATAAAAATTTAAAAATTAGCACTCTACCCTTGACACTGCTAAAAAATAGAATTATAATAGATTGGTAAAGGAGGGATTGATATGAATATGCAGAAATTTACACAAAAGTCAATTGAAGCTATACAAGAAGCACAATCTATTGCTTTAGAAAATCAAAATATGCAAATTGAAGAGGAGCATTTACTATATGCATTAATTAATCAGCCAAATGGTTTTATTTCAGAATTATTAAAAAAAATGAATGTAAATGTAGGGGAAATGCTTGCAGAAATACAAGCTGTAATCAAATCCTTGCCAGCGGTTACAGGCTCTGGAAGGGAGCCAGATAAAGTGTATGTATCAAGTGATGTTGATAAGAGCTTGGTTTCAGCAGAAAATGAAGCAAATAAAATGCAGGATGAATATGTTTCAGTTGAACATATTTTATTGGGTATTATAAATAATCAAAATTCAAAGATTTCAAATATATTAAAAAATAACAATATAAATAAGAATACAGTTTTAACTGCTTTAAAGGAGGTTAGAGGAAATACGAGAGTAACAAGTGAAAATCCAGAAGGAACATATGATGTGCTTAATAGGTATGGACAAGATTTGGTAGAGCTTGCCAAGAAAAATAAACTAGATCCGGTTATAGGAAGGGATTCAGAAATAAGAAACGTTATTAGAATACTATCTAGAAAAACAAAAAATAATCCCGTACTAATTGGTGAACCTGGTGTTGGTAAAACAGCTATCGCTGAAGGTCTAGCTATAAGAATAGTTAACGGTGATGTTCCTAATAATTTAAAAAATAGAAAGATTTTTTCATTGGACATGGGATTGTTAATTGCTGGGGCTAAGTATCGTGGCGAATTTGAGGAAAGATTGAAAGCAGTTCTAAATGAAATTAAAAAAAGTGAAGGAAAAATCATTTTATTCATTGATGAACTTCATACCATAGTAGGGGCAGGAAAAACTGATGGAGCAATGGATGCAGGAAATTTATTAAAACCAATGTTGGCAAGAGGAGAACTTCATTGTATAGGGGCCACAACCTTAAATGAATATCGTCAATATATCGAGAAAGATCCTGCACTTGAGAGACGATTTCAACCTGTATTGGTAGACGAGCCAAGTGTGGAAGATACAATATCAATATTAAGAGGACTGAAAGAAAGGTATGAAATATTCCACGGAGTAAAGATTCATGACCAAGCCTTAATTGCAGCTGCTGTTCTCTCAAATAGGTATATTTCAGATAGATTTCTACCAGACAAGGCTATAGATTTAATAGATGAGGCATGTTCAATGATAAAAACTGAAATGGAGTCTATGCCAACTGAACTGGATGACATTTCTAGAAAAATTATGCAACACGAAATCGAAGAAGCTGCCTTAAAAAAGGAAACAGATGAGTTATCTAAGGCACATTTAGCAGAGGTTCAAAAGGAACTGGCCGATATGAAGGAAAAGTTTAACGAAATGAAGGCTAAATGGGAAAATGAGAAAAATGCTATTAATAAGGTTCAAAAAATTAAGGAAAGTCTAGATAAAGTTAATGGTGAAATTGAAGCTGCTGAAAGGGTTTACGATTTAAATAAAGCTGCTGAACTAAAATATTCAAAATTGCCAGAATTACAAAAGCAATTAGCAGAACAAGAAAAGCTTGTAGAGGAGAGAAAAGGCAAAAATAGTATCCTAAGAAATGAAGTAACTGGTGAGGAAATAGCAAAAATAATTGGACGTTGGACTGGAATACCAGTTTCTAAATTAATGGAAGGAGAAAGAGAAAAATTGCTTGGATTAGAAGAGATTCTGCATAAGAGAGTTATTGGGCAAGATGAGGCTGTTAGAAAAGTTAGTGATGCCATAATTCGTTCTCGTGCTGGAATAGCTAATCCAAATCAACCAATAGGATCTTTCTTATTCCTTGGCCCAACAGGTGTTGGTAAAACAGAGCTAGCCAAAGCATTAGCAGAGAGCTTGTTTGATGATGAGCATAATATGATTAGAATTGATATGTCTGAGTATATGGAAAAATTTAGCGTTAGCCGTTTAATTGGTGCACCTCCAGGATATGTTGGATATGAAGAAGGAGGACAATTAACTGAGGCAGTTAGAAGAAAGCCATATTCAGTAATATTGTTAGATGAAATTGAAAAAGCTCATCCTGATGTATTTAATATATTATTACAAGTTTTAGATGATGGAAGAATAACAGATTCACAGGGAAGAACAGTAGATTTTAAAAATACAATTATTATCTTAACATCTAATCTGGGTTCTTCATATCTGTTAGAAGGAATAAACGACGATGGTACAATAGATGATGGAGCAATTAAGGAAGTTGATGCCCTTTTAAAACAATCATTTAGACCAGAATTTTTGAATCGTTTAGATGAAATTGTATATTACAAACCATTGATGAAAGACCAAATTAATAGTATAATAGAGTTAATGATTAGCGATTTGCAAAAACGATTAGACAGTAAGCAATTAAAACTAGAAATTACGGATGAAGCTAAACAGTATATTGTAGACAACGGATATGATCAGAATTTTGGAGCAAGGCCATTAAAAAGGTTTATAAAAAACAATATTGAAACTTTAGTTGCCAAGAAAATTATTAGTGGCGAAGTTGAGGCGGGTAGTACACTTAAAGTATCTATTGCTGAAAATGAATTGACAATAAGCTAAAAAAATATTATAATAACGCGAAAGAGCTTTTTGCTCCCAAAGAATGAAAAAACGGGGGCAGTAGCCTCCATTGATATTTCAGGAGGCGTATTATAATGAAATTGTCCAGATTAAACATACGTGGATCGTTATGCACACTTGGAAGACTGGTAAATGAGAAGGAGTTTTCAGCACTAATTTGTGTGATAAGTACACTTAAAAGTGCAAATGAAAAGGATGCTGAGATACCGGAAGAATTTTCATACAGTTTAAATGTTTTTCATACAGAAAGTAGTTTCTTTCAAAGCTGCGAGGTACTTGTTAAGGCAGGATTTTGCAAAAATGATGGAAGTATGAATTATTCTTTTACTAATAGAGGTAAGAAAATACTTGAAGCTTGGTCAAATGAACATTTAAAAAAAGAAAATTGTAAGCACTGGTATCCCACAAGAAATCAATAATCTGACAGAAGTAAAAAAGCACACTCTAATGAGTGTGCTTTTTATAAATAGAAAAGTAACCAAATTGTAGCGTAGCACAGTGTACTCCATAAGTGCTCAAAAAAAACTTGTAATTTCACCCAAAAAGTGGTATGATGAAACCCAAATTAGAAGTATAAAAAAGGAAGTGGAAAAGAAAATGAAATATGAAAAGGCATGCGGAGCAGTTGTTTTTGACGGAGATAATGTGCTTGTAATCCAACAAGTTGCTGGTCATTGGGGATTTCCAAAAGGACATGTTGAAGGAGAAGAAACAGAAGTAGAGACAGCAATAAGAGAAATAAAAGAAGAAACAAATTTAGATGTTGATATTAATCAAAAATATCGATATGTAGAACGCTACTCACCAAAAGAAGGCATTGAAAAAGATGTTGTTTATTTTGTGGCAAAAAAAATAGATGGAGATGTTAAAGTCCAAGAAGAAGAAGTACAAAAAGCTGAATGGATGTTACCTAAAAGGGCTATGGAAGTATTAACGTATGAAAGTGCTAAGAGAGTATTAAAAAAGGTTATGGAAGACTTAAAGATAAACTAGTTTAAAGAAAGGAGAAGATAGTTGTAAAAGTGGCTATCTAAAAAATGAATAGAGAAATAGAAAAATTTGAAGATTTAAATATATCAGATAATGTAAAGAGAGCTATAAAAGAAATTAGATTTGTTAAAATGACAGAAATTCAAAAGAAAGCGATTCCATATATATTGGAAGGAAGGGATGTCATAGGACAATCACAAACTGGAACTGGAAAAACAGCTTCTTTTGGATTACCAATGATAGAAAAAATAGATAAAGAATCAAAAAAGGTTCAAGCAATTATTTTATGCCCAACAAGAGAACTGGCAATTCAAGTAACACATGCAATTAGAAGATATCTGAAATATGAGGACAACATAAAGTGTATAGCTATCTACGGAGGCGAGTCAATAGAAAGGCAGATACAAGGGTTAAAAAAGGGCGTTCAAATTGTAATAGGTACACCAGGTAGAGTGATGGATCATATGAGAAGAAGAACCATCAAATTAAATAATGTAAAAATGGTTATTTTAGATGAAGCAGATGAAATGTTAAACATGGGGTTTGAAGAAGATATAGAGACAATATTAAAAGATGTTCCAGAAAACAGACAGACAGTGTTATTTTCTGCAACAATGAGTAAAAGAATACTTGAAATAAGTAAAAAATATTTGAACAAACCTAAAAATATAAAAATTGATGCTAAGCAATTAACAGTTGAAAAAATAAAACAGGTGGCTATTGAAGTAAAAGCAAAGATGAAGGATGAGACTGTATGTAGAATACTAGATGTAATAGAACCTAAAAAAGCTGTTGTTTTCTGCAATACAAAAAAGAAAGCAGATTCATTAATTGATGTTCTAAAACTCAAAGGATACAAAGCAGAGTGTTTACACGGAGACATTAAACAGAGTCAAAGGGATAAGATAATGAAAAAAATGAGGTCTGGTGATACTCAAATATTAGTTGCGACAGATGTAGCAGCTAGAGGAATTGATGTAAAAAATTTGGAACTTGTAATTAATTACGATATACCACAGGAATTGGAATACTACGTACATAGAATTGGAAGGACTGGAAGAAATGGTAGAAATGGAATAGCATATACATTCTTTACGGGTAAAGAGAAAACAAAGCTAAAAGAGATTGAAAAATACGCAAATACTCAAATTAGTTTAGGAACGATTCCTACTTTAAAAGAAGTGGAAAAAGTAAAAGCAAAGAAGATGGTAAAAAATATAGAGGATATAATACAAAAACAAAATTATAACAATACAGAAATTATAGAAATTCTGCTTGAAAAGAAATACAAACTACAAGATATTTCAAAGGCACTAGCTACACTACTATTATGTGAACCAAGTGATACAGAAGCTAAATATGATTTTACTCCAGATGAAAATGGAAATGTTCGATTGTTTTTGAATGTAGGTAAAAAAGACAAAGTTATGGTTAAGGATATTATAGGATGTTTCAAAGCACATACGGCATTGAGCACTGATACAATAGGAAGAGTTAATTTGCTAGATAATTTCTCATTTGTGGATGTACCTGCTGGATTCGTTGAAGAAGTTATGAAAAAGGTAAAAGGACAGGTTATCAAAGGAAAGCAGGTTAATATAGAAATTGCAAATTATTAATAATGTGTAAGTACTAAATAGCAGGCCAATAAAGATAAAGAAAGAGATAAATCCATATTAGGATTTGTCTCTTTGTACGACAGGCAGTCGTATCTATTAAAGAACTGACCATGTCAGTTCTT
>CAMPBM010000089.1 GCA_946637865.1 uncultured Lachnospiraceae bacterium | reverse complement strand
TGCTAGCTCTTACATAATTTTAATTTTTGACTACTCTACTTTAATAGTCACCTGAATTGTAACCCAAAAAAATCAAGCGAAAAATAATGACAAATAGATATTGGAAAACCGAAGAATCTATTGTATAATATGACTAATCAAAATAGGAGGACGAATAATGAACAAACAAAAGAAACTACTAATAATGCTAGTTTTTACCATTAATATAGCATACTTAATCATAAGATTTCTTAGTATTCCAATACACCAAGGATTGGTCAGTTTTACCCTAGGAACACTTCTTTTTTTAGCCGAATTTGTTGGTTTCTTTTCATACATTGTCTATGTATACATTTTTACAGGAAGCCGAAAAATAAAGGAAGAAAAGGTAGACTTTTATAACACGAATCTTCCTACGGTTGACGTATTTATTTGCACGTATAACGAAGATATAAACATAGTTGAAAAAACTATTTTAGCTGCTAAAAATTTACAGTATCCAAAAGATAAGCTTTCTATATATGTATTAGATGATGGAAATCGCGCAATATTGAAAGAATTGTGTGAAAATGAGTATAAAGTTAATTATATTGCTAGAAAAGAAAATATCCATGCAAAAGCAGGAAATATTAATAATGCCCTAGTTCAAACCTCGGGAGAATTATTTACAGTTTTGGATAGTGATATGATTTGTAAGCCGAATTATCTACTAGAAACCGTCGGTTATTTTAAAAATGAAAAAATGGCTTATGTACAAACACCCCAAACATTTTATAATGCAGATGTATATCAATATAACATCAACATAAAATTTCCAAATGAACAAGACTTCTTTATGAGATATATTGAGCCTGCAAGAGCTTCAAGAAATGCTGTAATGCATATTGGTACAAATGCAGTATTTAGAAGAAAATATGTAGAAAATGTAGGTTTATATCCAACCAACTCCATCACAGAAGATATGGCACTAGGTCTCTTATTACAAGCTAACGGATATGATAGTATATACATTAATAAGACATTAATATGTGGTTTAAGTGCTTGCACATATAGTGACTTAATTAAGCAAAGAGATCGCTGGTGCAGAGGCAATTTGCAGGTTTTAAAGAATTACAAAAAAACTATATTTAGTAAATTAAAATTTGGGCAAAAAATGATTTACCTAGATGGAATTCTATATTGGTTTTCAGGTTTAACTAAATTAATTTTTATTATTACACCTATTGTCTTTTTGTTAACAGGTTTTACCATTGTAGATTTACCACCAAGATTTATGTTTCCACTTTTTTTGTTAGCTTTTGCTTCACAAATTGTGTTATCAAAACGAATTTTACCTAAGGAAATCTCTAAAAAATATTTCAAATTTTTTATTAGAGGAGAGTTTTATAATACTATAATAGCGCCACATTTAAGCTGTTCTATATTTAAAAATTATTTTTTGAACAGAGTATCAAAACTTAAGTTTAATGTTACTCAAAAAAGCTTGCATACTTCTAAAGGTCACTATTATTTTAGATTTGCAGTTGCACACTTTATAATGCTACTGCTTTGTGTTATCTCAATTGTTGTTGGGAGTATGAATTTAGGTAAAAGTATATACTTAGATAGTTATTTAATTAATACTTTTTGGGTTTTATATAATATTCCTCGGATTAGTGCTATCGCTGAAAATAGCATATCAGCCACCAAGAAATTTAGATGAGGAATTAAAGTTTGATAATGTAATAGCGCCGTATAAATCGAATTATATGCGAGAGGATTAGAAAGCATTGGACGTGCGACAGGGGGATGTGCCCTGTTGCACATCCCCCTGTCGCAGAGACAATTCCTACGTCCCCTTGTCGCATCTATTAGTTTTTGCTACCTTTTTTACTTTTTTTACTTAATACACTGATTACAAACAATGCTACTCCAACTAATACAATTATGCATACTACTATTCTAATCTTATCACCCGTTTGAGCAGATGTAACGTTAGTATTAGATTTTACTAATTCTTTACCTTGTTGTGAATTTTCAGATGCTTTTGCTTCTTCTGAATTAGTACTTTGTTTCTCATCACTTGCCTTTTCATCAGATGAATTCTCTGTTTTATTTGTATCTTCAGTTTTATCTGACTCCTCTTTTCCATCATTTTCTTGATTGCTAGACTCTTGTTTCTTTTTATTTACAATTTCTATAGTATCTACGCTACCATCCAATGATACTGTAAATTCTACTGGCTCTGCCTTTTCGTATCCATCAGGAGTTACTGTTTCTTCAATTGTATATTTTCCATTAGCCATTAATTTTGCATTTATATCATGTGATGAATTTGTAGTTTTCCACTCATCTATTTTGTTGCCATCTTTATCTTTTAAAACAAGTGTTGCACCAGATAATGCCTTACCAGTTTCATCCAATTTCTTTATACTAACCTTTGTATAATCATCTTCAAAAGTTAATACATAATCTGAGTTATCAGAGAAATCTATTTCTTCTTCTTCAGCAGACATTATATATCCCTCTGGAGCACTTATTTCTCTTACATAGTATTGTCCTATAGGCAAATCTATATCAAAAACAGCTGTGCCGTCTTCTCCAGTCTTTGCAACATCTAATAATGTATCAACATCTATATTTGCAATAGTCTCATGTCCAAAAACGCCATACAATGCTCCTGAAACAGGAATATCACTTTCTTTTTGATATTTCTTTACTGTAATAGAATATTTTTGACGCTCATTTGATACAGTCTTTGATGCTTCTAATACTTGTAAATCTGAATCCTGTCCGTCAATAGCTAGTGAAACATCTTTTTTATCTTCATCTAATATATATCCCTCTGGAGCTGATGTTTCTACTATATAATAATCTCCCATAGGTAAATTCTTGAAAGTTGCTATTCCATTACTTCCTGTGGTTTCTTCAGCTATTTTTTGATCCTTTGTATAAATAGTTGTTCCATTAAATGCAATATCATTTTTTGCATATATTTCATATGTAGCTCCTTTTAAAACTCCAAGGTCATACAACAATTTATACGCATTAATTGAATCATATTTTACAAGATTCTCTGCACTATTTAATATTTCACCAGTTTTAGTAACATTTATAGAACCTCTTAACAGTTCATTTTTTATTGTAATAGTTGAAACCTCTTCCTCATCTATTAAAATTCTATGGTCATCTGTCAAGGTAAATTCAATATCATTTGATTTTGCATAACCATTAGGTACAACTTCTTCTTTAATTGTATATTTACCAGATGTTTTTTCTGTTAATACAGTTGGAATAATACCATCCCTTCCAATTTCAGTTTTATCCATAACGATGTTATTTTCTGAGTCATATATTGCTATAGAAACACCTGATAGGTAATTTCTAAATTCATCTTCTTTTTGAATTTTAGTTTTAAATTTCTCATCCGTTAAGGTTATCTGAATTGTCTCACTTGTATGTTCCTTTATAGTAAAAGCTGTTTTTTGACTAGACTTTTTATATCCATTAGGTGCTTTTTCTTCCACTAAATAGTATGTACCAGGATTATAATCTAGGTCTTCTAATTTAGCCTTTCCTGATTCTATTGTAAACCTTTGTAATGTATTTCCATTTTTATCTTCTATTCTGTATACAGCACCTGAAAGCAATTCATTAGTTTCAGCATCTTTTTTAGTTATATCCAAAGTTGTTTTTATATGAGTATTGCTAATCACAATTCCATTATTAGCAATTTGCATATTTTCTGGGTTTGTATACGTTGTTTTAACATTTTTAGAATTTGTGTTAAATCTTCCTTTAACTGTAATATTCTTTATTTCAACTTGATCCGTCACTTCTCTTGCACCTGTAGGCTGAGATTCATCTAGTACATAGAAATGAATTCTAGTACCTGTTTTAAAATTAGGATCATCAGTACCATTATTGTATAAGCCAGAGGAAGATGATGGAACAGTTACCTTTATACCTTGACTTACTGGTGTCCATTTTTTAAATTCTACCCAATCAGTTTTTGCGAAGAATTCTGGTGGTGAATCTTGGTAATTTGTATGAAATTTAAATCCATAACCATTTGAAGCAACTACATAATACAATTCTTCATCAATATTCTCGTCTATTTCAAATTCTAACTCATTTACTACTGGATTAGGGTAGTGTAGTGTACCTGTTACACTAGATAGTGTTCTTATTTTTTCTTTTGCTTCCTCTCCGTCCCCCTATTGATGTAGAAACATTAACATAAAAATTTTGTTTTTCCTGATTTGAAATAGTATAATATGGTGCCGTATCTGAATTTGAAACTACAAAAGTCATTTTATTTACTTCACTTATTTCATAATTATCAGGTACAGTAGTTTCCTCAAGAATGTATGTTCCAGCCTTTAAATCTACATATTTTAGATAGTTACCTTCAGTTCCTGATTTCCAACTACATATTTCATTACCATCTAAATCTGTTATTTTAAATTGTGCATCATTCATTGGAGCATTTTTATTAAATACTTTCTGAATTGGAATATGATGTGTTAAAGCATGCCTAAATTGCATATCTCCTGAATATGATTTTGCAACAAGTGTTCCATCAAAAAAGCCATTTACTCGATTGTAGTTGTCTGTACCTTTTTGTATATCTGCATTTGGTGCTAGAATAGAACCTATGCAATTATCACCAAGTATAATATTAGAAACTTGTGGCAAGTTGAATAAAAGTTTACTAGCTAGCTCTGAATAAAAAGAGTGTTTCATTTCTGGATTAAATTCAATTTTTAAAGGCTTAATAGCTCCATTTTCGTCTCTAATAAAATCTTCACCATCAAATGCATAAAAAATATTAGTATCATCATATTTCTCACCGCTTCTTATTTCTGAAGATAAAATATCATCCTCACCAGCTTCTGTGAAAGCAACAAATGTCATATTCTCTTCCACAGTTCCTTCACCTATTATATTTATAACCACAGATGAATCTTTTGGAACATCAAATACTATGTTATTTATGAACGCATTGTTTTGGAAGACTTTACCATCATCTTGTATAACTATAGTATCCCCTGCTAGCCTAGATAAATCAAACAATGTATTAAATTCCTCTACAGTAAAATTGAAAATATTAACATCACTGTTGCCACGTAAAATCAAAGCCTCTTTTGCAAATGATTTACCACCAACTATTTGTCCTCTGATGATTTCTCCATTAGCTTGCGTAACCAATTCATTGCTTTTATTATTTAGCCATTCAAATTCACTATCGAAATCTATTAAATCTGAAGCTATAACTTGTTTCTTATCAGCTTCATCTAAAGAATTCCAATCCATATCACTTGCATTAGTTCCAACTACTGCAATTTTTTTCTTTGTACTATCTTCTGCTATATTAAATTCTTTTGAATTCTCTAATAGAGTATAGTGTTTAGTAGAATTTAACTCCATATTGTTAAATCCATTTCTTGCAATTATTTTGGCCAAATTATCATTTGATAACTCGGTACCTGCTTGGTATTTGTATCTTGTTGAAGAAGATATGGTTCCACCTGCAGCAATACGTCCTTCAGAATCAGCGCCAGAAAATTCTATATTTTCCTTTGTAAATACAGAAAATTCTCCTGCTAATCCTAAGATATTTTTTGCACGTGCTTCTTCAGATGTAGTTCCTAATAGTTGTTTCTTTTCATTTTCATTAGTAACTACTTTTATATCATTTGGAATTGTTGATTCTGCATGAATAAAAGGTGTAAAGTATGAAAATGTAATTAGTCCTATAACGAATAGGGCCAAAATTTTGTAATTTAATTTGTTTTTCTTCA
>CAMPBM010000088.1 GCA_946637865.1 uncultured Lachnospiraceae bacterium | reverse complement strand
AACGAACGGAGTATTAATATATTTCAGAACGCTACATAATTCTATGGTTTGGGCGAATTATTTTATAAAAAGCGTTAAACAGTAACCACTAATTTTTCAAGCATTAAAATTTTCCTATCTGTATTGCTTATCTGATTCCCTATATCTAATTGGTAAATCTTTATAACTTCTTATTTTTGAAGCATATATTTGAGTATGATGTGGACAAAGTAAACCACGTGAGCTATAACTACTCAAACAATTCCATAATCTCCTCCTTAGAAAGCTTATTAATAAAAGTTTCTTCCGTAGAAAGCAATTGTTCAGAAATTTTAGCCTTTTTCTCTTGTAACTTATTAATCTTTTCCTCAATAGAGTTAGTAGTAATCAACTTATACACCTGAACACTATTCTTCTGACCTATTCTATAAGCCCTATCAGTAGCCTGGTTTTCTGCCGAAACATTCCACCATGGATCATAATGTATTACCACATCGGCACCTGTTAAATTAAGCCCTGTACCACCTGCTTTTAGTGAAATCAAAAATATTTTTATATTCTCGTCATTATTAAATTGTTCCACCATTTCAACTCTCTTATCTACCGGAGTAGTACCTGTTAATTTAAAATATTCAATATTTCCTTCTTTCAATTTTTCTTCTATTATTTCAAACATAGATGTATATCCTGAGAATAATAATATCTTATGCCCAGACGAAATTGCCTCATTAATTATATCCATACATTGATTTAGCTTACCACTCTCTCCAGAATAATTGCTTATAAACAAACTAGGATGGCAACAAATCTGCCTTAACCTTGTAAGTAACATCAATATTTTAAACTTACTCTTTTCAAACCCATTCTCCCTTAATTCTTGAACTACTTCCTTTTTAGTCTGAGCAAAATATGATAAATATAATTTTTCTTGTTCAGTTGTCATTTCATTGTTCATTATGGTTATATTCTTTTCTGGCAACTCTGTTAAAACTTGCGATTTAACCCTTCTTAAGATAAATGGACTGATTAATTGTTTCAACCTTTTTAACATTTCCTCATCATTGTCCTTTAGTATTGGCATTTCAAATTTCTTTTTAAATTTGTTATAACTGTACAAATAACCTGGCATTATAAAATCAAATATTGACCACAATTCTGAAATAGAATTCTCAATAGGTGTTCCTGTTAACGCTAGTTTTGTCTCTCCCTCTAAGCTCTTCAAAGCAGTTGCATTTTGAGTTGCAAAATTCTTAATATATTGAGCTTCATCTGCTATTATATATTTGAATTTTTTATTTTGATACTCCTCTACATCTCTCTTTAATAAATCGTAAGAAGTAATAATCAAATTGTATTTTTCATATGAGTTTATCAATATTTTTCTTGAATCTGCATCACCCTTTATTACTAAAACTTTAATGCCTTTATTGCACCATTTTTCAATTTCAGCCTTCCAATTTAATACAAGTGAGCTAGGGCAAACTACTATAGATGGTTTACTTTTTTTCTTTTTTAATTCTGAAGCTATTAAAGCTATAACTTGTAAAGTTTTTCCTAATCCCATATCATCAGCTAAAATCCCGCCAAATTTGTAATGTTCCAAAACTTTTAACCACTTGTAACCTGTTTTTTGATAATCTCTAAGTATTTTTTCAAAATCTTTCTCTACTTGAATATTATCTGAAAAATCCTTATCTTCAACATTGTTAATTAGTTTTGTAAACTCATCATTTTTTGTTGCATTAATTTTATTATTTTGTTTCAATAATTGCTCTAAATATATACTTCTATTTGCTGGCAATTCTATTATTCCTTTGTTTATTTTGTCATATTTAATTTCCAAGTTGTTAGACAATTCGTTTAAAAAATCTAATCCTTCGCTTTGTTGTAGATTTATGTAGTCTCCATTTTTCAATTTATAATATTTTTTCTTGATATTATAATTTTTCAGTACATCTTTTATCTCATTCAAATCTATATCTACTTTCGATATGTCTAATTCCAGCAAGCCATTGTCTAGCTTTATTGAGACATTTGAAATATTAGTAAATCGTACTTTTTTATTTTTAAATTTATCTGTGACTAATACTTCAAAATCATTCATATACTTTGTGATTTTTTCTGACAAGAACTCATAAGTATCATCTTGATTCTTTAATGTAAAGTATTTTTTGCTATTTGACAATTCAAATCCATCTTCAAATATTCTTTTTAATACTTCCCTTTCTTTTGGTACATCCCTTACTATCTTTTTTTCTTTTACATACTTATCATAGTTATTATCTAATATATTGAACTCACAATCTTTGTAACAAAATTTTAATTCTAGTATTATATTATCTTTTTCATCTAAATCTAAATACATTTTTGATGCAAGCTTATCTACAATTAATCCTTGAATAGCTGTATCCTCTGCTAATTGTACGTTGTTTAAATAGTCTTTTACCTCAGGGATAACATATTTTGAGAATTCTTCTACTTTATCACCTGGTATTAATATGCTTTCATTTGCGTTAAATATTTCAAGAAGGTTTTCAAGATTTTTATTCTTGTTTTTATCTAGTTTATATATTTTGCTTTTGTAGAATATGTAGATATTCTTATTTGTTACAATATAATCATATCCTTTTATATTAATTGATAGTTCATATTCCTTGGAATTGTCATTTTTTGCTAAATCTTCATTTGTTCCACTTGTTCCATTTGTTTCATTATTATCTTCTAAGCATCTTGTTATATTTGCCTCAACTTTTATTTCTTCATCGGTCATCGTAAATTCTTGCTTATCTACTCTATCTGTTGTTACTGTTAGAACCTCATCTTTTACTATTTCTAAAAACTCATCTATTTTGTCGTCAATTACGCTTAAACTTTTCCCTATACCAAACATACTGCCATAAAAATATCTATCAAACATTCTTTCATTATATTTTAACATTCTACCATAGTCTAATATAAATTCTAGCATTGGCAGTGATTTTCTATCAAAATTTTCCTTTCTAGCTATAAATTTAAGATTTTTACCATATTGAAGCATCTCTCCCTTTTCGTAAGCATCACAAAACTCCGCTATATCCTTCATTATGTACATTTGCGTTTCTCCAATCTTAAAAGAAATGTCCATTTCATTTGTACCATTCAATTCTATACGTGGTTCTAGTTTTACATTTGTTGATAGATTTGGTAACATATTATTTTTTTCATTTTTTTCTTGTTTTGCTTCTTCATATATTCTTTTTAAATTAATATTAGTTTCCAATTTTTCATCATAATGTTTAATATCATTTATCTTTTTAAAATATCTTAAAACATCTAACGCTTCTGAATATTTCGCTTCATACTCATATTTTTTTCTTCGCCTTTCTAACTCTAGCTCAAATAGTCTTTGCTCTTCCGCTTTCTGTAATTCGTACTGCCTTCGTTTTTCTTCTCTTTCTTTTTGCTTCTTATCTTCAAGCTTTTTCTTTCCTTCTTTTGTGCTAGGTTGGTGCGGTTGTATTATTTCCATACTAGTTGCTAATATGTGCTTGCATATATATCCATTTTTATAATCCTCACATGTACATTCATATTTCTTAACGGTATCCTTATTCAAAACTAAATCTACTCTATAATGATTATGATATCTCCCGTTTACCTCTGCTAGTACTTTAAATTTCTCATCCTCTAGTTTTTCAACCTCTTTTACTGTAACATCTCCATTTTTAAATATTTCTTTTGCACGCCTAATTCTTGAACTTTCATACTGTTTTTCAAAATTTACTACATTTAAATCTAATTCTATTACATCTATTACCATCTTTTCAACATCCTTTACTTTGCTTTTATATTTATACAATTTTACACTATTTTTGTGATTTATGCAATGATACATATCCATCTTATGCAGTTCCTTACTAAAACATTGGTTACAGGTCACCCATTACTACTAAGTAGTCCAATATAAGAATTATGCTTAGGACAGGAAAAAATACTAATAATAGAGCTCTAAACGCGCGGTTTGACAAGATTTGTCAAAAGAAGCAAAAAGAGGCATACATTACACATTACCTTAGTTCTGTATAATATATGCCCCCTTCTTCATTTCTTAGACATTATCTTGGGTAAATCAATTTGACCTCCCTCTCTAATCCCCTCAACCACTTGGTTGCTTGCACTCATCACATCTCTTATAAGCTGAGATGGATTTCCATCTCCATACATAACAACCTTTTCAGTTTTGGACAACGGTTCAGCAACTGCTTTAGTTATATCAGCACATTTTTCTAGATACGCCAAATTCTGTTCAAATGTACCTGCCTCATTTTTAGCCTTAGAAATTGCCACAATTCCTTCGGCTTCTGCATTTTTACGAGACCTATACCTCTCTGCGCTATGCGCCTGTACCATATCGTCATTTTCTTGAACGATACTATCAATCTCGAGACCTAATTGTGCCATTCTTAGGTCATATGCAGTTTTGGCTTCAGCCTCTGCTTCTGCCGCCTTTTTTTCGAGGTTTGCGTTTAATACCCTTACCTCATTTTTTATTATTGCTATGCTTTTTTGTTTTTTAGAAACCTCAGCATTAGCTTCTTCTTCTTTTCTTGCCTGTTCAATTTTTATTTGCTTATCTGTCTCAGCCTTTTGGATTTCCGCCTCAAGTCTAATCCTAGACTTTTCCTTTTCAGCCAAATCATCGATGACTTTTTCATCTTCCAGAACTACCTGCATAATGTTACATGAGACTATTTCTAATCCCAAGCTTTGCATATCAGAAGTCGCATTCTTTTTAACTGATTCAGCTACAACCTCTCTATTTGTGTAAAGCTTCTCCAGTTCTAGAGTACCTATAATTTCTCTTAAATTACCTTGAAGAGATTTCTCTAACCCTTTTTTCATCTCTTCTTTCGTCTTATTTAAGAAATTTCTGTAAGCACGCTCCATTACCTTAGGATTACTAATATCTACCTGCAACTTCATTACGGCAGTAATATCAGCCTTTTGGTAATCCTTAGTCGGCACTGGTGAGTCGGTTCCAATTTCTACTGAAAAAGCTGATATCATAATCTTATCAACCCTTTCAATAAATGGTAGGTGCCACCCTATCCGATCCATCACTACTCGAGGTTTCTTCGAAAGACCCGTAATAATAATTGCCCTATTGGGTGGTGCTTTCACTATACCAGCAAATCCAACAACCACACCAATTAATAAAAGAAAAAGAATAAACACGAGCATTACGCTCCCTCCTTTAAACTCTTTTCGGAGGTTAAATACCTCCGAAAAGGTATTTTAAAAATTTTAATGCGCTTATTATATCAAATTACCAGAGGAAAGTCAATTATGTTAACCCTATAATTTTCCATTTTTTATTTCATGGTTACAGTTCATGTGCCCTATAACTATTTGCAGCAACCTTGAGCACGTGGAAAACTTTTTGAACAGACTCCCATCCGTCCATACTACTCATATATGACCTGCATGCCAATTTAAATTCATCCACATCAAATTTAAATCCCATATCATTTGCAACCTTAACTATTTTTTCATTTTCCATATCTTCATTTGTCTCTCTAGGATTAGAGAAACCCTTCTTTTTTATAATTGTCCTTACAAATTCATCATTTTCAAAAATTCTTTCAACAAAGCTATTAGCATGTTCCATTGCCATCGTCAATTCCTCCCTATTTAATAATTCTATCTGCCTAATCTATTTTTAACAATACATTAACAATATACAGTCCTCGTCATTATATATCACATTTTTGAAAATTAAAAGCTTATTTATACATTTTTCTTGAAAAATTGGGGGACGCTCGTCCTTTGTTTAATTTTTGAAACATTTGGGGACGGTCTTCTTTTGTTTCATTTTTGAAACATTCGGGGACAGTCTTCTTTTGTTTCATTTTTGAAACATTCGGGGACAGTCTTCTTTTGTTTCATT
>CAMPBM010000087.1 GCA_946637865.1 uncultured Lachnospiraceae bacterium | reverse complement strand
CAGCAACTTTTCGCCCTTAAAAAATTTGGATTATAATGTTTTTATAGTAGTTCACTTCGTCATATTGACTTTTTTCAAATCAGTGATAAAATTATCAAAAAATCAATTAAACAAAAGAAAGGAAGAAAATTCTATGATAAACACAGAAGGAAATCCATTTTTTTTAAATTCATTTTTGGATTACACTGCCACTATTTTAAACAAATCACCTAACACTATAAAGGAATATAACTATGACTTAAACAACTTCTTAAAATTCATCCTCGTGCATTTTAAGATGACAAATGAAAAAGACTTTAAAGAGGTTAATATAAAGAATATGGATATTAATACAGTTGCCAAAATCAAACTAGAAGATATTCATGCATACCTATTCTATCTAAAAAATAATTTTCAAAGCAAAGCTGCTACACGTGCAAGAAAAACTGCAAGTATTCGTGTATTTTTTAATTATTTATCCAATAAGGCTGGGTTAATAGAGAAAAACCCTGCACAAAATTTAGAAACTCCAAAACAAGATAAACGTGTTCCAAAGTATTTGTCCTTAGATGATAGCAGGAAGCTTTTAGAAACCGCAACTAGTGTAGATGATAGAAATAAGGAAAGAGATTTTGCAATTCTTACACTGTTTTTAAACTGTGGTATGCGTCTTTCTGAATTAGTTGGTATTAATATAAAAGACATAAACTTTAATGATTGTAAAATGAATGTTATAGGAAAAGGTAATAAAGAGCGAACTATTTACTTAAACAAGGCTTGTATGTCTGCTATAAATACATATCTTGCTATACGTCCTCGAGATGGTATAAAAAGTAATTCTCGCGATGCGCTTTTTTTAAGTGAACGTAGGGAGCGTATTAGTAATAGAACGGTTCAGTATATTGTTAAGCAGGAATTATATCGTGCTGGACTTGATACTAATAAATACTCCGTACACAAACTTAGACATACAGCTGCAACTCTAATGTATCAATATGGTAATGTTGATATTAGAGCTCTTCAAGAATTATTAGGTCATGAGAGTATTTCTACTACTGAAATATATACTCATGTAGCTAATGAGCAGGTTAGAAACGCTGTTGAAAGTAATCCTTTGTCTAATTTTTAAGGTGATTAGATTATGGTATAGGGATTGCTTTTCTGTTGTGATATCGTAATGGAGCACTAAAGTGCTCCATTACTTATGTTCCTTAATTTTATGTTCATAAAATTATTGGTTGAATTTGTTCCTTGTCTAGTGCCTTTTCCAAAGTTTCTATTATCATTTTAGGTTCAAATACCAATGAATTTGGTTTCGTAATTGGATTATCCTGTCTAAATGGTACAAAATAGTAGTTTCGCCTATTTAGTAGCTTTCCAATATTTTCAGCACTTCCTGCTAGTGCATCATTGGTAGAAATCGCAATAACTACTGGTCTTTGATTACGTAAATGAGATTTAGTAGCCATAAGTACAGGTGTATCTGTAATACCATTAGCAAGTTTAGCTATAGTGTTTCCTGAACATGGTGCTATTAGCATAATATCAGTAATCTTTTTAGGACCTATTGGTTCCGCTTCTTGTATGGTGTGAATTATATCTTTATTTGTTATCTTTTTTATTTTATTTATAAAATCTGAAGCTTTGCCAAATTTGTTATCTAGTGTATAACTATTATATGACATTATTGGGATAACATTTGCACCTAACTTAACTAGTGCTTCCATTTGTTCTATCGTTTTTTCAAAGGTACAAAAAGAGCCTGTAAAGGCAAATCCAATTTTTATACTTTTTAATTCCACACTCTTCCCTCCTTTATATTATGTTTTATATTATAATAGTATGAGATTATGTAGATAAAAGTTCTAGTGCTTTTGTATAGAAAAAAATCTCTCAACAAATTAGTTAAGAGATTTTTTCATGTTCACGGCACATATAAATATGGCCTATTGTTTATCGATTTTTAAAATGGTTAAAGCAACTATACGTACTAAAATGCCATACGTAGTGGTTCAAATTATAGGAAACTTTATTACCAATTTGTAGCAATATCAATCTGCCATGGATCAGTATAAATAAACTCTCCAGTGTCACAAACGACACCTGTTCCTAATGAGGTTTCTACAAGACTGCCCAGTGGTCTACTGCTAAAATCAGCAGCAACCATTACATATGCGCCAAGCATTTTTACTCCATCATAGCGTACCCAATATGTATCATAATTGCCTATTGCACGCATGTTGGAAATGCAACCGCTCATGTCCAGGTTGTAATAGGTCTCTTTTCCCGAGGGGCCATATACACTGCCTAACTCTGCAGTAAGTGGTGCATATGAATTAGCATATGTTTCAGAGCTGTAATTGTTGTAGTACTGTTCATCATAATACGAATCTACTACATTATCATTGTCGTATGGATACCACTCATTATAGTTGGAGGTTGCATAATTATTCTCGTATGTTGCTGGATAACTATTGTTGTATGAATTACTGCCGTATAAATTACCGTAGTTTTCAACATTCGCACATCCCAACACTCCCCCTTGTTCTTCATTGTTCATCGCAACTTTTTCAAGGTATTGAGAATCTATTTTTGGTGGAGCACTATCATATGTACTTCCATCATCTTCAACCTCTTCCCTGGTTTCCACGTTTTCTGTTGTTTCAGTAGTTCTCGTATTCTCAGTTGTTCCTATATTCTCGGTTGTTTCAGTAACCATCGTAGTTTCCGCTGATTCATTTTCTATGATTTCAGCATTTGGAATAACTACGATAGTCTCTGCTGAATCTACATTTTCATTTGCAGAGCGTACGTGCTTACATCCGCTTAAACCTACCGCAAGAGCTATAGCCATAACAACCACGCTTGTCTTTTTTGCACTCATAATTTTTTCTACCTTTTTCATCGTAAATTCCTTTCCATTCACACCTAAATAATTGTATGTGTGAATATTAGCTGTTATCGGTTTTTGTCGTTTATGAGTTTTTTGGATTAGGAAAAATGGTTTTGATATCCATCTCCCCAGAAAGAAAAGTATCCGTGATTCGTATACTCACCGTTCAGATACCCATTTACAGCACATTCTACATCGTAAGATACTTTATAAGTAAATTCCGATGCATACGCATAACTCTCAGCCCCAGTAAATTGACCTGGCTGAGTTAGTACCTCCAGTATAGTATCAGGGTATTGTGGCGAAAGTACTCTGTTAATAATAACTTCAGCAACTTTAGCTTTATCCTCAGTTGCAATAAAGTCTGCTCCTGCCTCATGGGCTACAGCATTACAGAGACGTATGTAATCACCCTCTGATACTTCATATACTGTTACTTCAACTTCGTTACCGTTTTCATACTCTTCTCCCTGTTCCTCTTCTTGAGACTGTATAATTACGTCTTCTTCTATCTCTGCATTAGATTCTGTCACAATGTTGTTAGCCTCTTCTTCTGTTACCATAGTAGCATCTGAAGAAACTGTTGTTTCTGAGCAAATAACTTCTGTTGTTGAAGCCTTACTAACTGGCTCTACAGTTGTAGTTGCAGTTTTCATACCATTTGCTGTGATAGACGAAGTCGTAGTTGTCTTTCCATTTGCTGTGGTATCTGTTGCTATTGTTGTTGTTGTCGTATCATTTGCTGTGGTAGTTAAGTTTAGTGCAATAGTTGTTGTCGATTCTGTGAATATAGCAGTTGTAGTAGCTACTTGCTGCAAAAGTGTTTCGTTTAAAAGAAAGCTACACTCCTTAGCAGTATGTACTATAAGTGTACTCACTTTTGCTTTCATTTGCTGTGTACAACTGGTACAACACGCCATAGTTGTGGTTGCTGTCAGCATCACTGCCAACATTTTTTTCCGCATTTGTTTTTTGTTTTCCATTGGTTTTTCCTTTCTTTCACACCTAGATAGTTATCACGTGTGAAAACAAAATAAGATGGTGCATAATTAATACGCATCATCTTATTATACCACATTATGGTAATTTTGTCGATAGTTAAAACATTATTTTATTAAATTCATAGTTTCCCTAGCAATAACTAGTTCCTCATTAGTTGGAATAACCCATACCTTAATCTTAGAATCTGCAGAAGAAATTTCAACTTCTTCGCCTCTTAAGTGATTCTTTTCTTCATCCAACTTAACGCCTAGGAACTCTAGATTCTTGCATATTCCACTTCTTCTGTTAAACTGATTCTCGCCAACTCCTGCTGTAAATACTATATTGTCAACTCCACCCATAGAAACCATATATTTTGCTATGTATTGAGCAATGTTTAAATCGTATGCGCGTAAACTAAGAGCAGCCCTTGTGTTACCATTGAAAGACGCAGCCTCTATATCTCTAACATCAGGTGCCTCACCAGAAATACCTGCTAAACCTGATTCTTTATTTAATATTCTATCCATTTCTTCTGGAGAAATATTTTCTTTCTTCATTATATATGTAACTATGGAAGGATCTAAATCTCCACTTCTAGCACACATCATAATTCCACCTAAAGGAGTTAATCCCATACTAGTATCAACCGATTTTCCACCTTGAACAGCACATAAACTTGCACCTTGACCCAAGTGGCAAACAATAGTTTTCAATTCTTCTACAGGCCTATTTTCAAGCTCTGCAACTCTTTTTGATACATAAGAGTGAGAAGTACCATGAAAGCCATATTTACGAATTTTATACTCTCTGTAGTAATGGTATGGTATAGGATATAAATATCTTTCCTCTGGTATGGTTTTGTGGAAACCATTGTCAAATACAGCTACATTTGGTTTTCCAGGCATTAAATTTCTACAAGCTTCAATACCCATCGCAGCTGCCATATTATGTACAGGTGCCAAATCTGCAATTTCTCTAATTCCAGCAACGACACTATCATCTATAATAATAGGATCTGCATATTTTTCAGCACCTTGTACTACTCTATGTCCTACAGCATTTATTTCATCTAAACTGTTTACTACTGCATATTCTGCTTCAGTTAGTTGCTTTATGATAAACTCCAAGGCTTCTTTATGTGTAGGAGCTACATTTTCAATAACATACTTCTCCCCATTCACTTTATGAGTTACAAATGCTTTGGGATCACCTATTCTTTCGTAATTTCCTTTAGCTAAAACACTTTCATCTTCCATATTAATAAGTTGATACTTTAGAGATGAACTTCCACAGTTTAATACTAATATTTTCATATTTTTACTTCCTTTCTTTAAGGTATTTTTTATTATTTTTCACACATTATTTATAACACATATCATATAAATTTGCAATTATATATACACAATTTTATAAAGAATCTGTTACAGTAGTTGTTACTGGTCAGCCATTTTTTTCTGAGTAGTCCAATTTGAAAGGATGTTGTTTAATGGTTACTGATTTATGTTACATGATAACCTTAGACTTTTATTACCTTTTTTCCATCTTACCCTTTACAGCTCTTGCAATTAATAATTCCTCATTAGTTGGTACTACATATACTTCCACAGTAGAATCCTCCGTTGAAATCTTCCCTTCACAATTTACAAAAGCATCATTATTTTCATCGTTTAGCTTTATTCCTAAGAATGCTAGGTTATCACAAATTTTCTTTCTTTCCTTAGCATCCTTTTCACCAATACCCGCGGTGAATGTTATTATATCAACACCACCCATAGAAACCATATATTTAGCTATGAATTGAGCTACGATATATGCATAACTATTCGTCGCTATAATAGCATTATGATTTCCTTCTATAGCCTCTTGTTCAATGTCTCTAAAATCTACTGATACCTCTGAAATACCATATGTTCCAGACTTCTTATTTAAAATCTCATCCATTTCATCTGGAGTGTGATTTCTTTTCTTAGCAATATATGTTACTACAGAAGGATCTAAATCTCCACTTCTAGTTCCCATAGGGATTCCACCTAGAGGTGTAAATCCCATGCTAGTATCAATTGATTTTCCTCCTTTTATAGCACAAATACTAGCACCTTGACCTAAATGACAATTTATTATTTTTAAATCTTCTACTGGTTTACTAACTAATTCTGCCACCCTGTTAGCTACAAATTGATGTGATATTCCATGGAAGCCATATCTACGAATCTTATATTTTTCAT
>CAMPBM010000086.1 GCA_946637865.1 uncultured Lachnospiraceae bacterium | reverse complement strand
CCTTGTTTTTCAAAGTTTTATATTGTTAGTATTGCAAGATTTTACAAAATTATACGAAAAAAACATTGAACTAAATTTTGTTCAATGTTTTGAAGTATGTGGCGCAATGTGCTCGCTACGAATGAGATTACTTTTCCATTGTAAAAAAAAGGCTCCTAGTATGCAAATTTTGCATGCTAGAAGCTTTTTTTACAGGAAATCGAACATTCTTGCCGAAAATATTACCTTAGGAATTTCCTTCAATTTTACACTTACGATTCTTCCATAGCGATCCGTGTATGCAATTCCTTCATACACTTTACCGTCACATAATTTTTTGTAAGCTTCAAACTGATATCTGCCAATGAGTGTTACCTCTCCTGCTTTATGTTTGTTGAACCGAACTCTTACTTTTATTTTTCGCCCTTTGTTGTTAAAGATACCCATCATAAAATTCCTCCTGTCGGTACCACAATTTGTAAAATAATATACCCATTTGGGTAAGGATTATCAATCCTCTGACTCTGCTATTCTATCATTTTATGTAAATTTGTGTCAATATATTTTTTATCTATTTTTTAATTTTCCTATTTCCCATAAATCTATTCTTATTTTTTTCTATTTTTTCTAACACCAATGTAACCCATCTAACCACTGAAAACTCAGCTATTGCAAACAAGGTAACAAGTCCAATTGCACGTGGAGAAATTTGTTTTATAGCAAAGAAATCTGGCATTGTATTTATTGTTAATATAATACCCAAAATACATAATAAAAATACTATTGTTCTATACTTGTTTAATGGTCTAATAATTTTATATAAAATCAGAAAACCTCCCGTGAAGAACAAATAACTGCATGCTGTTGTTATTTCTTGTCCGTGAACATTAAACAAGTCAGAAAAATCGACCATTGCCACAATTGCTATAAATGATGTAATTGCTGAAGGAAGAGAGTTTCTGAACACTCTTTTCATAAAGTTTCCATTTTGTTGTTTCTTTTGATTTTCTTCAAATGTTAGTAAAAAAGCTGGAAGACCTATTGTAAAAGCACTTCCCAAAGAAACCTGATTTGGTTCTAGTGGGTATTGCATTGTAAAAACTATTGAATATACAGAAAGCAAAAATGAGAATATATTTTTATATGTAAATAACGAAGCTGATCTTGTGATATTATTAATATTTTTTCTTCCTTCATAAACAATGTTTCTCATATTTCCAAAATCTGAATCTAATAATACAACCTGTGAAGCTTCCCTAGCTGCATCTGCTCCAGCTCCTACAGCAATTGAACAATCTGCCTCCTTCATTGCTAGAATGTCATTTACTCCATCTCCTGTCATTGCAACCTTTAATCCTAGTTCTTTCAAGGCTTTAATTATTTCTCTTTTTTGTTCTGGACTAACTCTACCAAAAATATTGAATTGCTTTACTGCCTTTTGTATGTCATTATAATCTTTTAGTTCTCTACAATCTATATATTTTTCATGCCCTTTTATCCCTACTTGTTTTGCTATTGCTGACACAGTAGTTGGATTATCTCCTGAAATAACTCTAATTTCAACATCTCTATTGTTAAAGAATTCAAAAATTTCTTTTGCGTTTTCCCTTATTTCATTTTTTAAACTTATAAATAGAATAGGAAAGGCTTGACCATTTTCTTCTCTAACAAAAGCCAATACTCTTTCTCCATTTTCGGCTCTACCCTTAACTAATCGTTCGTAACTTCCTCCTAATAGTATTTCAGGTGCACCTAATTTATACGTTATATTTTTATCTATCTTTATAAATGAATATTTGTTTTTTGAATTAAAATCTTCTTTTTCTATGTTGTGCAATTTTTCATTAGTGATACCTTTTAATTGCCTCCTTATAGCATCCATTGTTATATTGTTATCCTCTACTGTATTGATATACTTAGCTAAAACTTCTATACTAGCATCTCTGGTATTATTTATGATACTATGTTCTTTTTCGTCAAATATATCTAAAACCTTCATTTTGTTATTGGTAATAGTTCCAGTTTTATCAACACATAAAACATCAACTCTCGCTAGACTTTCTATACTTTTCATATCGTGAAGAAGAACTTTTTTCTTTGCTAGTTTCATTGCGCTTACCGCTAGCGACACTGTTGTTAATAAATATAAACCTTCCGGAATCATACCAACTACAGCAGATACCATTGAATTAACACTTTGCATATAACTATTATGATTTACAGAATATGAACCCCAAAATAGTAATAGACCAATAGGAATAATAAGAATTCCTGCAATTTTTACGATGTTATTAATTGCTAAAATCATTTCAGATTTTGTTTCTTTTATTTTTTTAGAATCTTTCATTATCTTAGCAGAATAAGATTCATCACCTACCTTAGTAAGCTTTGCTATAGCTTTTCCGGATATGACAAAGCTACCTGACATAAGGCTAGCATCTACATCTTTTTCAATTTCATCCTGTTCACCTGTTAGCAGGGACTCATTTACATTTATCTTCCCAGATACCACTATCCCGTCGGCTGGAATTTGATTTCCCGCTTCTAAAATTACATAATCGCCCTCTACAAGCTTGTCAGATTCAACCTTTTCTTCTTTTTCATTCCTAATTACAATATATACATTTTTATCTAACAACGATAGTTTATCTAGTATAATTTTAGATCTAATTTGCTGATAAATACCAATGAGTATGTTTATAATGATTACCACCAAAAATGATAGATTTCTGTATGAACCAGCTGTTATAAGTAGTATTGCTAATATCATGAATATTAGGTTAAAATATGTAAATATGTTTCTACCTATTATTTTTAAAAAGCTGTCATTGGTTTTTATCTTTATTTTGTTTGTCTTTCCTTGTTTTATTTTTTCATTTATTTCTTTTTCTGTTAATCCTTTTATTCCTTCCATAGATTTGTTATTTACTGTACCTCCTTCTTTAATACTTTATTGTATTTTATTACTCTTATAAATAAGATATTTAAGTTACTGTAATTAACTGTTTTTGTTAACTATTTTTTTGCCAAAAGTGCCATAACTTACTGAATATCATATCATGTTTTATATATTCTCTGGTTAAAATTCACGGTCTATTAATATTCCATTAATACACTGTTTTATCAGACTTTTCCTTAAATCTATCAAACGCCTGAATTGTTTCCTCTCTATCAATACACTCTAATTCTAATACATCTTTATCACAGATTCCTTCTGTCAGCTTTTTAATATAGCTATATATAAAATCATCTCTAAAACCAATACTAGCTGCATCTTCTTTGGTATTCCCATAATATACTTGCTTAATATTTGACCAAATTATTGCTGATAAACACATTGGACATGGGTAGCACGAAGTATATAATTCGCATCCACTTAAATCATAGGAATCTATATTTTTACATGCATCCCTTATTGCCATTATTTCTGCATGAGCTGTTGGGTCATTGTTACATAATACATGATTTGCTCCTTTACCAATTATTTTACCTTCCTTAACAATACATGCACCAAATGGGCCTCCATCATTTGTTATTAAATTTTTCTCTGATAGCTCTTTTGCCATTTTCATATATTCATTCATAAATATCTTCACCTCTAAATTTTTTTACTCTTTTTTACCTGTTTTTAAATACAGATTACTCAGAAATATCTTCTAAAATCCAATCATATTGTTTCAATAAAAATACACTCCCACAATATTGGCAAACACCGTTTTTATTTATATCAATATTAGCTCCACATCCAGTGCATTTGCGTGCATTTCCTAAGGATTTGGCATTCTTGATTTTTGAGAATTTTAAATTGATATTTTTTTCAACCCTATCATTTCTATCACCAGAAATGTATTTTCTAGTATCTTTTGAAATGAAATAATCTAGGTACTTAACAAGCATGCTTACACTAATTTCAAACTTATCTTCTAGCTCATTTATACTGATGATGTTAGTATTTGAAACATTCAATTCATCATATATTTGAATTTGATTGGCTGATTGTAATTGTTTTATTCTTTCGTTATATTTTTTGTATACTTTTTCAGATAAAAAGTGTTTTACTTTTTGTAAATCCTGTTTCATTACTGCTGTGTATAGTTGTATAAACACATTATCAGCCTTTGCTTTAAATGTGGCTTCTGAGAAGTTGCTGTCTTCTTTTAGTAAATTTGATAAATTTTCATTCATTTTCTATTCCTCGTTTCTTTTTAATTTGCAATTGTAATGGTAATAGGGTGATTTTTGAGTTTTCTTTGGAGCACAATGGACTCCACTACGGATTACCTTCCTTTGAAAATAAAATTATTTTCACTTCGAGTTGCGTAACTACTTTAGAAGCTTCATATGGTTTCCTATTAAAAAGAGGACAGCGTCTGTCCCCCTATTAATTATTCTAAAGATTAATTTGATTTGTACAAACTTTCTTTGACATTACCCAGGTTGTATTTTCACCAATAATTTTTGAGTGACAATATGGACAAATACCAGCTGAGTTTACATCTACAGGTGCTCCACAGTTTGGACATTTATCAATTTTCTGCTGTGATGCACTCATTATAAATGTTAAATCATAATACATCCTTAATTTTCTCGAACTACTTCCCCTTAAAACCTTCTTAGTCTCTTTATTTATGATGTAGTCATAGAATTCAATTATATATTTGGTTGTAACTTCTATATTATCATTCTGTTTTACGCAACTTGTTATAGCACAATCCTTCAAAACAAAGTCTTTCATTATGTTCTGTTCACCTTTTATTTCCATACTAGATAGCTGTGATTCATACATATTAAACATTTCGTCAGTTATTACATTTCTAACCTTCTCCATTTCAAAGTTCATCCATGCATTTTCTATATCTAAGAATATTTTATAACCATCCTGTAAAAACGCTTTTTCATCAAACTGCGGTACTAATTCTTTAAGCATTGCAACTGCCATAGCATTTGATTGCAGACTTCTAGATTGTGATGGTCTTTTATTTTCATTTCTTTTAATTATGATAAGAATAATTATTATTATGACTAGCCAGATAATGAATCCTGCTAAAGCATCTCCTCTGTCTGAATTATTTGAACTTGATGAGTAACTACTTCTTCTGCTACTACTACTTCTTCTACTCCTACTAGAGCTACTCCCACCACTATAACTATGTGAACTTGAACTGCTTGAAGAACCTCCACTGTAGTTTGAATGATAACCTGCATCTGCATGTGTAGGTTTGTCGGTTATTGTAAATGCTAAACTTATTGTAATCAATATTGCTAATAATATTCTGGTTAATTTTTTTACAATTTTTTTCATACCTTATAGCACCCTTTCATGGTTAATTATCCTATGGATACCAAGAGTTTTACACTTTTTTTTCTTTATACTTATTAAACATTTCATTATAACACTCTCTGCATACAGGAATATAATCACTATCCCCTATTTCTATGTCCCCTGATTTAGTTTCACCTTTGTAGAAACTAAATATAGCATTGTCTCTTTTACATATATCACAAATTGATGTCATTGTTGTTACATGGTCTGATACACAAAGTAAATCTCCCATTTTTCCAAATGGTTTCTTTTCTGCTGTTAGATTTAAACCAGCTATGAAAAACTTTTTTCCTTTTTCAGCCATATCTTCTATTACTCTTACATCCCCATCTAAAAATTGAAATTCATCTATTATATATACATCTGCATTATAATCCTTTAATTCTTCTATATTATCTATATTCACTGCTTTTAATTTGTTTCCATTTCTATCTTGAACATGATTTTGGTATCTAGTATCTATACTAGGTTTAAATATTTGAATTGTTTTTCCTGCTATTAATTGTCTTTTTGCTTCTTGTAAAATCACATGACTTTTCCCACATTTCATTGGGCCTGTGTACACATTTATATCTCCCATTTTATCCTCCGAATTTTTTATTGTAATTATTTTTAGTTCATTTTTAATTATAACAGTACCTGAATTTTATTGCAATATTTTGTCGATTTTTTTTAATTATATTTTTTATAGCTGTTACAGGTCAGCCATTATAGTTGAGTAGTCCAATATAACAATTATGTAAGAGCTAGCAATATATTAACAACGTAGTACAAAGCGCGCAGTTTGG
>CAMPBM010000085.1 GCA_946637865.1 uncultured Lachnospiraceae bacterium | reverse complement strand
CAGCCTCTGCCTTTTTCTTTGCTTCTTCAGCTTTTCTCTTTGCCTCAGCCTCTGCTTTTTTCTTTGCTTCTTCTTCAGCTTTTCTTCTTGCCTCAGCCTCTGCCTTTTTCTTTGCTTCTTCTTCAGCTTTTCTCTTTGCCTCAGCCTCTGCCTTTTTCTTTGCTTCTTCAGCTTTTCTCTTTGCCTCAGCCTCTGCTTTTTTCTTTGCTTCTTCTTCAGCTTTTCTTCTTGCCTCAGCCTCTGCCTTTTTCTTTGCTTCTTCTTCAGCTTTTCTTCTTGCCTCAGCCTCTGCCTTTTTCTTTGCTTCTTCTTCAGCTTTTCTTCTTGCCTCAGCCTCTGCTCTTTTCTTTGCCTCTTCTTCAGCTTTTCTTCTTGCCTCAGCCTCTGCCTTTTTCCTTGCCTCTTCTTCTATAGCTTTCTTTTTAGCGATTCTCTCTTCTTCTCGTTTTTTTGCATCATCAATCGCCTTCTGTCTTGCTATTCTTGCTTCTCTTTTCTTTGCTTCTAAAAGTTCTCTCTGCTTTACTATTCTTTCCTGTTCTCGTCTTTTTTCTTCCAACCTTTCCTTTTGAATGTTTTCCGAATTTCCCACCTTAATAGCCTTCTTTGTTGTCATAGCTGTAGGAATTATCACAGGTTGCGTTAGCTTGCTTCCTGAATCAATTTCTTTTTCAAAATACTCAACCTTCTTTGTCTGTACACTTGTGTCTTTTTTTTCTCCTTTTAATCCCATTATTCTTCTATAAGTATCTGAATTTTCCTCCAAAACATTTCTAACATCACTTGGTAACGTATCTATAATCAATTTTGTTTGTTCCTCTGAATATTGAGAAGCTATACTATCAAAACTCTTTACACATTTCTGAACATTGCTACCAATTCTCTTATAGTGAGCCAATATATTTTGAATTTCACTTTGATTTATACCAGTAGGATTATCATCTATTGTATAATTTGCACTTTCTGCACCCATTCTATAGTACATTTTAGCTTCTTTTTTACTTCTTGGTCTGTACATTAACTCGACTACTTTTTGTACGCTTCTATCCTGTCCAATCAAGACATTATATAATCCTAATGCAAATAATTTAGCTGTCAAGGCATCTTCTTTTGCACGCCTGTCCATTCCTAATATTATAATAGGAATGTCATCTCCTTCCATATTTGTTGCCTCATCGCTAATTGTATCCATTTTTTCAAATATATATTTATCAACAGCTTGATAATTATCACTTGAAAACATTTCTAAATCTTCACTTATAACAATTCTATCATAAGTTTTATCCTTTTGTAATTCTTTTATTATTGCATTAAAATAGTAAACTTTTTTACTAGATATTATTTCCTTATGTTCTTTTTGATACATTCTAGTAATTGCTTCTGCATCTTTTTCATCATTAATTGCAAATAAGACTTTCATTTGTAATACCTCCACTTATCTTTTTTATTAATTTCCGTCACGTGTTACCACTATTGCAAATACTATTGGAAGAATTTGGCATACAACTCCCATAGTAACTATAGCAATCATACCATTAAATCCTTTATCCCTAACATCTAACCTTTTCAGACCTACAACGTATTGATATACCGCATTCATTGCTATTCCCAAAAATACGCAAGGAATACTGTAGATTCTAACTACATCTAAAACATATGCAGTAACACCATAGGTATCAGAGCCATATTTGATTTTGTAGTCTTCTATATTAGCTAACTGATTTTTTTTCATTTCCTCTAATCTTCTTGCTCTTGTTGCACCTTCTTCTTTTAATGATTCATTAGATGTTTCGTTTGATGTTTCATTTGAAGTTGCATATACAGTAGTAAATAAACACATAAATGTAAAAGCTAGTACTAGTATAATCTGTGTTATCTTTTTCATATATACCCTACTCCTTTCATTTTCTTATATACTATATATATTACTTATATAATAATACACTAGAAACGACAAAATAGCAAGCAGATATAAGAAATTTTTTGCTAAATATTTCCATTTGGTCACAGTTCGGGTGCCTATAATGTTGGTGAAATATATTAATACGAAGTAGAGTGCGCAGTTTGGCAAGGTTTGTCAAAAAGTGCAAAAGGAATAAACTGTATTGAAACTTTACACGATTTCATATATTCCTTTTGCTTTTTGATAAATCCGAGCCAGCAAGTTTGCGGAATTAAGTTAGTTGTGTGAAGCGAAGCGAACTACAAATAACTTATGCGTTAGCTGTTAATATATTGTAAGCGATTACATAATTTTATTTTTTTACGGCTTATTGCAAAAGCCATGGATTGTAACTTCAATATTTCTTTAATATCTATAATAGTATTTCCATATTTTTTTATATTATTACCCATCATACGCAAGAAAAATTCCTCTGAGCACAGAGGAATTTTTCTTATGTAAATTAAGTTATTTTGAAGATTTGATGATTATACCATATTTTGATAAAACACCATCTGATGCATGGATTGACAACAACGTAAGCCCATTTTGATATGTGTCTGGTATATCTATCCTCACATTTTTTTCAGAACGATTAACTACTATGAGTAATCTTTCATCTGAGTTTCCTACAGAAATTCTCTCAAAAGCGAAGATATCTTTGTCGGCTCTAAGTACATTAATTTCAGCACTTGCTAAAAAAGTCGTTTCTTTTCTTATTTTTCCAAGTTTCACAAAGAATGAATGTAATTCATCATCTATATCATCCCACTTGAAACACCTTCTGTTGAACGGATCTCTGTATCCGTACATTCCAATTTCATCCCCATAATATATGCAAGGATTTCCAGGCAAAAAGTATTGTATAGCTGTGGCAAGTTTTAATAATTGCTTTGCTCTATCATAAGTAGCATCATCGAGTTTTTCTTTCTTAAGCTGTAAATCTCTACTGTATGGAACATCCCAAACCCAGTTAAACCTGTTGTCTTGAATCCCATCTGATACAAGTGTTGTCATGGCTCTTGAAATATCATGAGTAGACAAACTGTTCATTAAAGAATCAACTGCATCTTTTGGGTATTGAGTTAATATCTCATTTAGCGTTTCTTTAAGATAGTCTGCTCTTCCAAATCTGATGTATTTTAAAATAGCATTAGTAAACGGATAGTTCATTACCGAATCTAATCCCTTACCAAGTAAGTATGTTCTCTGTTTTTCATCCTTTTCCTTCGTTATTGCATTATCCCATACCTCGCCTAATATGAAACAATCCTTATTTTTCGATTTGGCACGGTTTCGCAAATTTGCTATAAATTCATCAGTAAGTTCATCAGCAACATCTAGCCTTATTCCATCTGCGCCAAGGGAAAGCCAAAAATCTACAACTCCATCTTCGCCATAAATGAAATTTTGCCAACCAGGATTATTTCCATCACATTCTGGTAAGTTACGAAAGATATTCCACCAATATTTAAAATTACCATTTTGATCTTTTTTGTACCAAGCATAAAAAGGTGACTGTTTGCTTTGAAATGCACCTACAGTGTCAAAGTTTCCAAATTCATTAAAGTATTTGCTGTCATTTCCTGTATGGTTGAAAACTGCGTCAAGTATAACTTTCATGCCACGTTCATGTGCGCTTTCACAGAGATGCTTAAAATCCTCATTTGTTCCCAAATACGGATCAACCATTTTGTAGTCTGCTGTGTCATAACGGTGATTGGATTGACTTAATGAAATTGGATTTAAGTATATTATTTCAACACCTAATTCCTGCAGATAGTCTAGTTTTTCTTCAATTCCTTTTATGTTTCCCATAAAGAAATCATTATTGTGAATCTCACCATCTTCGCCTTTTTCCCAATTAGGTAATTCTCCCCAAGGTTTAGTTATTCTTCCTTTAATAGCTTCTGGTGTATAGTTTTCACTTCTGTAGAATCTGTCTGGGAATATCTGGTACATAATCTTTCCTTTTACCCATTCTGGCACACAGAAATCCTTGTCATAAACGGTAACTGTCCAGTATGGCATATTTTTATATGTCATACAAGCTCTGTTATTTTTTTTGTCATATTTAATCCAGTTCTCCTGACCATTAATGATTAACCTTATGCAGAAATAATGAATTCCTATATTTTCAAAAGGAATCTCACATGTAAATAAATTAATGTAATTTTCCGTTGAAACATAGTCCATCTTTATTTCTCTTTCATTCGTTCCCTTCTGCTGATTCATTACGACCTTTGCTTCATTAACAAAGCCGTATTCACCAGCAATCTTTAAGCTTATAACGTACCTCTCACCAATTCTCGTGCTACCACTAGTTGTAGCAACTTGAATTTTTTCTCCTTCAAAATAATTCATAGAAACCTCCTTAATTATAACAAGATTTTTTACGAATAAGTCTATTGACTTGAATATAATTTACTATTACTATTTTCTTTTGTCAACTACTTTTTAAAAAATCTTTTAATATCTTTTGTGTTATTAGTTGATTCATTGTATATTAGTATTTTTTCCAATAAAGTAATTTTTCTTTCCTTTTCTTACAACAATATACTCATTATCAATGAACATATTGTCGTCTACAACTTGCTCTATATTATCTATCTTATCACCATTTATAGTAATTGCACCATTTCCAATAAATTCTCTAGCTTCTCTTTTACTCTTTACAACTCCCATTTCTGTAATAAAGTCGACAATATTTATGTTGCTTTGCACCTGTTTTATCTCTTGGTCACCGAACAACTCGATTATATCACTTTTAGATAAATTTTTAAACTGATTATTAAATAAATTTTCCGTTAGTTTTACTGCTTTCTCATATTCTTCTTTTCCATGTAGGAAGGTGATTATTTCTCTAGCCAATGCCTTATGTGCTTCTCTTAATTCAGGATGTTCGTTATTCTTTTTTTCGTACTCCTCAATTTCCTCTTTTGATAAAAATGTGTAAATTTTTAGGTAATCTATAACCATAGAATCCTCCACATTTATAAAAAATTGATATAATTTGTAACTAGATGTTTTTTCTTTATTTAACCATAAGGCATTTCCTTCACTCTTACCAAATTTCTTACCTTGTGAATCTGTTACAAGTGGCATTGTAAATGCGTATACCTCATCACCTGTTGTTTTTCTTACCAAATCTATACCTGAAGTAATGTTTCCCCATTGATCTGAACCAGCACATTGTAAAGTAACACCTTTAGTTTCATGTAAATGTTTGAAATCTAGTGCTTGCAATATCATATATGAAAATTCTGCGTATGTAATTCCTGAATCTAATCTTCTTCTTATAATGTCCTTATCTAACATATAATTCACATTAAAAAATTTACCATAATCCCTTAAAAAATCAATTATATTTATTTCTTTAATCCAATCATAGTTGTTTACAACTTCAAAACCAAATATTTCTTCTGCTTGTTTTTTCAATGCTAGAAAATTATTATTTACCTCTTCCTTAGATATCATCGTTCTTTCAGCAGTTGGTCTTGGATCTCCTATCATTCCCGTAGCTCCACCAACAAGTAGTATAGGATTATGTCCTGCATCTTTTAGTCTCTTTGAGATAAGAAAACTTGATAAGTGTCCAACATGTAAGCTGTCTGCAGTTGGGTCTGTCCCTATATAGAATGTCATCCCTCCTTCATTTAACTTTTTTTCTAATTCTGGACTTGATATATCTTTAATCAAACCTCTCCATTTTAATTCTTCAAACAATGTCATATTTTTTCCTCCTTTTTTCAAGATGAAATAATAAAAGAACAATAGCGGACATTACGAAATCTGCAAAAGAAAAACTTAATGAAAATGTCCGCGTATAATTGTTCGCGTTCGAAATTTTCGCAAGAAAATTTCTGTACAACTTTTAGCGAAGCTTTTTATATAATAGGAAAGCTTTATAAGTTAATTTTTACTCCATACTAGTACTTTCCTATTATATAAAAAAGTCAAATCTTCCTTGTAAAGGACGATTTGACTCGTGGTACCACCTTTATTTTTATATCTTTCATTCTTGAAATATATATCTTATTTATAGCTATTCGTAGCTAACGTTAATTGCTATAAGAATTGTATTTCATAGTTTTATATTCTGATAATTTTCACCAACCACTATCTCTCTTCCAACTTTGTAACTATATAACTACTAATTAATTTCTTTTTAAAGCGCAACTAAATTCAGTTTAGTTAATTATAATACTCTATGAAGTGTTTTTCAAGTGTTTTTTATTAATATTATGTTTTTGTTGCTGTTTGGTTGTTACTGGTCAGCCATTTTTTCTGAGTAGTCCAATATAAGAATTATGTAAGAGC
>CAMPBM010000084.1 GCA_946637865.1 uncultured Lachnospiraceae bacterium | reverse complement strand
AGATTAGCACATTATATTGTGGATTCAAAAGATACGGTTAGAGGTGCTGCGAAAAAGTTTGGAGTCAGTAAGTCCACTGTACACACGGAAAGAAGTGAATTGCAAAAAAATAAAATCCCCGAATTCATTGAATTACCGCAGGTTTTCAGACATAGTATGCCAGCTAGAGTTACACTTGCAGTTAGAATGTAAGGTACAGACTATGACAAAAAGTTGCATATATTTTATAAAAAGGATAATCAGTCGATTATTCTTTTTTTTCGACAATTTTTTTATTTTAGATAAGGGGGTGATGCAAAAAATATGAAAAACAGCACAGAAGAAAAATTATAATAAGGGATAGTTACTCTAGTTAGTTATGAAAATGTCACAAAATCGATTGTGGTGCGAAGTGAAAGGAAGGATTATATGAATAACTACAAAAGATATTTTTTAACTAGTGAATCTGTTACAGAAGGGCATCCTGATAAAGTATGTGATTATATTTCAGATTCAATCCTAGATGCTTGTTTAGAACAAGATAAATTAATGTGAATATTGTTAAGCAAAGCAATGATATTGCAATTGGAGTTGATGAAGGTGGAGCTGGAGATCAAGGAATAATGTTTGGTTATGCTCATCACGGAGGTGGAGCTTTTTCAGGAAAAGATGGGACAAAAGTTGATAGGTCAGCATCCTATATGTTAAGACATATTGCAAAATGTGTTGTAGCAAATGGATTAGCAAGAAAATGTGAAATACAAATTAGTTATGGTATAGGAATGAAAAATCCAATATCATTTTATATTGATTGCTTTGGAACAAATCGAATACCAGAAATTGATATTATAAATATAATTAAAGATACTTTCGATTTGACTCCTGAAGGAATCATAGAATATTTAAAATTAAAAGAGCCAATTTATTCAAAGACTACTAATTATGGACATTTTGGTAGGGATGGATTTACTTGGGAAGAATTAAAACAAATATAAAAAGACTTGTTATTAGGTGTATGAAGAGTTAAAATCACACACCAATAGCAAGGTCTTTTTTTTTATTGGAAAGGAAATTGCTATGTTTAGTATAGGTTTTATAGTTGGAGCAATGATTGGAGGATTTGTTGCAATAGCACTGCACTGTATGGTGATAGTGGGAAAGGAAGCAGATGAAGAACACGAGCCTTGGCAACTTCAAAATATAGGAGCAAGGATAAGAGAAACAAAAAGAAGAATTGCAAGACTTGAAAATCTAGAAAAGATAGAATTTGAAGATAAGGAATTTGTTGGTGGTAAAGTAATTCATAACAAAGAAATTAATAGAATTCAATTTCTATTTGATGAGAAACCAAATGAAGATGTTAGAAACAATTTAAAACATAATGGGTTTCATTGGTCTAGAAATGAAGGTGCTTGGCAAAGAGAGTTTAACGAAAGAACAATAAAAGTTACTAATAATTTAGTTAAAGATATGTTTGAAAAAGAACAACCTAAAGAAACAGAATCTTTTGAGTTTGAAGATGATGAAGAGGAAGAAATGTAGCATTTTTTAGAGGTAAAACTACCCTACTAAAACATTAACAGAACAAAAAAATAAATTGGAGGATTAAGCATGGAAACGGTAAATTTTATAAAGCTTTTTAAAGATTTAAAAACTACAGGTGGAATTTCTAATGAAGAAATTTCTTCCGCAGAAAGAAGTTTAAAACTGAATTTTGCAGATGAATATAAGTTAATATTAAAAGGATTAGGAGCAACAAGATTTAATGGAAAGGAATTAAACGGACTTACTAAAGCTCCTGCTTTAAATGTAATAGAAGAAACTAAAAATTTTAGAGAGTTAACTAATATTCCAAATAATTTATATGTTATTAGTTCATTAGGAATAGATTTTGTTAGAATAATGCAAAATGAAAAAGGTGAAATTTTTACAGGATCTTCTAGCAAAGTTAAGAAAATAGCAGATTCTATTTTTGACTATTTATTGCTTGATATTAAAAACAATATTTCAGTAGGAGCTTTAATGGAATTTTTTAAAAAATTAAATATACCAAATTACCAATATTCTGTAGGTTATGCAGAAGAAGCTTTTTGTATTGAAAAAGAAGACGATATTTGGGTAACGTATATTGGTGAAAGAGGCAACAAATTTCAAGTAAAAAAATTCGAGGAAGAATCAGAGGCATGTCTAGACTTTTTAATAAAAAATATTGATTATGCAATACGACATTAGTATTTAAATAAGACAAAGTAATTTTTAGTAATAATGCTTAAAAGAAAGGTATGAAGGTATCTCTCTTTTGTAATTTTTTTGTAACAAAAAAGTAACACAAATATAATATCTATATTATTGTATTTTTTGGGCGTTTATGATAATATATCATAAGTAGAATTTTATTAAATAAATTAATTAATGTTGCTGTAAATTATTAGGGAGGATATATGATAGATCAAGAAAAATATGATCCAACATTAGGGGTTGATAGTAGATGTTATAGACATTGGTTTGCTACTAATGGGTATCCTACTGTAAAGAGAGATAGAACAGAAGTATTACAAAAATTAAAAGAAATGGGACATGGACGATATTCACGAGGGGCAATATCTTATGATGATGCAGTTGAAGAAGGCGAATTAGTATGGCGAAGATATACAGGGGAAGAGTGTAATACAGAAGATTTAGGAATAGCAAAAGTTATTAGAACTGATAGAGATGGCTTTGAATTAGCATACCCTTTTGGATTCCCGTATTTTTCTGCTGATCAAGAAGAACTGCAAACAGCAATAGAATCATTAGGTACTGCTACTTTAGAACATCATGGAAGAAGTGGTTTTGCATCTAGAAATAGTTATACAGTAAAGCCAAAGGAAAAAACTACAGAATATGATATTAAAGTTGTAGATGAAATGGGAGGAAATAATATGTTATCAAAAGCTAAAGCATTATATCAAGTAAAATTAATACTAGATTACTTACCACAAGAAGAATATGATTTAATTCCACAGAAGACAATTGATTACATAGAAGAGAATTTTGAATATGATGAGAATATTACGATTAATCCAGATATTCCATTGGAAAATCAAAATATTGACGATAAAACGTATGATTTACTTGATAAAATTATTAATCAAGCAGAAAAATACACAAAAAAACAGGAAAGTACTGAGATTGATGAGTACATAAAAAGTGTGAAAGAATCAAATGCTAATTTTGAAAATAGTATCGAGAATATAAGATTAAAAAAATTAGTTGAGGTTTTACAAAAGGAAAATTCAAAAATACCAAAGGCAAAAGATTTGTTGCAAAATTATAAGGATGAATTATCAGAAAAAAATGATGAAATACAGAAATTACAGAAAGACAACGAGAATTTAGTTATTATGATTAAAAAGATTCCTAAATTTATTAGAAAAATCTTTATAAAAGAAAGCAATATTAAATTGTTAAATAGTGGAAAATAACACTAAGCAATATACTAAACGCATGAGGAAGAAGGTTTAAATTTATAACAGTAAGGAAGGCGAGAAAGGAACGGTAGTAATTATGGGAAAAAAATCCGAGGTGGTAATACCAGAAGGAACGAAAAGAATAGAAAGCTATCAATTTGCTGGTAATTCTGAATTAGAAAGAATAATAATACCTGAAAGCGTACGAATTATTAGATTTAAAGCATTTAGTGGATGTACTAGTTTAAAAGATATAGTAATACCACATAACGTAGAAATAATTGAAGAGGATGCTTTTAAAGGATGCTCCAGCCTTGAAAAAATTGTAATACCAGAAAGTGTAAGGATAATTAGACATGGTGCTTTTGAGAATTGTAAGAAATTAAAAAGTGTTAGTTTGCCATTAGTAGCTGAATTTTCCGTTGGAAATGTTAGAGCTATAGGTCAACCTAAAGGCTTAACAACAATAGAAAGAGATACTTTTAGCGGATGCACCAGTTTGGAAAAAGTTGTAATACCAGATAATATAACAGAAATTGAACGTCGTGCATTTGAAGGATGTGAAGGATTGGTTAGAGTAACACTTCCGACATCTATTGAAGTAATTGGAGAGGGCGCTTTTAGAAATTGCAAAGGACTTACATTTATTGACGGAGCTGAAAGTGTTGAAAGAATTGATCGCTATGCATTTAAAGGATGTAAAAAGTTACTATATTATCGACCAGAGAGCTTACAAACTATTGGAGATGAGGCATTTAAAGGATGTACAAGTTTATTGTCCATTCCAATAGCCGAAGATACAAAATCTATAGGTGAGGGTGCATTTGAAGAATGTTGTTCATCGGATTTTAAAATTACACAATATGAAAATGGGTTATCTGAAAAAACGATTTGCATTAGTAACCCCACTGTAGTACATATACCAGAAGCAACTACCCAAATAGGTAGAGGAGCTTTTAAAAATTGCAAAAATTTGATTGCAGTTGAGATGGATAAAAGTAGCAAAATTGATATAATTAATCCTTCTACATTTGAAGGGTGCACAAATTTGGGGGTAATAGAATTATCACCATCATTGGAAACAATTGGTCCATCAGCTTTTGAAGGATGTACAGGTCTGCAGATTTTGGAATTTCCTGAAAGCGTGAAAAATGTTGAACGCAATGCATTTAGAAATTGTGATGCACTAAAAGTTATTCTATCAAACGGTAATATTCCAAATGTAGAAATCGGAAGTTTTATGCCTGGGGTATATGAAATTAATAAGAAGAACAGAAAGACACATGGAAAATCAAAAATATCGTTTAAATCAATTAAAAATGCTATAACTATGAAGTCTAAAAAAGTGGAAAGAGAGATTTAAATCAAATGGGATGTTACAGTATAACACTTATTGACCAATGTAGTGCAAAAAGTGTTAAATTGTAACTTCCCTATTACTAAAAGATTACTTAAAAAAGTAAATTCCACTTGTGCATAAAAAATTATTAATTAGTGAAAAATAAAGAAAGGAGTGGTATGGTTATTTAAGTTATTAAATATATCATACAAGTGTAAAAATATGGGAAATAATAGATTATGGGTAACACCAAACAATGATTTAGAAGCAAAAACTATAGTTGAAATGCTTCAAAGAGAAGGAGAGGATTTTTTAGTTACAGGACAAGCTTGGGGAGCATCTTGGGATGAATTAGAGCAGGATATTAAACAAGCTATTGATAGAGCCAAAGAGGAAGAAAAGCAAGTGTATGGAGTTGAATTACAGGGAGATTCAAATGGAGCAATAAATGTAGATCATCATACATATGGAGAAGATGATAGAAGTAATCCTAAATCATCAATAGAGCAGGTTGCGGAAATTTTAGGTGTTGAATTGACATTGGATGAACAATTTGTTTCTGCAAATGATAAAGGTTATATTCCTGCTATGGAAAAATTAGGAGCCGAACTTGGGTTAAGTGCAGAAGATTCACAAGAAATTATAGCAAACATAAGAATGAGGGACAGAGAAATGCAAGGAGTTACGCTAGAACAAGAAGCACAAGCACAAGAGGCAGTAGAAAAGCTAGGAAAAATTGCAGAGAAAAGAGAATATATACAATTAGATTTACCACATTCTAAAACATCAACTGTTACAGATAGATTATATGGAAAATATGATAATTTATTGATAACAAGTGGAGATGGAGAAACAAATTTTTATGGTAAAGCTGATATCATTAAAATGCTATTAGAAAGATTCCCAAATCCAGATCCTGAAAACAATCCTTATTGCAGATGGGCAAGTGGTGATTATGAAAACTTAGGATATGGTTTTTGGGGTGGAAACAAAAACTTAAATCAAGATGAAGTTAAAGCAGCAGTTCAAACAGTATTACAGAAATCAATAGATTCTAAAGATAATAGAGAAGAAATATAATAAGTATTCTTTTATAATAAGTTTTATAGTGTTTATGAGATAATAAAGAAGGCACCCACGATTGTGGAATGCCTTCTTATTACCGTTATCCAAAATACAGATAGTATCTGAATTTTGAAATTTGGTTCTGCTGCTCGCGCAGCATACGAATTTGCAGTACGTTTTCCGTATATACTGCAAGTTCGGACTGCGCTACAGGGTTGTTACACGTGCTATCAAACTGGTACTCATCATACTTGCACTCAATTTCACGGTTCTCCTGCTCAAGGAGATCAATCTCCTCTTGCAGGGTGTCGGCGGTGCAGACAGAGTAGACCATGCCGAGCTCAGTGCACATGATTAGTCCTGCCGAAAAAAACATGAGTACGAACATAATCTGCAGTGCGTTGAAAGCACTTTCCTTACGGCATCTGACACATGCCAGTTCATTTATAGTTATTGCAGCGACTAAGAGAATAAAAATAACGGTCAACATAATATAGTTCCTCCTTTAATGTAAAAGTGAATAGTGAATACGGACTATATGATAAACAACAAACCTGAGCAAGATGCAGACCTGTTGGTAATGAATTACAGTACAGGATATTACCTGTATTGATTATATTATATCACTTTTTTATGTAAACGTCAAGAGGAGAAGATTGGAATATTTTCGCTAGTTGAAACCATAGGATTCCGTAGGTCAAAAAAATGTAATAT
>CAMPBM010000083.1 GCA_946637865.1 uncultured Lachnospiraceae bacterium | reverse complement strand
GGGCACGCACGGTTTGATAAGGGGCGAACCTAGTAATAGGCTCGCCTACTTTCTTTAAAGTCTTATTATACAAATAATTCTTTTATATCTATACAGAGATGTTTTCCAAAAGTGTTTTTTATTACAATTACTATATACGTAAAACTACTCATCTTGTTATAAAGCGCAAATCATCACCAAAAAATCTACAAATGTTATAGCTACCTATTAATCTGGAAGTAATACGTTCTCCGTATGTTTTATTAAGTATAGGAAGGCTTAAATTTGTTGATATAATTGTTTTTAAGCATTTATTGTTTTGGTTTAATAATCGTGTATTAATAATATTAAATAATTCCGTAAATTTGATATTATTGAGTGATTCTGTACCTAAATCATCAATTATTAATAAATCTACATCGAATAAATTTTTATATGTTAAATCCGATGAGGTATTTTTATTAAATTTATAGTCAATAATAGTATCCAACATAATAGGTGCTGTTTGATAGAGCACAGTTTTATCCTTTTGAATTAATTCTTTTGCAATACAGCTTGAAAGAAATGTTTTTCCAAGTCCCGTTGTACCAGTAAATAGTAAATTTTTTTCGTTAGGGTCATCAAAATTATCTATAAAATTCAAGCATATTTTTTTTATTAAAGCAATGTTTTCCCTAGGAGAAATTTCAGAATTAAATTTTTCTTTATCCACGATATTGGAGTATTTTTCTAAGGAAAAATTTTCGAAGTTTTGATTTTGTAAATTTGCAATATTTGACTTATTATACTCAATGTTAAAAATCTCTTGTTTTAAGCAATTACACATAGTTGAAGTATAGTTTTTTTCAATGTAACCAGTATCTTTACACAATTTACAACTGTAGTTAGGTAATAAATAATCATCAGGTAAATTTAATTTTTTTAATATCTGCTTTTTTTCTACTTTTAGAACATCAATATTTTTATTTAGCTGTTCTAATATATCTGAAGAGTTGGACATAATCAAGGACTTAGCACATGAAATTCCAATTTTAGATAATTCATTGTCTATTTCCTGTAAACGCGGATTTTCTAAATATAGATTTTTTTTCCTTTCCTCTAAGTCCTTTTCTGCATATAATCTTTTTCTTTCATAATCTTTTAGCAAGCTGGTGAGTATGGCATTATTCATTTAGCAAAATTCCTTTCATTTTATTTTTGAACCTATTCATTAATAATTTTTTTATATAATAGAAAAAGTCTACTATAATATGAAATCAAATTAAAAGTTAACTAGTGATAACTTGAAGCCATATCTATTACATAAAAAGTTGTTACAGGTCAGCTATTTTTTCTGAGTAGTCCAATATAAGAATTATGTAAGCGATTACATAATTCTTATATTGGACGGCTTATTGCAAAAGCACCATGATTGACCTGTAACAAAAAGCCTTGATTGTACAGAAATTTTTGTAAAAAATTTTTGTACATGAACAAGTACATGTGAACCTCTGCAATTTTTTTAGATTTTATAGTATCTGCTATTGTCCTAGTTTTTCGGTAGAATTTTTATTTAAAGGTTTTGTGCCATTTAATATATTTAAATCTACAGTATTATTTATATAAAAATTATCCCAATTTGAGAAATTTCTTTGCTCATAATTAGTGTATCCAGTCTGCTTTTCTAATTTCTTTATATTTTGAGTCTTATTTTTTGACTCAAGTAAATATGAATTAATCTCAGTGGGTGTTTTAAAATTCCTTTCATGCCAATCCGTTAGTATTTTATCTAAATAATCAAAACTAAAATTGGCTTTCGATGTGGTTTTCTTTAATGCAATTTCAATTATATCGAAATTAAATCCATAGTCTAAATTCCATTTGGAAACATAACCTATTTCATATTGAGATAATTGTCTATTTAAATTTAATTTTTTAGATATAGTATTTTCAATAGTTTTAAGTTTTTCTTGCTTCTCAAAGTATATTTCTAAATCATTAAATGTTTTAATTTTACTTTGAGACCAACCTTCTGCTACGGTTTGTATATAGTTTCTGTGAAGTGCAGAATGATTGAAGCAGTACCTAAACAAGGCAATCATGACTTCTTCGTCAAATTTATATTTCTTAAACCATAAATCAATGTCACTATACCAGGATGGAGACATTATTCCTTGGAAAAATTCATTATTTATATTTTCTATTGCTTTTGAGCGATATTGATTTTTTGCAGTTTTTGCAAGGTCTTCAGGAGAAGATGTTACTTTTGGTGTATATAACCTATGTAGTTCTATTTCTTGTAAATTATTTAAAACATATCCTGTATTTTTCTTTGTTATAACTTTTTGGTCTTCCCAGAATTTTATTCCATCTTGAATTGTTTTAAATGGAAGTTGTAATTTTTTTGCTAAGTCATTTACCTTTATGTCTTTACCATATTTTGCAAGAAATACCATGTACAAATATATCTTTATATAATTTCCATCAGCGTATGATAAATATTCAGTAAAAAAAACATCTGGCAAAGATGTTGTAGAAAATATAAATGGTACATCATTTTGTTCTAATTTCATATTACTCCCTCCATTGCAAATTTTCACAAATTATATCATTAAATATTATTTTCTACAATACGGAAACATAAATTTGCAATGAGGTTTTCGACAAAGTAACATAATATCAATGGTAATATAGTGATTTTTAATTGATGTATATACATTGTTAGATTTGGTAAAAATATTAATAATTAACATTAAGTGTAGTTATCTTAAAAAGTCATTAGATAATGAGAAAAGGGGAAAATATGAATAAATATGAAAATAAGAAGAAAGAGATTAGAGTTTTAATTTTATGTTTAATTATATTGCTGGTTATAGGTTATGAATTAATAAAAATGTACAATAATATTGAAATAATCAATTATAGTAAAGTTCCAGCAGAGAGATTATCACAAACGATTGAAGAAAAAAATAATGAGGACAAAACTGTTGAGCGTATGTTAGAGGATGTAACGGAAAGTGTTGTGGGAATATCAAGGATAAGAGAAAAAGGTAACACTATTTTTACTCAAGATGGAGTATCGCAATTAGGTATGGGAAGCGGAGTTATAATTTCGGAAAATGGATATATTTTGACAAATGAACATGTTTCTGGAGGAAAGAATACTACATGTTATGTTACTATGGAAGATGGAAAGAAGTATAATGCTAAGGTTGTTTGGTCAGACTCTAATTTAGATTTAGCTATCATAAAAATAAATATGAGATCTACTTTTTATGCAATACTTGGAGACTCTGATTCCGTAAAAGTTGGAGAAAGTGTATATGCAATTGGAAATCCAATTGGGTTCGAATTTCAAAAAACGGTTACATCAGGTATTGTAAGTGCTGTAGATAGGACGATTGTTTTTAATGAAGATAATAAGAATTCTAACAATACTAGTGTTAAGAGCACAGATGAAGAAGTATATATGTCTAATCTAATTCAGACAGATGCGACAATTAACCCGGGAAATAGTGGAGGACCACTAATTAACAATAATGGTGAAATTATAGGAATAAATACAGTAAAAATTACTTCTGCGGAAGGAATTGGATTTGCTGTTCCAATAAATGTTATCAAACCAATAGTTGAAAGATTGGAAAAAGAGGGAACATTTGAGGAAGCGAGTATTGGTATTTTTGCATATGATAAGAAAGTTATACCATATTTAGATACGAGTATAAAGTTTAATAAAGGAATCTATATTGCGCAAATATCAATGGATTCACCTGCATATAAAAGTGGATTACAAATAGGAGATATTATACTGAAAATTGATGATAAAGATTTGGAAAGAATGTGTGATTTGCGAGAATATATATATTCAAAAAAAGTTGGTGATATAGTTTCAGTGACAATATTAAGAAATAACAAGGAAATAGTAGTAGATATAAAATTAACTAAAAAACTATAGCAATACTGAAATAGCATATAATTCTTATATTGGACTACTCAACAATAATGGCTGATTAGTAACAATTCTTTGAGTAAATATTTATTAAATATTAAATAAACAATTGATATTATAAAAGAAGGGAGGAAAATTATTAACTTTCTGTTAATAATTTTATGATTATTATGGAAAAATCTTTATGGATTGAAGATAGTGGAGATACACATTATAAAAGATTAGAGGCTGGAGAGGATACAGATGTATGCATAGTTGGAGGGGGAATAGTAGGAGCCGTAACGGCATATTTACTTACAAGGGCAGGCGTTAAAACCATTATTTTGGAAAAAGACAAAGTTTGCTTAGGGGTAACGGCAAATTCAACGGCTAAACTAACTAGTCAGCATGGATTGTTTTATAAATATTTAGAGGAGGAATATGGATTAGAGGTCGCAAAAAAGTATTTGTATTCAAATGAAGAAGGGATAAATCTAGCAGAAGATATTATAAAAGGAGAAAAAATTGAATGTGGTTTTGAAAAGAAAAATTCCTATGTGTTTGCTACTAATGAGATAGAATTGGATAAAGTAAAACAAGAAGTAGAGACTCTAAATAGAATTGGATATGAGGCTAAATATTTAACAGATGTTAATATTCCAATAGAGAATGTTTTAGGGGCAGTTGAATTTAAGAATCAAGCGCAATTTAATGCGAGAAAATATTGTATTGAAGTATTTAATAGAGTTGAAAAGTATGGTGGAAGGATTTATGAAAATACAAAAGTAACAAATATTGTATTGGAAAATGGAAGGTATACAGTAAGAACAGAGGTTGGATTTGACGTAATAGCTAATAAAGTAGTCATAGCAACTCATTATCCTATAAAAAGTTTCCCTGGGATGTATTTTAGCAAAATGTATCAAGACAAATCTTATGCTATAGCTGTTGACACACATGAAGAAGACGATAAAATGATTGATGGAATGTTTATTCAATCCTGTAACCCTATTATTTCTTTTAGAACTACAATATATAACGGAAAGAAGCTATTAGTGGTAGCTGGGTCAGAGCATAAAACCGGGAGACCCATAGGGAAAATAGAGGATAGCTATTTGAATTTAGAAAACTATATAAAAAGTTATTACCCAAAAGCAGAAGTAAAGTTTAGGTGGTCAACGGAAGATTGTATATCCCTAGATAAAATTCCTTATATAGGTAAATTTTCAAATTTATTGCCAAATATGTATGTTGCAACAGGATTTAAAAAGTGGGGAATGAGTACGGCTCATGTGGCAGGTAAAATAATTTTTGATGCAATAATGAAGAATAAAAATGATTATGCTGAGATATATAGAGCTACCAGGTTACATCCAATGAAAAACTTTGAAGAATTTGGAAATATGCTTAAGGAAAGTATAGATTCTTTATTAATTAATAAAATAAAACCTGCACAAGATGAATTCGACAATATTCCACTGGATGGAGGAGGGATAGTAGAGCTACAAGGACAAAAGGTTGGAATATATAAAGGTTCTAACGGAGAGGTGTTTGCAGTGAAGCCATATTGTTGTCATTTAGGATGTTTGGTTTCATGGAATAATTTGGAAAAAACCTGGGATTGTCCTTGTCATGGTTCTAGATATGATTATATGGGAAATATAATAACGGAGCCAACAGTTAGAAATTTAGAGAGATTTAATATCTTGAAAGATGAAGAGGATGTTTTGGATTTATAAGGACAACAATGATATTTGTGAGACTTGTAAAGGATGAGAAATGTTGTAAACTTTCTGATATCTAAAGGGCGGGTAATGTTTTGTTTTTATGAGACGTTACATGCTTGACAATAGATTATGGGGTAACTGATTTGTAATTGTAACTTGTAATAATTGAAAAATGTCAAGTAAAAAGTTAAATGCAATAATAGATGGAATCACAACATTCGAAAATGTATCAGCTAATATAAACGGAAATATTGCAAAATTTGATATAAAAAATGAAGGAGATTGGAATATAAAGGGAACTATTACATTTAATGATAATAAAGTTGTTTTTAATATAGAACAAAGTTCATCAGAGGATATTCCAATAGGTAGTACTACTTTCGATGTGAAATCAAACAAAAGTGCGTTTCAATCTTAATTAATATATTAGATGTAAAAAGATAACAGGAAAAGTGATAGTAATATAGTAATGGAAAACTACAGATATATATAGAGAAGAGAGAAGTTTGTAGATCTTTATTAGCTAGTCATAGTATAAACAAAAAAGCACCATATTAGTGCTTTCATGGTGCGACTGGAGGAATTCGAATCCCCGACCTCTTGGTTCGTAGCCAAGTGCTCTATCCAGCTAAGCTACAGTCGCATATGTAGAAAATATTATATATGCATCATATAACATTTCAAGATTAGTATATATTAAATGTGGTAAATTGTGGAGTATGCTTTTTGTAGTTCCACAATTCATTTAATATTTAGAGTTTCATATAAATGAGCCTTTGGCTCATGGTGAAGAACTCTATCCAGCTTAGTTACTGTTATGAAACTAGTTAGTATTATAATTGTTTTTTTGTAAAATTTCAAGGGGATTATTAAAAATTTTTAATATTTTTTAAAAAAACACTTGAAAAGTAAAAACAAATATGTTATATTGATTAGGTCATAGGGTTATGATTTATATCGAGGCGTAGCGCAGTTGGTAGCGCGCGTGGTTTGGGACCATGAGGTCGCAG
>CAMPBM010000082.1 GCA_946637865.1 uncultured Lachnospiraceae bacterium | reverse complement strand
ATATATTGCTAGCTCTTACATAATTTTAATTTTTGACTACTCTACTTTAATAGCCCCCTGAACTGTAACCAGTTTAATCAAAAGATAAAAATAAATTATCTATTCTCTTGCCATTTAAAAATTTCTATGATAATATCTAATCAATTATATTACTTTTAGGGGGAATAAAAGATGAATGAAATAAAATTTGAAATAGTAGAACACATTGGGGTATTGTCAGAATCGGCAAAGGGCTGGAAAACGGAGCTTAATTTGGTAAGTTGGAATGATAGAGAACCAAAATATGATTTAAGAAATTGGTCAGAAAATCATGAAAGAGTTGGTAAAGGAATAGCCTTGTCAAAAGAGGAAATTGTAAAATTAAAAGAAATTTTAAATACCAAAATTACCGAATAAAGATATCTTTTATTTGAGGAGTAAAATTGGATTGTATGGAAAAAAATCAAATCATAAAAAATAAAGAATATCTTAATGAATGCTTAAAAAGACAATACAAACAAAATGATATAGAAAGAATTTATAGTGGATATAATTCTAATAGATATGTTACATTAAGAATTAATACTATTAAAGCAACTACTGTGGAAATAGAAAGAACACTGAAAAGTGAAGGAATAGAGTACATGGGAGTTCAATGGAGTAAAGAAGCTATAATTATTAAAAATAGAACAGAGAAGGAAATACAACAATTAGATATTTACAAAGACGGAAAAATCTATTTACAAAGCTTGTCATCAATGCTACCACCAATAGTGTTAAAACCACAAGCGAATGAGGATATTTTAGATATGGCGGCAGCTCCGGGTGGAAAAACAACTCAAATTGCAGCCCTTACACAAAATAAAGCTAATATTACAGCCTGTGAGCTAAATACAATTCGTATGGAAAGATTAAAATATAATGTAGAAAAGCAGGGCGCAAGTTCTGTATATATTATGCAAAAGGATTCTAGAAATATAGACGATTTCTTTTCATTTGATAGAGTTTTGTTAGACGCCCCTTGTAGTGGAAGTGGTACTTTAGACTTAAAGGATGAAAATGCTTTTAAATTTTTTTCAAAGAAACTGGTAGAAAAATCAGTTAAAGCGCAAGTTGCTTTACTTAAGAAGGCTTTGAGGGTGTTGAAACCGGGAAGAGAAATGGTGTATTCTACGTGTTCTATCTTAGACTGCGAAAATGAGGATGTTATTAGTAAAACTCTGATAAGTGAGAATGCAGAGCTTGTTCCTATTGAATTTTTAGGGAAAGATAGTTTACCCCTGTTACCTGTAAAAAATAAAGAAACCATGTGCGTATGTCCAAATGAGTTTTATGAGGGCTTTTTTATAGCAAAAATTAAAAAGATAAAATAAGACATGAAATTTTTCATGTCTTATTTTATACGTTGGAAGTTACGGGTTAGCCTTAGACTTTTACTATTCTACGGCTATAGACCATAAATTGTAACGTTTGGATGTCAGCACTTATTGAGCAGAGGGCTACTTAAGTGCTCTATTCATTAATATTTAGTATTAAGGTTGAACTGTAACACAAAGCAGGTACAAACGAAAAAACAAGTCTACATAACTTGAATATTTGGCAGAAATATGCTATAATACTATCAATAGCTATGTGCTTTTTTATAGATTTAACATCCGTTATTCCATATCTGATTTAGTACAAGGTTAGATATGCACACATATATATATATTACTTAAAAAGGAGAGAAAAGGAATATGATTATTATCATACTTTGGAATTTTGTACTCAAAGGGGTGGATTTTGGTTATCTGCTCGAAATGATTGCGACATATCTTGATACAGCAGTTGTAATGCTTAAAGAGTATTATTACTTTGTATTAAAGGTAATAGGGATAGTTATTACTATCATTGTAATGGCATCCTGCTTAACCAAGAAGCTTAACTTCGGACTGATTTTGAAGGTATTCATTTTAGGGATATCGTTTGTCCCTGTAATACTGGGAGTGATAGTAATTAGCGTACTTGCAATTGTAGGAAGCATTGGAATAGTTTGTGGATGGCTGATAAAAAAGTTATTCACGCTTATATACAAAAGATGTAATAAAAAATACAATATAGTTTTATCAATTGCTATAGCAATTCTGCTAACAATCGTAATCATTTAAAGAAAAGAAGTGTCGTCTATATGGTTAATACCGACGGCACTTCTTTATATAATAGGATAGTTTTCCTATTACATAAAAAGCTTTGCATACTTTTATACAGAGATTTTCTACAAAGATTTCTGCACAAAAGTACATGAATAATTATTCACAAATTGATGAATCACATTCTAAACTACTTCTAATTTGTAATTTCTGATATTGTTCTTTAAGATAATAGATAGAGGTGATAAAGAATGGTATTTTAGTCTTTTATCAAATAACTAATCATAGACTGCTTTTCCAAAGTATCTTTAAAATACACATCTTTCATGCAAATCGTAAAATCAATATCATAGTTCACACTATTAAGCAAAACAATAACAATACTTCCATCAGGATTCTTAAAAGCTGTAACTCTAAGATCACTTAAATATTTACTGTATGCAATTCTAACAGCACCAGGCATTATAAACTTACTAAAATGACCAATGTAGTAATATGTAAGAGATTTTTTATAATTAGAATTATCATCCACCAGCATAACTGGACTATTACAATAGTTACGCTTGTGGTTTGGACCACCTTTGCTATCTAGTAAAATATTCCAATCCATATATCCATTTATACCTGAATTCAAATCCTCGAGTATATCATGTGCATACTGATTTTCAAAAGAATTATTTGGGTCGAAACTAAAGCAACCTTCAGTATGGAACAACAACTTGTCCGGAAATAGTTCTCTACATAGCTGTATATTTTCAAAATGATTTCCTGAATACCAATGAAAAGCTACTCCACTAGCATATTTGTTGGCATCTTCATTACTAAATTCCTCACGTGCTCTATTAAGCAACTTCTCTTTATTATGGTCGTATATAAGTATTTTTGTGTTTATGCCGTTTTTCTGGAAGGTTGGGTACAAGTAATTAACTAGAAAGTCAACTTCATCCTTAGGTGAATACACACAAGACTCCCAAATAGTAATTGCATTGGTTTCGTTTTGTATTGTCATAAAATCAATAGTAATTCCAAGTTCTTTATAACTCTGTATGTATTTTACTAAATAGTCGGCATAAGTCTGCTTATACTTTTTTGATAGTTTTCCTCCAAGTATACGTATTTTTGTATTTTTCATAAAACTTGGAGGACTCCAAGGAGATGCTAGAAAGCGTATATCTGGGTTGACTTTTAAAGCATCTTGAATGAGAGGAATTACATATTTTTTATCTCTTTCAATATTGAAGTCAGATAAATCATGTTTCTTTGCATACGAATAGCTATTTAGTGAAAAATCACAGCTTGCAATAGTTAATCTACATAAAGAGTAGTTTATGTTTGAAAACATGTCATTAATAAATTCTCTTTTCTTATCTTCAGGAAGTAGACTGTAAGAATATGCAGAGCTTTCAGTAATACATGCACCAAAACCAATAATTTCTTGATAAGTTATATCAGGATAGATGTTTACTATAAATCTTTCTAGATATTTAGAATACTTTTTAGCCTTAACAGAAGTAGTATTATAGTAATAATTTTTGGCTCTATTTGTTTCAATTTTTGTTATTTCCATATATAATAGTCCTTGTATAATAAATTTAGGTTTTTAAAATGGGGTTACCTATAAACCATTGTAAATTCTTTGAGCACAATTAAAAAATCCTAAGTAGACATCTCTGAGTAAATGCCCTGGTACAAATTTTTTTCTTTTAGTGATTTATCTAAACCGTTCAAAATCCATTTTTTATGTATATTCCATTTAGGCGCAATTAATAAGTCTTTAGGAGCATCTCCAGAAATTCTATGAATAACAATATTTGGAGCTATATGCGTGATTACATAAATTAGGCTATCTAAATATTCTTCGAATTCCATTGGTATATAGTCCCCTTTTCTATACATATCAGCTAGAATTGTGTTTTCTACTACATACACATTATGAATTTTTATACCATTAATCTTATGCTTATTAATAAAATCAACAGTATTTTTTAAATCATTACGATCTTCATTTGGAAGACCAACCATTATGTGAGCGACGACATCGATGCCATACTGATTTAATAGCGAAACAGCATTTGTAAATGTGCTGTTAGAATAACCTCTGTTTATAAGTAGTGAAGTAGTTTCGTTTGAGGTTTGAAGACCAAGTTCTACGCAAACATAGTATTGGGCTGTATATTCTTTAAGTAGTTTACAAATATTTTCATTAATACAATCAGGTCTTGTAGCAATTTGTAAACCAACAATACGGCTATCAATTAGTGCAGAGTTATATTTTTTTCTGAGGTTTTCAATTGTATCGTAGGTGTTTGTGAAATTTTGAAAGTATGCGATAAACTTGTTTGCTCTTGAGCTTTTGTAGCTGGAAAAATAATTTGCAACCTGCATGCTGATGTTTTCAGATGTATTAATATGTTCTCCAGAACCACGTTCACTACAAAAAATACAACCTAATTTTCCAACAGTTCCGTCTCTGTTGGGACAGGTAAAGCCTCCGTCAATGCAGATTTTTAAGACTCTTTCGCCAAATTTATTTTTTAAATATTCATTTAATCGATTATATCTTTTTAAATCTTCCATAATACGTTCAGTATAGCAGATTTTTTTTGGAAAATAAATAGATAAAATTAAAAATATTAAAAATATTGTAACACAACGTTACTGGTCAGCAGTGAAACATTTGGGGACGGTCTTGATTTGTTTCATTTTTGAAACAAATCAAGACCGTCCCCAAATGTTTCACTGCAAAAGCCGTTCAATATAAAAATTATGTAATTGCTGTAAACTGTGATAGAATGACGAATGGTGTCGAAAAAAATATTAAAAAAAATTAAAAATGGTATAGACAAAACGCATAAAATGTTTGTATAATAGATATATAAAAATAACTAGGAGAGAAGAGGTTGTGAGTGTGGAAACAAATGAAAATATAAATAGTGTTAATGGAAACATCTATAATCCTGAAAACATAGTAAAAGATGTAATTACTCCAAACACTGGAGAAGTTACGACTGATACTATAGTTGTTGATTTTCAAGCAACTCAGAGGATTAATATATTAAGCGAGTTATTAAAAGATGAAGTCGCTAGAGGAAACCAACAAGGGATTATTTCGCAAAAAAATGGGATGTTGAATAATGATAATGATAATGTAATACCTTTAAATAAACAAGATAATGAATTAATAACAAATATTATAAATTCTAGTTCTGAAAATTCTGCAGAACAATTAGCACAATCAGAAAATTTTTCAAATGCCGATTTATCAAATAAAAATGTGCTAGAAACTCCAAACGAAACAATAGAACAAAAAAATAACGAAAACACTCAAGATATACTACAAAATACAGATGTAGATAATAAAAACACTCAGACTATACAACAAGACTTGGAAATAAATGATGAAAAAAATCAGGAAAATACAGAGAAAATAGATACAGTGCAACAAATTAAAGAGGAAGGTACAAATACAATTCAAATAAATAGTGTAAATAATTTGGAGGCGAAGGGACAGTTAGACGAGAAGAATAATATAAGTGATGAACAACAGAATCTAACTATTAGTAAAGAAAAACAACATGTACAGGATAAAAAAGATTATAGACTAGAAAGAATGTTGTTCGACAGAATTAATGCTATGCAAGGGAAGATTAAGGAGTCTATAGAATTAATACAGAAATTTGAAAGAATAAATGCTAAGGAAGAAAATTTACCTAACATAGTAACTACGCTTCATGATAAGCTAACTCACGAGGTAATAAAGCAATTTAGAACAGTAGGTATAGAATTTAACATGAAGTCATATTTAGTACAATCAGTAGTATCGGATTTATTAGGTAAGTTTGAAGAAGGAATTACAGAGTTTAAAGAATGTTCTGAAAATTTAAATTTTGTTAGAGAAGTACAAGATGACTTTGAATCAAAAGTCGAGTTAGCTCCAACAAGCAAAGTTAAAAATATATTTGCACGTTTAAGAGGTATGTTTAAACCAGAGAGGAAACAAGAAAAATTAGAGGAGCTAGAAAGAGAAAGACAGAAGAAAAAGTTAGAAGAGGCTAACATCCATTTGATTAGATATAAATTTATTAATGGAGAACTAGAAAGATATACTATTAAGAATAATATAATTGGTAGTCTTAGAAGAGAAATTTTACATAGTCAAGGTTCAGGGCAAAACTTAAATGTTTCAGAGTTCGTTGATGAGAAAATTGCTCATGAGATGAAGAAACTAGGATTAGAAGAACTAATTCCACAATTGCTACAAAGTCTGTACAATGAGTATAGAGAAAAGTACAATGCTATTGAAATGAAGGATTTTACTAATTTACAGATTGGCGAAATTAGAAGAAATTTAAAAAATCAAAAGGGAGACGCTCCTAAAAAAAATGTGGGAAATACAACTGCTATAGAAAAAATAGAAATGGATAATGATGAAAGAATGGTGGTTTAGGAATATATTTCTTCAGAAGTTGAAGCTAATAGATAAAAAGAATTCTGCGTGTTAGTGTGAAAAATAAAGAGTTAAAAAAGAGCATGATTAATAACAGTAGCGATTAA
>CAMPBM010000081.1 GCA_946637865.1 uncultured Lachnospiraceae bacterium | reverse complement strand
AGCCGAGCCAGCAAGTCTGCGGAATGTTAATATATTGCTAGCGATTACATAATTTAAATTTTTGACGGCTACCTGCAAAAGTAACCCACCTGAATTGTAACTATTTAACAAATTTCGCAGGATATTTTATTAAAAATATTCCCTTTTTCGAGATAATATGATATAATAATATACATAGGAGGTAATCAATATGTGGCAAGTATGGATAATTATTGCTATTCTATTCTTTATCTTAGAAATGATGGGACCTGGATTTTTATTCTTCTGGGTAGGAGTTGGAGCTCTAATTGCAGGAGTTTCAAGCATCTTTATCGATAATCAGACTGTCCAAATTGCAATATTTTCAATTTCAACAATAGTTCTACTCTTCTGTACGAGACCTTTTGCAAAAAAATTTTCAAGCACTGATGATGCTACAACTAATGTTAAATCAATTATTGGAAAAAAAGGTATTGTAGTAAAAGAAATTAATTCACTCGAAGGTACTGGACAAATTAAAGTCAATGGAGAACTTTGGTCTGCAAAGTGTTCTACAGAGGATATTATTAAAGAAGGTTCAGAGGTCACAGTTTTAAGAGTCACTGGTGTAAAAGCAATAGTACAAAAAGCAAAAGAAAATTCTACCTTGTAGAAATATTTTTAAATTAAAAAGGAGGACAAAAATATGTCAGGAGGAACAATATTTTTTTTAGTATTACTTGTTTTAGTTTTAATAATTGCATGGAAAACAATTAAAGTTGTAAAACAATCAGAGGTTTATATCATTGAAAGGTTAGGTAAATTTCATAAAGTAGCCGACGCTGGTTTAACAATTATAGTACCTTTTCTAGATCACGTTAGATCTATAGTAAGCTTAAAACAACAAACAATGGATATACCACCACAAGGAGTTATCACGCATGATAACGTTACTATTACAATAGATACAGTTGTGTTCTACAAAATAACAGACCCTGCAAAAGCAGTATATGAAATTCAATCTTTAAAGAAAGGTATCGAATATTTAGCAATCACAACAATTCGTGATATTGTTGGTAAGATGGACTTAGATGAAACATTCAGTTCTCGTGATAATATTAACGATAGATTAAGAACAATACTAGATGAAGCAACAGACCAATGGGGATGTAAGATAGACAGGGTTGAAATTAAAGATATCACACCACCAGCAGATATACGTGATGCAATGGAAAAACAAATGAACGCTGAGCGTAACAAAAGAGCTCAAATTTTGCAAGCTGAAGGTGAAAGACAATCTGCTATCACACTTGCTGAAGGTAAGAAGGAAGCTGCTATCTTAGCTGCTGAAGCTGATAGAGAAGCTGCTATAAGAAGAGCTGCCGGTGAAGCTGAAGCTATAAAACAAGTTGCTGAAGCTAAGGCACAAGAAATTGCTATGGTTTATGATGCTATGATGCAATCACATCCAAACGATAAATTAGTTCAGTTGAAATCTTTAGAGACATTAAAAGAAGTTGCTAATGGTGAGGCTAATAAGGTATTTATACCATTTGACGCTACATCTGCTTTAAGTAGTTTGGGTGCTGTAAAAGAGATTATGAAGGATGATGTTAGAAGAAGAAATAATACTGAGAAGCAATAGAAATTTTTATGGAGCATGATATGCTCCGGTATGTTACATATAGAGCACGCTATGTTTCGCTACTGTGGGCAAGTGTGCTCTTTTGATATGTGCGACAAGGGGACGTAGAAATTGTCTTTAACAGTAGTGGACCTGTTAAAGACAATTTCTACGTCCCCTTGTCGCATTTTTTGTTTGACTATCTTGTTTGGCTATTTCTTTGGCTATTTTGTTTTATTTGTTTGATTTATTTGATTATTTTTATTTATATTTTTCTCTTTTGGCATATTTGGTATGTAATAATTCATGAGCTTTGTGTCCACCAACTTCACCTAAATAATCTTCATAAATCTTGTTAACAACAGGATTTTCATGAGATTTTCTTATAGTAGATTTCTCATCAATACTATATAAACAATCTGCTCTTAATTTTCTAATATCAATAGTAGCTCTTTCTTTAGATGAGCGAATCGGCTGACCTCCACCCATAATACATCCTCCTGGGCAAGCCATTATTTCAACAAATTGATAATCTGCTTTTCCACTCTTTATTTCATCCATAATTATTTGCGCATTTCCAAGACCATGTGCTACTACTGCATTAACCTCTTTATCCCCTACTTTTACAGTAGCTCTTTTTATTCCTTCATTGCCACGAACTGCCTCAAAATTAACATTTTTTAATGTTTCGCCTGTTAGTTTTTCTACTGCAGTTCTTAATGCTGCTTCCATAACTCCTCCAGTAGTTCCGAAGATTGCAGCAGCACCTGTTGCTTCTCCCATAGGGTCATCAAATGTAGAATCCTCTAGTTTTACAAAATCAATTCCTGCCTGTTTTATCATTCTTGCTAGTTCTCGAGTGGTTATAACATAATCAACATCTTTTATTCCATTTACATTCATCTCATCACGATTAGCCTCAAATTTCTTAGCAATGCATGGCATTACAGATACTACACTGATTTTCTCTGGTGCTATACCAATTTTTTCCGCATAATAAGATTTTAGTAAGGCACCAAACATTTGATGAGGTGATTTGCAACTCGATACATGTGATAATTGCTCAGGATAATTCATTTCTATGTATTTAACCCATCCTGGACTGCAAGATGTAATCATTGGAATTGTACCACCATTTTTCATTCTTTCAATTAATTCATTAGCTTCTTCAACTATAGTAAAATCAGCACCAGTATTGGTATCAAAAACCTTATCAAATCCTAATCTTCTTAGTGCTGTAACCATTTTTCCAGTAACATTTGTACCTATTTCCATTCCAAATTCTTCACCTAAGGCAGCTCTTACTGCTGGTGCTGTTTGAACAACAACAAATTTGTCTTCATCCTTGATAAGATTCCATACATCTTTAGTATTATCTTTTTCGCGTAATGCTCCTATTGGGCAAGACATAATACATTGGCCACAATTGGTACAATTAACATTATTCAAGCTTTCATTTGCAACTGTTGAAACACATGAAGTAAAGCCTCTATTGGCAACATCAATTGCCCCAACTTTTTGAACTTTTTTACATGTTGCTACACATCTTCTACATAGCACACATTTGTTGAAATCTCTTATAATTGAAGGAGATTCTATATCTTTTTCGTATTCGCACATTTCTCCTGCGTACTCAACATCTGTTAAATTATATTTTTGTGCTAATTTTTGCAATTCACAATTACCATTTCTTACGCAAGTTAGACAGTCTTTATGGTGGTTAGATAAAATTAAATCTAATACAACTGCTCTTGCTTCTGCTACATCTTTAGAATTAGTTTTTACAACCATTCCCTCTTCTGCTTTTTGTATACATGAGGTAGCAAAACCTCTTCTTCCTTCTACTTCTACAATGCACATTCTGCAGTCGCCAACTTCGTTGATTTCTTTTAGGAAGCATAGTGTTGGAATGTCTATTCCAGCTGTTCTAGCGGCTTCTAATATGGTAGTTCCTTCTGGAACTGAAACATTGATTCCGTCTATTGTTAAGTTTATCATATTTTTCAATCCTTTCTTTTTTATCTGTACTTAGTGTTGTTCGTTAATTTTAGGTTTTTGGGGTGGAGCACGATTGGCTCCACTACATGTTGTGGGTGTTGCCCTTTGTTTCTATTTTGAAATTGCTTTAAATGGGCACTTAGAAGCACAAGCTCCACATTTTATACATTTGTCTTCATCTATAACATGTGGCTGTTTTACCTCGCCTGATATAGCTCCTACAGGGCAATTTCTTTTACATAGTCCGCAACCCTTACACAATTCTGGATTAATATGATATTTAGCTAAAGCCTTACATTCCCCTGCTGGACATCTTTTTTCCTTAATATGAGCTAAATACTCCTCTCTAAAATATTTTAAAGTACTTAAAACTGGATTTGGGGCTGTTTGGCCTAATCCACATAAAGATGCCTTTTTAATGTTCAATGCTAACTTTTCTAGCTTATCTAAATCTTCCTCTTCTCCATTACCATCACATATTTTTTGCAGAATTTCTAACATTCTTTTTGTTCCAATTCTACAAGGAGTGCATTTTCCACATGATTCATCAACAGTAAATTCTAAGTAGAATTTAGCTAAATTAACCATACATTTTGAATCGTCCATTACAATAAGTCCACCTGAACCCATCATTGAACCAATTGCGCCTAATGATTCATAATCAATTGGTGTGTCTAAGTTCTTTTCTGGAATACAGCCACCTGAAGGTCCACCAGTTTGTGCAGCTTTAAATTTTCTGCCGTTTGGAATTCCTCCTCCAATATCGTAAACAATTTCTCTTAAAGTTGTTCCCATTGGAACCTCAACTAACCCTATATTATTAACATTTCCACCTAAAGCAAAAACCTTTGTACCTTTAGATGTTTCAGTTCCTATGCTTGAATACCATTCTGCACCTTTTAAAATGATTTGAGGAATATTCGCATATGTTTCAACATTATTAATTAATGTTGGCTTTCCCCATAATCCACTATTTGCTGGGAATGGTGGTTTCAAACGAGGTTGACCACGTCTTCCTTCGATTGATTCTAGTAATGCCGTTTCTTCTCCACATACAAATGCTCCTGCTCCTAAACGAATTTCCAAATCAAAATCAAATCCTGTGTTCCAAATATTCTTGCCTAGAATACCATATTCTTTTGCTTGGTCAATAGCGATTTGGAATCTTCTAACTGCTATTGGATATTCAGCTCTAACATATATATATCCTTTATTTGCTCCAACTGCATATCCTGCTATCATCATAGCTTCTATTACAGAATGTGGTGTTCCCTCTAAAATACTTCTATCCATAAATGCACCTGGATCACCCTCATCTGCATTACATACAACATATTTTTGGTCACCTTCAGCCATTTTTGTAAAACTCCACTTTTTCCCTGTTGGAAAACCTGCTCCACCACGGCCTCTTAGACCTGAATCTGAAACAATTTTTATTACTTCATCTGGATTCAATTCAAATAAACATTTTTCTAATGCTTTGTAACCATCAAAAGCTATGTACTCGTCTATTTTCTCTGGATCTATCTTTCCACAATTTCCTAAGGCAATTCTTTCTTGCTTTTTATAGAAATTTAATTCATCTAATTTTTTTACAACACTTTGGTCAACATCTTTGCATAATAATCTTTCGACTACTTTTCCTTCCATTATATGACTTTTTACTATTTCTTCTGCATCCTCAGGTTTTACCAATGCATAAAAAACGTCCTCTGGTCTTACTATAACAATTGGGCCTTTAGCACATAGTCCAAAACAGCCTGTTTGAATTACCTTCACGTTTGTTATTTCGTTTTCTTTTAATGCTTTGTTTAAATTACTAATTATAACTGGTGACTTTGAAGAAGTACACCCTGTTCCACCACACACTAGAATATGTTTTTCTGTAGTTTGTGCATTCTCGTTAACTCTTAATTCTAACTCTGATTTAACTCTTGCTCGTATTTCATCAATTTCCTCTAAAGATTTCATTACAAACTCTCATTCCTTTCTTGCTTTGCTTAAAGGTTTAAATAGTTATGAATACATCATTCTTTCAAACTATTTCCTTTGCTAACTTATTGCTTTCTTTTTTGCTTCCTTACGCTTCCTTTTGCTTTCTTATATTTTATTTACTTTTTTTATATAATTGAACAACTATTTACCTTCTTCTTCCCTAATTTTTTTAATAACACTTTCTACCATTTCTGGTGTAGCCTTTCCATAAACTTCATCATTAACAGTAAAAACTGGTGCTAAACCACAAGCTCCAACACATCTAGTTGCCTCTATCGAGAACAAACCATCCTCCGTTGTTTGTCCCACATCTATTTTTAAAATATCTTTTACCTTATCTAAAACTTTTTCAGAACCTTTTACAAAGCATGCTGTTCCTAAACAAACTGCTATATTATATTTTCCTTTAGGCTTCAAAGTAAATCTTGAATAAAAAGTAATTACTCCGTACACCTCAGCCATAGAAATATCTAAGTATTCTGATATTTCTCTTTGAGCCTCTTGGCTTATATAGCCATACTTTTCTTGTACTTGATTTAGTATTTGTATCAAGTTACTTTTGTCTTTTTCATATTTTTCTAATATTTCTTTTAATTCATTGTTTTCTTTCGTATTTCCACATTTGCATTCACTCATATATTTAGTCCTCCTTATTATTATTTATATTGCAAAAAAACTATAATATAGTATCTACTTGATTATATCATATTAGTTTGTTTTAACAACTGTTTTTTGAACTTTTTTTAGAGTAGGAGACGAGAAAATGATTATGTAGATTACGTATTGACAGACCTTTTTCAATTATATATAATAGAGTTACCTAAGATAGCTAGATTTAGCACAAATACTGAGCTTGATACTTGGGTAAAATTTATTAAAAATCCTGAGGTGATTAGTATGTCAGATGAAAAAAATAACGATTCTCTTAAGGCTGCAAAAAAGGTTTTAGAAGATATCAGCCAAGATGAACACGAAATATATTTAGCAGAATTACGTGAGAAATATATAATGGATCAGAAAGCAATTGCTGCAAAAGGTTTTGATAATGGTGTTCAGGTCGGACTTGAACAAGGCATTGAGCAGGGAATTGCGCAGGGTATTGAGCAGGGCCTTGAGCAGGGAATTGCGCAGATTGTTATTAATATGTTTCGCCAAAACGTTCCATTAGAGGACATTTCGAAATTTACTGCTTTAGATATTGATAAGATAAAAGATATTATTGAGAAAAATAAAAATTCATAATTACGTATAATTAAATTTTAATCTATTTATGATAGTGTATTATAT
>CAMPBM010000080.1 GCA_946637865.1 uncultured Lachnospiraceae bacterium | reverse complement strand
CATAATTTTAATTTTTGACGGCTACCTGCAAAAGTAACCCACCTGAACTGTAACCTTATACAACCTCATCGTAAAAAAATTTAATATAGTATTGACATATCGTCATAAATATTATACAATAGGTGCACAAAATTTTATACAGAAAGGAAGTTTCATAATGAGAGTTAAAATCAATATGAACTATATGGCGCGGATATTTGGCATCGAAGATTTACAGGTAAGAGTAATCTTTTCTGGTCTTCTCAGTTCTGACGCCGTAAATGCACTGGAGAATAGATTTGCAACCTTAGCAGATCTCTCAGAAGCCTCGGACAGCGATCTTCTTATGATTCCTGGAATCACAGAGGAGGTTGTAAAATCAATGAGGACAGTAATCAATAATTTCTTCAAAACTTACGTAGATAAAGATTTGGCAACAAAAATGCCTAAAGATATGTCTGCGAAAAAAAGAGTTATTTATGGCGAAATTATGAAAGAGGCAGAAATAGTTTCCAGCATCAAAAGGCTTAAGAAGGCAATAGAAAAATTGCCGAAGAGAGAACGGAAATATGTTCATCTCGTGCTTAAGAAAAAGACCACCAGAGAAATTTCCGAAAAACTCAAAATACCGTCACAAGATTTAGGCTTGTATAGAATACGGGTATATGCGCACTTGAGAGAGTACGCTACGAAATGAGTATAAAAAAGGGGACTTTGCATAATTGCAGGGTTCCCTTTTTCAAAAAAATTTCTTTTGACTATTTACATTTTATGTAAATAGTGCTATTATGTTACCATGTTTACCTTATTGGTCTCGTGTAGTGTTAACCTCTCTGCTTATCATCAAAAACTTTTTTGGAGACAGAACATTGATAAGTTAATATGTATGTAGATTGAGTTTGGTATACTGTCACAAATCATCCAAATATTTACGCTTTCATTTTTAAGGAGGAAAAAAAATGAATAACATTCTTGAGTTTGCCCAGGAAATCTCAAAAATTACTGGTCAAAAAATTACAGAAGAACACATCATCCCAACAACTGAAGGACATAGCTCCTACATTGCACCACCTAGTGAGAACTCACCTTACCTGTTGAACTCACCGTACTCTTATTTTGTTGTAGAGCTTCATCCAAGCGACTTTGACTCTATCCAAAATGGTAAGATTTCACCCCATGAATATATAATAACAGCTAACTGGCTGGTCGGATATTTTTGGGGTGGTGGTAATATGCTAAAGGGAGCATTTTACCAACCTATGGAGCTCTTGAAAAACCAAATCAAAATTCGCAAATATCTTCAAATTCTTTATTGCAGAGGTCTTTTCTTTGCTTCTAGATATAAACCTAGCAAAGAAACCTGCATGAACTGTATGATTGAAGACTGCAATTTCAGTTTGTTCAAAGATGGTTCTTGTGTCATTGAAGAATACGATCCACGACTTGACTTCTTCCGTATACTGTCAAAGAGATTCAAATCTGATTACCCAGGCTACACACTACTCTATTTCTACGCTAATTCAAAGGTTCCGTCAACTAGCATCATTCTTTTGCCAAGAGGACGTTATTCCAAAGATACATTAGGGCTTGCTGTATATGTATCTGAAGAAACAATTAACGACCTCTTAACACGCAAGGTTATCCCAGATTTTGATTATGTTGCGAAATTCAAACTTCTCATTGGTAACGATTTTTCTGACAAATACTTAGAGCTTACAGAAGAAAACCTTAAGGCTGTATTCTCAAATGTATACTATGCAAGCAACCAAGTTAAATGCGAAGATATAACAACAAAGTACTTGTTCAGCCAATCTTCAGGTAACTCAACAACTCGTGTCATAATTGAGAATCCTGTTGTAAAAGACGGAGTAGTATACGCGACAAAAATTGGCAAATTTGTTGGATGGGACGATGAACGAAAAGAAATATATACTACATGTACACCTGTAAAATTCATCGCAGGTGGTGGTCCGTGGAATATGACAGAATACAAAGGCAAAATCTACAGTACAGTGACTGATTAAAATTAAAATTTAGTAAGTCTCTACTATGTGTCTAGATGTAATTATCTTCAGCACATTTTGAGTAACAAAAAGATAGTATGGCGGAAGCTATGCTATCTTTTTTCTTTCTGATGCGACAAGGGGACGGAGATTTCAAATCTCCGTCCCCTTGTCGCATCCCCCCTCAAATGTAAAAATGCTGTAAAAAATTGACTTTTCTCACAATTTATGCTATACTTAAAAGGTGATATATTCATAAACATAATAATAAATTTAATAATAAATGAGTAACTTAAAATGCATAATCATTTATATAAATTAAAAAGGAGAGATGAGAAATGACAAATTTAGTAAATGAAACCTTAGTTTTCGGACACAAAAATCCTGACACAGATGCAATTATGTCAGCAATGGTAATGGCTAATTTAGAAAATCAATTAGGAAACAACGCAAAGGCTGTTCGATTAGGTAATATTAATAAGGAAACAGAATATGTTTTTAATTATTTAGGAATTGATAAACCAGAATATATAGAGGATATTGCAGATGGTCAAAATATTATATTAGTAGATCATAACGAGTCAACACAAAGTGTTAGTAATCTTTCAAATGCAAAGATTCAAAAAATAGTAGATCACCATGCTATGAACTTCTCTACTTCATATCCTTTATACTATAGGGCAGAACCTGTTGGATGTACATCTACAGTATTATATAAAATGTATAAAGAAAATGATATTAAGATTTCAAAAGAAGTAGCAACAATGATGCTTAGTGCTATCATCTCTGACACTTTATTATTTAAATCACCTACATGTACAGCTGAAGATAAAAATATTGCAACTAAGCTTGCTGAAATTGCAGAGGTTGATCTTGAAGCTTATGGTACAGCTTTGTTAAAAGCTGGAACAGATTTAAGTGAATATACACCTGAGCAAATTATTAATATAGATAGTAAGCTATTTGAAAAAGGTGGAAAAAGATTTAAGATAGCTCAAGTTAACACTGCAGATTTAGACAGTATTTTTAAAGACAAAGTTTACTTCGAAGCTGCAATTAATAATGAAATTAAGAAAGATAACTTAGATTTATATATGTTTGCTGCAACTGATATTATAAATTCTAATTCAAAAATTATTTCTCTAGGAAATGATTCAGCAGTTGTTGAAAAAGCTTATGGTGTAACACTTAATGACAACACAGCATTACTTGAAAATGTAGTTTCTAGAAAGAAACAAATGCTACCTGGAATTTTAGATAATTTAGATTAATATATAATTTTTTGGACTTTATAGACGGTGAATTTAAAATTGGCGGACGGAGAATTTTTTGAGAAATCTCCATTCGCCAATTTAGAATCTCCATGAATCAATTATAAATCTCTGTCCTCCAATTTAATTTAAGCATCTCATAATTGTTATATTATAATTCAAGTCTATCACCAAATTTTTTCTCAACTATTCTTTTCAATTGCAGATTTTTTTCCTCTATCAATTCTGGATCTTCATCAATAATTTTTATTGCCAAAGACTGTACCGTTTGTAGTATTGGCATATCTTCAAACAAATTCGCTATTTTAAACTCTGGAATTCCATGTTGTTTGGTTCCAAAAAATTCACCACTTCCCCTTAGTTCTAAATCCTTCTCTGCTATCACAAAACCATTATTTGTATCTTGCATTATTTTCATTCTCTCCCTTACAACGTCCGAACCTCCGTTATATTTCAAGATACAATATGATTGATAATTTCCCCTTCCAACTCTTCCACGTAATTGATGTAATTGTGCTAGTCCAAACCTTTCAGCATTTTCAACAATCATAATACTTGAATTTGGAACATTTACGCCGACTTCGATGACTGTTGTGGAAATTAAAATGTCTATTTCACCTTCTTTGAATCTTTGCATTATTTCATCTTTTTCCTTAGGGCGCATCTTACCATGTATGTATTCAACTCTATATTCTTTAAATATATTGTTTTTATAATCTTCCGCCAATTCCACAACAGAATTTGCATCTATTTCTTCATTCTCTTCTACTAGTGGACACACTATATACGCTTGTCTTCCCTCTTCAATCTGTTTCTTTACAAAGTTATTCACACGTTCTGTCATTGAGCTTTTAACAGCGTATGTTTCAATCTTCTTTCTATTTGGTGGTAATTCATCTATAATTGATATATCCAAATCACCATATAGAATTAGAGCCAATGTACGAGGAATAGGTGTTGCAGTCATTACTAATACATCTGGATTATTTCCTTTAGCTGAAATTTTACTTCTTTGCCTAACACCAAACCTATGTTGTTCATCTGTTACAACCAATCCCAAATTTTTAAAAATGACATTATCCTCTAATATTGCATGTGTACCTATTAGAATATCTATTTCTCCAGCCTGTAATCTTTCTAAAATGTTTTCTTTATTTTTCTTTGTAACACTACTTGTTAGCAACTCACATCTTATACCATATTGACTTAAAATCTCTGTAAAGCTTTCTAAATGCTGGCTTGCCAGTATTGCGGTAGGCGCCATAATTGCAACTTGATATCCACTTTTAACCGCTTTATACGCTGATATAACAGATACAATCGTTTTTCCTGAACCTACATCTCCTTGAAGTAGTCTGTTCATAGTTTTTGAGCTTTCCATATTATTATCAATTTCCTCTAAAACTCTTAACTGTGCTCTTGTAAGTTTAAAAGGCAAGTTGTTTATTACATCTGACATTTTTACATTTTCATCAAATTTTATTCCCACTTTCTCCCCGTGTATACTGTGTCTTAAGCTTTAATAGTGCTAATTGCATTCCTAATAACTCTTCAAAAACAAGTCTTGTCCTTGCTCTTTTAAAATCTGCAAACTCTTGCGGAAAATGTATATTCCTAATGGCATTATTAATATTCAATAAATTATATTCCTTTCGAATATACTCTGGAATTGTTTCTTCTAATTCTCCTTCTACTACATTTAATCCATTCTCAATAATTTGCCTTAAAGTAGTTTGTGATAACTTGAAAGTAAGTGGGTATATTGGAACTATTTTCCCCGTATTCTTTTGTGTTTCTCCGCTATCATATACAGGTGAATTCATTTCAACCCTATTTCCTTTTTTTGATACTTTTCCATAAAAACTATATTCCGTTCCTACTGTGAACATTTTTTTTAGATATGGTTGGTTATACCACGTTATTGTACATGGTCCTGTTTCGTCCCTTACTATTAGTTTATATATAACTAAATTTCTTCTAATCTTTAATTCTAATATTTTTGAAGCCACAAATCCCTTAATTAAAGCCTCTTCTCCATCTACCACTTCACTAATCAGCTTTGGCTTACTTCTATCCTCATACGCTCTTGGAAAATATGTTATAAGGTCGTTTAGCGTGTATACTCCTAATCTATTTAACAGTGTCACACGGTTAGGTCCTACACCCTTTACATATTTCACATCATTATTTAAATCCATCGAATCGGCTCCTTTCTATTAGCTATCATTTGAATATCTTTTTCTCACATTTTATTAAACATTTGTTTAATTGTCAACACAAAAATAAGAAACTGTTCTGACCTGTAACAGAAAAGGAACGGAAGATAACGTCTTCCGTTCCTTTTCTTACACTTTATCGTAATTAAAAACCAACTATACTCTAATAACTCCACCAAGAGTTCTATTCATATCACTTGAATCAAATCCATCTAAAACTGTTGCACCACCTGCTATAGCAACAACATCACCTTTAGATATATATTTATTTGCCTCAGCTTTTTCAACAGCCTTAGCTACCAACTCTCTAACTGTTAAGTCTTCATCCTTAACTAAAATAGGAGTAACATTATTTACTAATGCAAGTTGTCTAAATGTTTTTTCATTTTTTGTAACTGCAAAAATCGGACAACATGGCATAAATCCAGCAAGTGTTTTTGGTGTATCGCCACACTCAGTATAGGCAAAAATACCTTTTGCATCTAATTTTTTTGCAGTTGTACAGATTGCATAATCTAAATAAAATTCATAATTCTCATAATCAAAATCGCTATCTCTTAAACCTAATCTCTTTTCATAATTTATATCGTTTTCAGCTGCCATAGCAATTTTTGCCATTGTTTCAACACATTGTACGGGATATTTACCCATAGCGCTTTCTCCTGAAAGCATTATGGCACCTGTTACGTCAAATACAGCATTTGCAACATCTGAAACTTCGGCTCTTGTTGGCCTTGGATTATTAGTCATTGTTTCTAGCATTTGTGTTGCTGTAATAACTATTTTACCTGCTAAGTTACATTTTTTTATAAGTTTCTTTTGAACTATTGGAACCTCCTCCATTGGTATTTCAACACCCATGTCACCACGTGCAACCATTATACCATCTGTAACTTCTAGAATAGAATCAAAATTTTCTATACCTTCTTGGCTTTCTATTTTAGAAATTATTTTTATATTTTTTCCACCGTTTTCATCTAATACTTTACGAATAGCTAAAACATCTTCTTTGCATCTGATAAAAGAAGCAGCTATATAATCAAAATCATGCTCACAACCAGCAATTAAATCCTGAATGTCTTTTTCTTTTAATGCTGGTAGATTAATATGTGTTCCTGGGATATTTATACTTTTTCTATTTCCTAACTCTCCACCATTTATTACCTTACAAACAACGTCTTTTCCCTCTACTCTTACAACTTCAAGTTCTATCTTTCCGTCATCTACCAAAATAGTTACTCCTGGTTTAACGTCTTTATATAAATCTTTGTAAGTAACTGTTACTCTGCTAGAGTCTCCAATTATTTCATCATTAACCAAAACAAATTCATCTTCTGTTTTTAATACAACTGGATTTTCCACTAACTTTCCAGTTCTAATTTCTGGTCCTTGTGTATCTAACAAAGTTGCAACTGGTAAACCTAATTCTTCTCTAGCTTCAACGAATGGTGTAAAAAATTTTTCTTGATCTTCAAAAGAGCCATGTGAAAAATTGAATCTTCCTACATTCATTCCTGCTAACATCATCTTCTTCAATACTTCTTTATCCATTGTAGCTGGACCTATAGTACATACAATTTTTGTTCTCTTCATTTCTATTCCTCCCACTATTATTATATATGTGGCTTTCCGTTTACGCCACATATCCTTTAAATCAACACATATTATTATACCATTAATTAGCTAGATTTACAAGATTTTTCGACATTTTTCTGTAATTCTTGCTACACTGGTTACAGTTCAAGTGTCTATTAAAGTAGAGTAGTCAAAAATTAAAATTATGTAAGAGCTAGCAATAT
>CAMPBM010000079.1 GCA_946637865.1 uncultured Lachnospiraceae bacterium | reverse complement strand
ACTCCACTTCGTATTAATATATTTCATCAACATTATGGGCACCTGAACTGTAACATAACTACAGCGGATTTCAAAAAAAAATAGTTAGGGTATTGACAAAAAGCTTAAGATAGGTTAAAATTATAACTGCATTTAGAAAAGTGGATATGGTGGATGTAGCTCAGTTGGTTAGAGCGCTAGTTTGTGGCACTAGAGGCCGTGGGTTCGAGTCCCATCTTCCACCCCATCTTTAAAAATGCATAATACATTGGGCTGTAGCCAAGCGGTAAGGCATCAGACTTTGACTCTGACATGCGCTAGTTCGAATCTAGCCAGCCCAACCACAGTAAAATAGCAACTTTCAAGAAATTGAAGGTTGTTATTTTTTGCGTATGTCAAACAAAATGTCAAACAAATTCCAAATTTCTTGAAATTGAATTGCAAATCATTAATTGATAGCATCAGCCAATATATTAGCTGATTGATTTTTAGCTTTGCTATCTAAATGTGCATATAAATTAGCAGTAGTAGAATAAGTTGAATGACCAAGCCATTCTTGAATAGCTTTCATAGGCACATTTTTAGCCAAAAGCAAACTAGCACAAGAATGACGTAATCCGATGGAAACATATATGTCTTAAATATTGCTTTTTCAATAATATAGAAAAGTGATCAGTAATATACTCTGGACGGAATATTTTGCCAATCTCATTAACACAAATATAATCCTTATATTCAGTAATATAACTATTACCACATAATTTTCTATTACGTTCAATCTTCTTTTTATGAAGGAACGATAGCTTGATTTATTTTTAGTTTTATCCTTTAAAAGAATAGTCCTTTTATCATCAACCATATTAGCATCATTTTGTCTTTTATTTCTAATCCAATTTCGTTTATCTTTTTTGCGTTTTTCTTTGCTTAAATTTAATCTATATTCTTTTTCTTCATTATATCTATCATCTTTTTGAACTACTTTTGTTACATATGATGGTACTACATTTAGTTCCCTTGCTATGCTACTTGGATTTTCATGTAATTCAAAATATTTGTATAAAATGTCTTTGGTATCTATCAAAATTGCCTCCTTTGCTTTGGTGAAAAAAGTGTCTACAACTTTTAAAAACGATAAAACTATTACACAAATTTTGTGTAATTACTTGACGAAGTAATATTTAATATGTATAATAATTGTAATAGTTAAATCAAGTTAACTATTATCATTATACGGTAATAGTTCATAGATGTCAAGTATTACATTATAAATTTTTAAAAAAATTTTTGGAGTGTTGAAAATGAAGAAAAATCAAGAAAATAACTTTAGTTCAGATTGGGTAAAATACTCAAATTATGAATTCGTGCAAATAAATGAAGAAACATATATAAAGCCAACAGAAGATGCAGAATATGAAATATATGATCCATTTTTAGTTGCTGATAATATATTAGTAGATATTCTAAATATAGGTAGATTGGCTATAAATAATGAATTTGAGGTATGCAATAGTAAGATATTAGAATTTGTTAAGAATTATGGATTATTAGGGGAATTAACATTCTTGCCTTTGAATTCAAATATTGTGTATCAAAAGAAAACATATTTGCCAAAAGGGAATCAGTTTACTAATAAAGAAGTTGTGCCAACTGAAGAATATTTAAAATATTTTCTTGTTGCAGATAAGAAAAAGAGAATTGGAATAGAGGTAGCTCCAAATAAAACAATAGTTATTTCTAATTCTAATGAAGCAACTGCTAATATTATTTTGGATAAGGGAATTGAATATAATATTGTGTTTTCAAAAGGTTATTCAGAGAAATTAACTTGGTTTGTTGAGTATGCACAAAACTTATATATAGTGTTTGATGCTATTGAGAATTTTGGAAAAGAAGACAATGAGTATGAAAGAAAAATGTCAGAGGTGTATATAAAATCTTTTGTTGCAAGTAATATTGCTTGTAAGGTTGAAATGCTTAAAGAACCTACTTTGAAATGGGATTTTAATTCTTTGAAATTAGCTATAAATACAATGTTTTTGTTAAATGAGACTACTCAAAGAAAGACTGTTAAGATATGTAAATTCTGTGGAAAAGCTTTTTCGTCACAGAATTTGAAGGCAGAGTATTGTAGTTTGCAGTGTAGAAATAAGGCTAATGTTTATAAGAGTAGGGAGAGGAATAAACAATAGATTTTTTTAAAAAGCTTGATAATATGTTTGTATTAAATTATAATAATAGTACAAAGTTGAGCGATTTTAATCGACTGCAACATAAGAAGAATTATATTTATGGTAGCTCGTTTGAGCTATCTTTTTTTAACTAAAAAAAATTTTGTAATAAAAATGTAATATAATTTTAAGATTTTTAATGATATAATATACTTGAAAAATTATATATTATAGGAGTTGATACAAAAGATGGCGAAAAATAAGAAAAAAACAGTTTTTGTATTAGTGTGTATTGTCGTTTTAATTCTTGGAGGATACAAAATATTCAATAAAAAGAATAATAATGATTTATCTACAGAAACGATAGTATCAAATGTAAAAAACGAAAAAGTTGGTATGCCGTATATTAATCCAGAATGGACAGAGTATATGAAGTTAAGTGAGGAAGATAAAGCAAATACTAATGCACCTCAAATGTATATATATAATTACATACCAGAAGAAAATATGTATGATGATTATAGTAGTTTACCAAGCAGTTTTAATCTAAGAGATGAATATCCAACAGTACTATACAATCAAGGTTCAGAAGGATTATGTTGGGCATATGCAACAGTGGAAATGCTGGAATCAAATTTGAAGATTACAAAGGGGATAGATGTGCAATTTTCAGTAGATCAATTGGATTTATTAACTATGTCTGATAAATACTATAAATACAAGTATAATCCATATTCTCTGGAAAGGAGAAGAGGTGAAGGATTATCGTTTGGAGATTCGTATGAATATGAGAATCTGATAATGTCAAGCGGAGTAATGCCAGTTGAAAAAAATAAATTTCCCGTTGATAAATATGATGATAGCATTGATTACTATAGTATCGACGATGTTGCAGATACAAGTAATGTGGAGTATAGCATAGCTAATACAGTTAACTTTCCAGTATATGAGAATACTAAAGACTATAGAGATATGATGAAAAGTTTTATCAAAAATTATGGAGCAATATATATTGCTACTACAGCAGATTTTAAAAATCAGATAATTGATTATCAGGATGGAAGATTTGATAAGCTTTTGGGGCATGCTATGGTCATTGTGGGCTGGGATGATGAATACGCAGGTGGCGCTTGGATTTTACAAAATAGTTGGAATGAAGCCGATTTTGACCAATATTACATAAAATATTCATCAAAAATTTTTGAATTGTATGGTGTTAAAGAAATAATAAGCAAGGATTGGGATAACTGTTATAACATTTCAAGTTCTCCTAACATTGAATATAAAGGTATTTATTTACACCAAGACCCATCTATGGTGAATTCTGTTTCAGGCAGAATTAAAGGAGAGATAAATGATATAAGGGAAAGCAATGCAATTTCTGGTTCAGTTATAGCTTCATATAATAAACCTTCTTTCAGAAAAGAAAAGTTAAAAATGATAAACTTTGTTTCTGCTAGTCAAAATAGTGTATACAAAATTTATATAAGTGATAGTGGAAATAAAGATGATTTTACATATATAAAAGAGATAAGTACAGATATGCCTGGATTATATACAGTTTATTTTGATGACATCGACATAAATAATGGAGAATTTTCAATAAAAGTTGAATCAGAAAATGGTGCGATGTATCCTATTATCAATGCCTTTTCAAGTACAAATTCTGTGGAAGATGCCGAAAAAAATATAAGTTCTCATGTAGATGGAGGAAGTTTTAATGTTGATGGAAATTATGAATATCATATAATATCAGATGTTGCAAACATAGACAATGGAGAGAGAATTTGGTATACAATTGGAAAAAGTAAATTTGATACTACCGCACAACGTATTCAAGGAATAGTAAATAACGGTCAATCTATATGTACAGTTGAATTTCCAAGAAAAACAAGTCTGTATACCAAATTATATGTTGAAGTGGAGTATGATGGCGAGATTATAGAAAACTTTGAATTTGAATATGTACCAAAAACAAATTTTGAAAATATTGAAGGTTTAGGTACGGAAGAAAATCCATATATAATTACAAATGAAAAACAGTTGAGCTTGATTTCAAGTTCTCCTTCAGCTTACTATGTGCTAGGAAATGATATAGATTTAACATTTAATTCAGATAATGACGTTACATTTAATAGAGGTGTTGGTTGGAAACCTTTGGATACTTTTTGTGGAACATTAGATGGAAGAGGATTTTCAATAAAGAATATGAGTATTTATAGTAGAATTGATGACAAAGCTACACTTGATAAGAACATAGGCTTATTCTCAAATATTGATGGTGCTGTAATAAAAAATTTAAAGATTACTGATGTAAAGATAGAAAATGGAGATACTAAACATTATAATATAGGATGTCTAGCAGGAGAAGCTACAGATTCAAATATATATAATGTAATGGTATCGGGATCAATAGATTGTAAAAATTCAAATTGTGTATATACAAGTATTGGAATGCTGATAGGTTCAATAGGTAACAGTAATGCAAATGTAGAATTAAATAAAATATCATGCGTTGGAAATATCACATCAAAGATAACAGAGGCTGTGGGAGGTGTTATAGGTAAATCTGAAGTTGGAATTGAAGGAAAGGATTTATTGGTAGTTACTGAAATTTCAAATAGTTATGCAAGTTCATATGTTGGAGGAGTACTAGGAGAAGGAAAATTAATCTCTGTCGAGAATTCTTTTATAATTCCAAAATTTAATGTTGCTGATAGTTGCAAATTAGATATTTTATATGCTGAATTTGATAAGTATAATATTGAAAAAATTTCTAATATAGCAACGATAAATAGTTTAACTTATGGTGAATCTATAAATAACTATCAAACTCAAGAAAATGATAATATTATTACTGAAAAAAATGAATATAAACTTAGAAAAATTTCAATAGATAAATTAAGATTTGATTCTTCAATTTGGGAGTACTTACCTGATAATCCATATCCAACATTAAAAGGTCAAGAATATCATTTTATAACAATAGAACCATACGAAATAAAAAAATACACAGTTGACGAAGACAAAAAAACAATTGGAAACATATTCCCAGCAACAATTGAACATTATAGGGAAAATATGGCTATAGAAGATCCGTATATTGTAAAAATATATAATAAAAAAACAGAAAATGAAACAGAGATGGAAGAAGAAGTAACAGAAGGAAACATTGCAACAGGAATGATTACAAAAATATATCTAAACGACGAAGTTGTTGCAGAATATACAAATATCGTGCCTGGAGATGTATTTGCTGATGGTAAAGTAAACAGTAGAGATGCAGGAATGACGCAACAATACTTAATAGGTATGTTGGATAATTTATATGGAACGCCACAGTATTATGCAATGGATTTCACAAGAGATGGTAAAGTAAGATTAAATGATGTTGAACTAATAATGAGATACACAGTAAGAATGTATGAGCCAAGTGAGGAGGATTACTATGGCGAGAATAATTAAAAAAATATGTTTGATGACAATTGTATTTTTAATAGCTATATCAATAAAAGTATATGCAAATGAATTAACATTAGATTGCCCTGATAGTATAAATCCTGAAACTAAAAATACTTTAGAATATGTTTTAAAAGGAAATTTTACAGATAATGTGAATTCAATAAAAGTAAGATATACAATTCCTGATGGAGTAGAATTTCAAGGTTTTACTCCATCAGATGGATGGAATCTTGAACAAGGTGGGACTGCGGATAAAACAGGCTTGGTTTTAAGAATTAGTGATGGCGATGTAAATGGAGAAATAGAATTTGGTAAATTTACATTTAGTGTACCTAATACATATAATAAAGAAAGTATTGCTTTTAAAATATATGGATTAGATGCAACAAACACATCTTGTGAAATAGTAGAATTCAGTCAAGATGAAGTTAATAAGAGTATTCTAATAGAAAAACAAGATGACAACAGTCCAAATGATAATCAGGATGATGAAAACAATAATCCTTCTGATAATAACAACAATTGCAATAACAATGATAATGGTGGAAATGAAGAACAAGGAAATAATAATTCTAATACTCCAACAGGGGCTGAAGATGACGAAGGTAAAAATGGAGAGCATGGCGAAAATACCAATGCTGATAGTAACAATAAAGATGATAAAAATAAAAACAATGATGGTAGCAATGATATCAATTCTAATATAGGAAGTGCATCTGCAGGCTCAAAAAATGATAATAATAGTTGGAATCCAAAATATGATACAGAAAAGGATACAACCGTTACTAAAACACCTTTTGGACAATATGGAAATGGAAAGATTATAATGACATTAATTGTAATAGTTTCAATTGTGGCATTTATTGGTTATAAAAAATTAAAAAAAGTTAAATTTATCAAATAGCATATATTAATATATCTTTAATAGGAAAAATATAGTATGAGTAGCATAGTGAAATTTGACATGTTTACATAAAAATGATATAATTACTATAGTAATTTCAAAAGGAGGAATTAATTATGAAAAAATTAAGTAAATATTTTATAGTTACAGCCTTATTAACAATGATGGTATTTGTATTTGCAGGATGTTCTGAAAAGAAAGAAGAAAACAATAAATCAACTATTGAGGAAAAAATAGTTGCTACAAAAACAATAACGAGTGATGATGTATTTGGAGAATATGAAACGAGATTTGAGTTTACTTTTGAAAATGAAAAATTAACCAAAGTAACAAACATATCTGAATTAAAAAACGAGAATCAAGCAGAAGTTTTCATGGCTGCTATGAATGCAAGTAAAAGTAAGTTTATAGAAGGAATAGAATTTGAACAAGATGGTAAAAAAGTAATAACGAAAATGGACGCTGATACTTTTTCTTCAAGGTTTAATATAAATAGTGAAACATTAACTAAAGATGCAATAAAAAAAGATATGGAGAGAAAAGGATATACAATAAAATAGACTTGGTATAAGCTAAAGAAAAAGATTAGAGTTGAACTCTAATCTTTTTCTTTGATTAATTCATTAATAAATATTATTAAAATAAATGATTAAGCTATAATTCATCTTCTTCCTCATCTTCTAGGGCATCTTTAAACTGAATTTGTCTTTCAGCATCAATAAAAGTTTCAGTTTCTCCTTCAAAATCATTTATAAAGCTATTCTTCTCAATAATATTTAATTTTCTACAAATCCAATCAATAAACTTT
>CAMPBM010000078.1 GCA_946637865.1 uncultured Lachnospiraceae bacterium | reverse complement strand
ATATATTGTAAGCGATTACATAATTCTTATATTGGACGGCTTATTGCAAAAGCCCCGGCTGACCTGTAACACTTCACCTGCAAAAAAATTAAAAAAAGTAGTTAGCCTATTGAAATTTTAGAGAAGTTATGATACGATGCAATCGCTTTTTGAATTTTACAGTTTTAGATTTTTATACGTAAGAAAAAGAATATGTTAATTTTTAGGAATTTTGAAAGAAAGGAGGAAAAATGAACAATGTATTAGGGAGCAATACAAAAGTAAAAGTTATATTTACTATCATATCAATTGGATTAATATTAACAACTTGGTACAAATTAAAAGTGCAAGGGATTACCAGAAGTGCGAATTCAGACGTAGAATATCAGACAGTTCTAACTTGTGAAAATACCGAAAAAGATCATGTTCACACTGATGAATGTTATGAGTTGGTTGAAATTAGTGGCTTAGAAGAAGACTCAGAATTAGCAACCAATGAAAAGGAAGAAATTCCTGATATAGCAACCAATGAAAAGGAAGAAATTTCTGATATAGCAATCAATGAAAAGGAAGAAATTTCTGATATAGCAATCAATGAAAGTGAGAAAATGCCAGATATTGAAGATGAAAGCAAAATGAATCAAGAAATACAAGAGAATAATGAAACTAATGATTTAGATAAAAGTGAAAGTATTGAAAAAAACACCCATACAGATAATAATGAGTCTATTAGAGGAAAGACAGATTATGTAGATGACAATTTACATAAAGAAAGTTCTAATATTCCTCTGAAGGAGTTAAAATATACTGATGATGACTTAATTGTAACAGTTACAGAAAACGAAATTGGAGCTATCCCAGATGAAGCTGAAATTATTGTGAAGCCAATTTTAAAAGAAGAAGATGAAGAAAAATACGTAGAAATAGAAGAAAATCTTTCTTCTAAAATGGAAGAAAAAAATGAATGTATGCTAGGCTTTCTGGCCTATGATATTACATTAAATGATAAAAATGGAAATAAAATTGAACCGGTTTCAAAAGTAAATGTCTCAATTGAATATCGTCAAGCAATGTCTCCTATTGAAGACTATGAAAATGATGAGCTAGATATAGCTGTACATCACTTTGTAGAGGGTGATATGGGTAAGGTTACGGTAGTCGATTTAGATGAATCTAATCAGTTAAAAGAAATTGAAGTAAATGAAAATCAAGAAATTGAAAAGATTTTATTCGAAGCAGATAGTTTTTCAAGTTATACAATCACATGGAAAGTTAGTCGTACCACTTATGCCGAAATTACGGTAGAATATTTTGATTCAAAAGGCAATAAAATTCAAGGACCTAATGTCGAAGATATATCCATAGGAAATAATACAAATACAGATGAAAATCTTTTAGAATACGCTAGTAGCACGATTACAGATAATGGGAAAACATATAATTTTAAGAGTGCACATTTAGATTCTTATAATGGTGATGAAGTTAAATATGTTAATTTTTCACTAAGCAATAGTAAAAGATATGTCACCTTTTATAATTCAGATCCCCCATTTGACAGTAATACGTCATATGTAAGAAAAGATAGATATTATTATAGTAAATTGAGCTATAAGGTTTGTCTTGTATATGATGAACAAAGTAGTGAACAAGGTAGTGAGACACAAGAAGATAAGACTCAACAAATTATTTTTTGGCACAGACAGCAAGATAACGATGATTTTGCATCGAAGTCACCACCAAATGAGTATTATAGACCATATTCAGAATATGGTTATTCAAAAAGTGACTTAACAAATATTGTACAATTTGTTGTTGTTCTTGCTGACAAAGATGGAAAAGTTATACTAAATGGTAGTAACCCAAATGTAAACTTGCCTGAGGGTTCTACTGTCCCAGATGAATATATTTTTGATGTTGGAACTAATGGAACAGTGGAAATAACAGAAAGTACATTTGCAGGAATATCAGTTCCGGGTTATTCGTATGCAGGTTCTTACGCATATTTTGGATGGACTGGTAATTATGATATGCAGACGATGATTAATGTCGAAACTTTTAAAAACCTGGGAACTAAAAGTACAAAATACAAAAATTATGGGGAGAGTTTTTATAGTGTTATTGGATATTCAGGTTATGGATATTTGGCCGATGGTACTGAAAGAGAAAAACCAGGATACTCTGATTATTCGAATGCCGAATTTGGAACAGAAGGATACAATTATTGGGCGTATCAAAGTACTGGTGTTCTAATGATTGTATTACAACCCGTTTCTGATGAAATATCCTATAGAACGTACTATCATAATGATTATAATCCAGGTGGCTCAGCTAATCAAAATATTATTGATACAACTGTTGCACGTATGGTTAGAGAAGATTGGGATACTGTTAACTACAAATATAATTATCATGGTGAAACGATAATGACAAGTATTACAGAACTAACTCCACCAGCAGAGGATTATATATTTGACGGATGGTATGATAGTGTGGATTCAGAGGGAAATGGAATCGGTAATAAGATAATAGGAAGTACCCAGGACGAGGATGGAACATCATACTATTTTGCTGTAACTGAATCTGATAATCAAAGAATAGAGATTTTAGCTAATAACAATATATATGCAAGATGGGTTCCAAAATCTGGTGCATTTACTATAAGAAAAACAATTAGTGGTGCCCTAAATGCTGCTGAAATTGATATATTAAAAAATAAATTGCAATTTAATGTAAAGAATAGTTCGGATGAAGTTGTACAAACAATTTCTGCATCAAGTTTTGAGTGGAATGGCAAGACAGGTACGTATACAGTACAAAATCTTCCTACAGCAGATTTTTATACTATTGAAGAAACAAGTGCGGATATGCAAGGACGCGGATTAATTTCTGGTATTGCTTACCCGGAAAATGCTATCAATATTAAACCTTCTAGTACAGAAGATTTATCAGTATTAATTACTAATGATTATACAATAAATCTGAAAATTCGAAAAGTTGACCAAGATGGAAATTGTGTTGGTATGAAAGATGTAGGTTTTACATTAGTAGATGGAGATAATTCAGCTGTTGTTGCTACAGATGAAAATGGCTTTGCAGAGTTTTCTAATATAAAATGTGGAAAAACTTATATATTAACAGAATCACAACCCTTAAGCGCATACTATGGTTTGGAAAAGCCAATTCAAGTTTTTGTGTCTGAAGGAGGAGAAATTACAATTAATAATTTAGCAGAGTTAGGTAAATTTGTTAGTATTAATGACAATAATGAAATTCAGGTAGTCAACACAAAGCATATTATAATGCCTAAAGCTGGAGGAAGTGGAGTTGACAGCAACTATATCACTGGAATAGCAATTATGTTAGTAGCAATAATTCTACTTCATTACAAAAGTATATTAAAAAAACAAAATAATAATTAATCGATTATTAAATAGTATAAAAACTATTTTTAATAATAGTATAGATAGTAATCTATCAAAAATTTATTATAAAGGAGAAAAGGAAAATGAAAAAAACAATTAAATTTTTAACAATTGCAACAATAATACTTGCAATGATTATTGCAATTGCTCCAAGCAACGTTTTCGCTGGAACAGTAGCGTTAACAACTGGTACAATATCAGTTAACACAACAGATGATAGTGAAAGAAGTGTAACACTATACAAATTATTTAATATAGATAGTTACACTGATGATAAAGACTATTCATACTCATTTGCAAACGAAGAAGTAAAAAGTTATTTTGCAGGTAAAGGAGAAACAAATATTGTAGATGCCCTTGACTATGTAAATAACCTTAGCGGAGATGACGTAAAGTTAAATGAATTTGCATTAGACATTAGAGCTGCTGGAATCCCAGGAACAACACAAAATACTACAGCAAACTTTACAAACCAAACTAGCGGATATTATTTATTAGTAGATAATACAACTGAAGCACCAGAAAATTCAACAATTTCAGCTGTAATACTAAACAATGTGCTATTCACAGCTGAATCATCAACATATGAAGTAACATTAAAAGTTGATGAAATTACACCACCAGAAAAAACAGTTGCAGACAATGACGACAGTAATAGTGCAAGAGAATTTGATAGTGCATTACCAGGAGAAGAAGTAACTTATACAATTAAACAAAAAATTCCAGAGGTAAAAAGTGCATACACAAAATATAAAATGTCAATTGTCGATACATTAACAGGTTTAGATTTTGACGCATCAAAAGCTAACATAACAGTTAAAGTTGGTGGAACAGATTATACAAGTAGCTACCCAGTATCTGTAAATGGAAATGTATTAACATGGGCATTCAACTTTGATAAAGATCAACCAGTTACATTTGCTGAATTTAAAGAATTAGCCGGAAAAGATATAGAAATTGAATATACTGTAACAGTTAGTGAAGATGCTTACCAAGAAGTAAACACAAACGAAGTTGTTACAAAATATTCTTCAAATCCAAATGGAAATGAAGAAGGAACAACAGAACCAGATGTTGTAGAAGTTTATTGCTATACATTAAAATTAAACAAAGTTAATTCTAATGAAGAATTATTACCTGGTGCTGTATTCACACTTACATATCCAGATGGAACAACAACAAAAAATGTTGAAGTTGGAGAAGACGGAACAATTACATTAGAAGGATTAAAAGAAGGTGAATATACTTTAAGAGAAACTACAGCTCCAGAAGGATATACACTTTTAGACTGTGACTTAACATTTAAAATTGGTGATAAAGCAAGCACAAATGCAAATGCAACAATTGAAAGTACAACAACAGGAAAAGAAGCTAAATTTATTAGTGTTGAATTTTTAGGAGCTACAGAAACAACAGAAACAGATGGCGAAGGAAACACTGTAACAACTAAAACAGCAATGTTTGAAGTTAATGTAATAAACGTAAAAGAAGGAGCTTTACCAGAAACTGGTGGTATGGGTACTGTTATCTTTACAGTAATTGGTATTACAGTAATGGTAGCAGCTGCTGGATTATTAATATATAGAAATAGAAAATAAACGATTAAGTGGAGCAATATAGTGCTCCGCTACGAAACAATTAAGTGGAGCACTATAGCGCTTGGCTACGAGACAATTAATTGAAGCACAATGTGCTCGGCTACGAAACAATTGCACAGAGCTATTCGTAGAGGGCTACTTTAGTGCTCCATAAAATAAAAAATAGATAGGAGAGGGAATAATTGAAGGAAAAAAAATCTAAATTAAAAAAACAATTGCCTAACATTATCTTAGCTCTTGTTTTTATAATTGGACTTGGTATTTTCCTATATCCTTCAATCAGTGATTTTGTAAATACTTGGTTACAAAATAGAGAGTTAAGTAACTATTCACATGCAGTTGCCGAACTTCCAACAGAAAAGTACGATAAATTAATCAATGATGCAAAATCATATAATGAAACTTTAGTTGGAAACAATTTAAGACGAAATGCTGAAAATACAAAAAACACCAATTACCAAGATTTATTATCGCTAGATAAAAAAGGAATAATAGGATATTTAAGTATTGATAAAATAAATGTAAAATTACCTATCTATCATGGAACAAGTAATTCTGCATTACAAGTTGGAATAGGCCATTTAGAAGGTTCGTCGCTTCCAGTAGAAGGAGAATCTGTTCATTGTGTTGTTTCAGGTCATACAGGTCTACCATCAGCAAAGCTATTAACAGATTTAGTTGAACTAAAAGTAGGTGATTCTTTCAGAATTAATGTACTAAATGAAAGATATACATACGAAGTAGATCAAATACTTGTAGTTGAGCCAAATGAAACTGATGCATTAGAGATTGAAGAAGGAAAGCAATATGCGACAATTATAACCTGTACACCATATGGCGTGAATTCACATAGACTTTTGGTAAGAGGAAAACTTGTAAATAATTTACCAGAATATGACGTAGCAGGAGATGCTGTTGTTGTAGATTCTAATATGATAACAATTATTCTTTCATCTATTTTAATGATAATTTTGTTTATAGTAATGATAAATATTAGAAAAAGAAAAGAGAAGAAGGAAAGGGAAAATGAGAATAATGAAAAAGAAGATATTAATGAGTAGTATGTTATTTGCGTTGTTCATTCTATTATTTGTAAGTAAAAATACTTTTGCGACAGATACAGGAATAGTTAATTTCAAAGCTACTGACAGTGAGGGACATGATGTAAATAATTTAAAAGTTAATATTTACAAAGTGGCAAGCTATGAAGAGTTGAAATTAGTTGAAGTAGAAGAATTTGAAAAATTCGATGTAGAGAATCTATCAGACGAAAATATTTCTAAAATGAAGGAATATGCATCTGAAAAGGTAAAGACTACTTTAACTGCAATAACAAATGAGAAAGGTGAATTTACTTTAAGTAATATAGAACCTCGGAAAGTATTTGTTAGTTCAAAGTAGCAGAGAAAAAGACTTTACAATGCAAACTATGTTAATATCTCTTCCTGAAATTACAAGTGATGGAATAAATTACGAAATTACAGCAAAACCTAAAATAGCAGCGATAAATGCTGATGATGAAGAGGACATTATCAAATTAGAACCAAAGCCTGATAACTCTGAACGAAAACTTCCAAGCACAGGGGTGTTAAACTGGCCAGCTCCAGTATTAGCAACAGCGGGAATTGTTTTGTTTTGCACTTCCTGGATTATTTTCTATTCTAAAAAAAAAATAAAATAAATATAGCATTGATGGGAATTGCATTTGCTATGATTATAGGCGCATTAGTTTTACAAATTAAAAATGAATTAGATAATGATAATCTTAGTAGAGAATCTGCAGAAGTTATAACACAAATAGAAGGTATTTTTGATAATTATTTGACGGATGAAGATGCAGAAAGAATAAAAAAAATAGACATAAAAGGAAATACATATATTGGGGTTCTTTCAATTCCGAGTTTGGAAAATATGTCCCTTCGGGGTAATAGATAAATGTACTGATAATAATTTAAACGTATCTGTTTGTAGGTATTCTGGAGGAATAGGTAAACCTAAAATGATTATTGCAGGACACAATTATAAGTATTCTTTTGGAAAACTTTCAAGATTAAAAGTTGGTAGCATTGCTTATTTTCAAGCAATGGATGGAACTACTTATAAATATAAATGTACGGATATTTTGGAGTTAGCCCCTAAAGATGTAGAAAAAATGCAAGAAGGTAATTGGGATATGACTTTATTTACATGTACATATGATGGTCAAAGGCGTCTGACATTGAGGTTTGAATTAGAAAACGAAATTTTTTAAATGGGGAGCTGAATTGTAACAATATAAGTTACAGTTCAGGTGGTTTACTTGTGCAGGTAGCCGTCAAAAATTAAAATTATGTAATCGCTT
>CAMPBM010000077.1 GCA_946637865.1 uncultured Lachnospiraceae bacterium | reverse complement strand
GCGATTACATAATTTTAATTTTTTACGGCTTATTGCAAAAGCCGTGAATTGTAACGTTTAAAGGGCGCTAAATAGAAAAATGTTAGAATTATAAGTTGACTAAAGAACAATTTTTTGGTAAAATATTAGGAGATTAAATTCGTCTAAAGAGCAACTCATAAGGACTATAACGGAAGTAATTGACTACAAAAAGGAGGTTATTGTAATGGAATATAGATATAAACCGCAGGGGGTATGCTCTACGGAGATGATAATAGATGTAGATGGAAATATAATAGAGAGTATAAAAGTAATAAATGGATGTGACGGTAATCTAAAGGGGATAGCAAGACTCTTAGTTGGAATGGATATAAATGAAGTGATAGAAAAATTAAAAGGGATAAAATGTGGATATAAGAATACTTCTTGTCCAGACCAAATCGCAATAGCTTTAGAGAAAATTAAAGATGGAAAATAACAAAAAAGTTGAAAGGAATGAATAGAAGTTGAACATTCTAACCAGCGAATTAGAAAATTCGGAAAAATTTTCAGAAATAATAAATCATATAAAAACAAAAGAAAACCCGATAAGTTTATCGGGTTTATCTGATATGGGCAAAATACAGGTTATATCAGCGTTGCGAGAGGGGTTAAATAGGAAAATTTGTATAATAACATATAACCAAATACAAGCTAAGAGGCTATTAAAGGATTTAGAATATTATACGACTAAAGCTGCTATTTTTCCAAAGAAAGAATTCGTTACTTATGACTATATAGCTGAAAGCAAGGATTTACCATATGAGAGAATAGAGGTTTTAAACGAAATTAAAGGAAATCGAGTAGACGTCGTCATATTTACAGTAGAAGCACTAATGCAAGATTTAATTCCTAAAGAAGTTCTTTACAAAAATAGTATAAAGGTAAAAATAGGCGATACATTAGACCTAGACTATTTGAAGCAAAAATTGATAGATTTAGGTTATGAAAGAAGGGATTTAATTGATGGAAGGGGTCAATTTAGTGTAAGAGGTGGAATTTTAGATATATCAATTTCTGAAAAACAGGGCGTAAGGTTAGAATTTTGGGGAGATGAGATAGATTCAATTAGAAAATTTGATATTATTTCACAGAGATCAGTTGAAATGCTTGAGAAATTTGAAATAAATCCATCACATGAATATGTTTTAGAATACGGAATAGATAAAGTAATAGAAAATATAGAAAACACAGGTTATGAGAATAAACAAAATTTAAAGGAAGATATTGAAGTAATCCGTTCAGGAGATTATATAAGTAAAGTAGATAAATACTTCAATAGTTTTTACAGTAAAAAGACAAATATATTAAACTATTTAGAAGATTTTGTAATAGTTTTAGATGAATTGGGGAAAATTAATCAAAGGGTAGACAATATTAAGATTGAGAATAAAAATTTAGTAAAAGCACTATTAGATAAAGAAAAAAGTGTTCCGGATGTTATAGAAAACATAGTAAAATTTGATAATCTTATTGACATGATATTACCTAGTGATGGTACACAAAGAATTGGTACTATATTTTTATATAAAGATGATATGGTAAGTAAAAAGGTAACCAATACAATTTGCACCTTCAATTATAGGGATATACTTTTTTATAAAAATGAGATAGATAGCATGTCTAGTACTTTGCAAGATGCGATTAAGAACAAAAAGAAAATTATTATCCTAGGCGGAGATGAAGAAAATGCACGAAAAATAGGAATACTTTTAAGTGACCGAAATATAGAGAGCACCTTTGCAAAGAAAGTAGAAAAACTAGAAAGAGGAAAAATTATTATAACAACTGGTGCGTTAACTTCAGGTTTTGAGGCATATGATTTAGATTTATTAGTTATTTCAAGTGAAGATTTTTTTACATCAATTCCTGTTAAGAAAAAGAGGGTAGCAAAAGATTTTAAAGAGGGAGAAAAGGTAGTTTTTGCCGATTTAAGAATTGGGGACTATGTTGTACATCAATCACATGGTATAGGACAATATATAGGTGTTAATACTATTAAAGCAGATAATGTAATAAAAGATTATATTAAAATACGATATAAGGATGATGATATTTTATATGTGCCTACTACTAATATGGATACAATAAGGAAATATGTAGGCTCAGAAGGTGCACCTAAAATATATAAACTAGGTGGAAAAGATTGGTCTAAAGTAAAGGCTAAAGTTAAAAATAACCTAAGAGAAGTTGCAAAAGAACTAATAGAGTTATATGCAAGAAGGGAAAAAATATCTGGACATAGTTTTAGTAAAGATACCGATTGGCAAAAGCAGTTCGAGGAGAATTTTGATTATGTAGAAACGGATGATCAATTACGTTGTATAGAAGAAGTAAAAAAAGATATGGAAGCACCTAAGCCTATGGATAGATTACTGTGTGGTGATGTAGGATATGGAAAGACAGAGGTTGCTATAAGAGCTGCCTTTAAGGCTGTAATGGATCACAAGCAAGTTGCATATTTGGTTCCAACAACAGTGCTTGCAAATCAGCAATATGAAGAGTTTAGAAAAAGAATGAAGGATTTTGCTATAAATGTGGAGGTTTTAAATAGATTTAAAACAAAAAAGGAACAAGAGATTATTATAAAAAAATTAAAACTGGGAGAGTTAGATGTTGTAGTTGGTACACATAGAATTTTAAGCAATGATGTGGAATTTAAAGATTTAGGGTTATTAATAATTGATGAGGAACACAGATTTGGAGTTAAGGATAAGGAGAAAATTAAACAGCTAAAAAATAGTATAGATGTATTAACAATGACTGCAACACCAATTCCTAGAACACTACATATGTCTATCGTTGGCGTTAGGGATATGTCTGTAATATATGAACCACCACATATAAGGAAACCTGTTCAAACATATGTATTGGAATATGATAGGGATGTAATTAGGGAAGCAATAACTAAAGAATTAGAAAGAAATGGTCAAGTTTTTTATTTATATAATAATGTTGAAAATATAGCTAGTAAAGCAATGGAAATTTCTAATCTTGTTCCAGAAGCGGAAGTAAGTTTTGCTCATGGACAAATGACTGGTAAAGAAATAGAAAAAATAATGATGGATTTTATTGAAGGAAAGACTAATGTTTTGGTGTGTACAACTATTTTAGAATCTGGAATTGATATACCAAATGCTAATACAATAATCGTCGAAAACGCAGATAGACTTGGTTTGGCTCAGTTATATCAGATTCGCGGTAGAGTTGGAAGAAGTGATAAACAGGCATACGCATATATAACATATAAACCAGATAAGATGCTATCAGAAGTAGCTGACAAGCGTTTAAAAGCTATAAAAGAATTTACAGAATTTGGTTCTGGATTTAAGATTGCTATGAGAGACCTAGAAATAAGGGGAGCAGGAAGCTTACTTGGTGAGATTCAGCATGGGCATATGGAGCAGGTTGGATATGAAATGTATTGCAAACTACTAGATGAAGTGATTAAAGAGGCACAGGGTATCGAGGTTCAGGAAGATATTGATGTTCAAATTGATTTAAATATTTCGTGTTATATTCCTGACGAGTATATTAGTGATGCTAGCCAGAAGATTGAAATTTATCAAGATATAGCTCTTTGTAAAACCGAGCAAGATATTGCAAATATCGTAGATGAACTTATAGATAGATATGGGAATATGCCAGATGAATTAGAAAATTTGTTAGAAATAATTAGAATTAAAGAGTTATGTAGAGCCATGAGTATTGTAAGATTAGCAAAGAAAAATGAGAATTATGTATTTTATTTTGATGCTAACAAATTTAATTTCTCTATTGTTGATAAGTTAATTAAAGAATACAAAAACCTAGTTAGCTTCTCTCCTGGAAAAGAGCCATACATTACTTTCAAAGGAAAAGCTACAAGCGATGCAAAACAACTAGAGGAAATAAAACAATTCCTAATATTCCTAACACAATAAAAACACCACTCATGACGGAGCACTACAGTGCTCCCAAACTCACTCCTCCCAACCCATCCGTAGCGGAGCACTACAGTGCACCAAACTCACTCCTCCCAACCCATCCGTAGCGGAGCACTACAGTGCACCAAAACCCACACCTCCCAACCCATCCACCGTAGCGGAGCACATCGTGCTCCACAAAAGATATAGCAAAAGCCCACCCCACAGAAAGGAGCTATGATAATGCAAGTAATAACCAGCAAAGACAATGAAATTGTAAAAAACATAAAAAAACTAAAAGAAAAAAAATACCGTGAAGAAAGTAATAAATTTATAATAGAAGGAATAAAACTTGTGTCAGAAGCAATTGAGGAAAACGTTGACATAGACAGTGTTGTTGTCTGTGAAGATTGCGTAAATGATAATTCAATAGACAAAAAATTGTTATATGAAATTGCAAAATATAAATGTATTTATGTAACAGAAAAAATATTCGGAACGCTCACAGATGTATCCAATCCACAGGGAATATTAGCAGTGGTTAACAGAAAAAATATTAATCAAAATATAGATTATAACCAAGATTTCATAGTGGTTTTGGATGGAATACAAGACCCAGGCAATCTTGGAACAATACTTAGAACTATTGACTCAGCAGGACTAAACCAAATAATACTTTCCAAAGAAACAGCAGATTGCTTTAATCCAAAAGTTGTTAGGTCTACAATGGGATCAATTTTCAGAGTTAATATAATCAGAGTAGAAAATATAGTAGATTCATTAAATAATTTAAAGAACAATGGTTTTGAAATAGTAGTTACATCGCTAGATACAAATGATAGTATATATAGTATCAATTACAATAAAAAGGTAGTTGTTATAGGAAACGAGGCGAACGGTGTATCAAGAAATGTTCAAGATATAGCAGATAAAAAGGTAAAAATTCCAATGCTAGGTAAGGCAGAAAGTTTAAATGCAAGTGTAGCAGCCGGAATTATGATTTATGAGCATGTAAGGAATATGCTTTAGATAAATAGGTAATATATAAATTATATAGAAACTGAGAGCCAAAACAATATCGTTATGACTCTCATTTTGTTGGTTACAGGTCAGCCCTGGGCTTTTGCAATAAGCCGTCCAATATAAGAATTATGTAATCACAAAAAAACATATTAACATTTCGCAAACTTGCTGGCTCGGCTTTATCAAGAGGCAAAAGGAATTTAAAAATAGTGTAAAGTTTTTATATGTTGAAGTTATAACCATAAATAAGGATATGTTTATAAAAATAATTATAAAGAAAATTGAAAAAAGTTATTTTTTAACTTCTGAAATACTTGAGATACCTTCAGGTAAAGCCAATATTGTGTTCTGAGGTAGCGATATAAATCTAGAAGAGAAAAGTTTTCGTATCTTAATAAACAATAACAAAAATCTACTTTTTGTGTGTAATTCTTTATTTGTTATATGTGCGCTATATTCTAAGGCTTTTAAAGTTTTTATGCCATAATGTTCAAATATTTCTAAATATTTTTCTTCCTTTATTAAACTTTTTAACTCCTGCTTTTTGTATTTGTATGGTACATATTTTAGATAAGCTTCTTTCCCATATTTTTCATATATTTTATTGAATTTGTAATAGGATTTTTGAAATTCTACATTGGAATGAAAAACACGATTAAACTTATATTCTTCATATTCAATTTCTTCTATAATTCTTTTTACTTCTGCTTTAATCTTTTGTTTTAATTCTGGTTTCATAATTATTCCTTTCAAATATAATATTTTTATTTGATATAATTTTAGCATAAGATTTTTTATAATACAATATGCAAAAGGAAAAGACCACCAAATTTTTAATTTGGTGATCCTTCTGAGGTTATTTTGTTATTTTCGTCGCTCAGCTTATGTCTTTTTTGATTGTTACTTTGCCGTAGTTGTCTTAGTTGAGAGTCCTGAAATCGAAGTTTTATCAGTTGTTTTTATTGTTGTAGTCGTGGATGTCACCTGCTCTTCTGCGGCACAAACAAGTACGCATGCGAATTCCTTCGAACGACCGTTCTCTTCGTCATTTAAAGGACAGTCACATGAAATCAACTCGGCACCGAACGAAGTAAATTCGTACTTTTTTTCGCACTCACACGATGAGCACCAGAGTTTAACATGTACTGATTCTCCATCATGGATAAATACCTTTATAGGGTATTTAGTAGCAATGTCTTCACCTGAATGGGTCATATTAAGACCGTTGTAAGTCGCATAGCTTGCAGCAGTACCTCTGCTTGTGGAAATAGTAACAGCCGCATGGCTGCGATCTGTACTGTAACTACAGCCTGTAAAGAGACCAAGGCAAAGAACTGCCATAGCGATTGTTGTAAATATAAATTTTTTCATTTTTTAACCAACCTTTCATCTGGTAATAAATTTATAATGTATATATATGTTAACACCCTAATTAGGGTGGAGAAAAGAAGTTAATCGGCAACCAGCCGGAAAAAAATAACCTCATTGCAAATGTTTTGCATAATCTAATTATACAACATATTATGTAAATTGTCAAGCCCCTGGAAAAATTTATGTAAAACGAATTTATGATTAACTGTTACTTGTCGCATCCTAAAAATGATAGAAACGGCATTTGACAAATCTGAAAAATGTAGTATAATATAAGGGTATAGTATTTGTGAAAGGAGATAGGTATGGTAGCTAAAATTTGGAAGAAAGTATTAATGTTAATATTAATAGTGGCGTGTACATTCAATGTAATTAATAAGCTAGTACATAATTTATCTTTGGAAGAGGAACTACTATCATCTGCAGAATATATTCAGGAACAGCAAGACACTGAAAAGGAAGTTATTAAGTAACTTGTTAAAGGGTATAATTAGAATTATTGTAATGATTGAATATATACATAAATTGAGTGGTTTCAACGATAGTAAAAAAGATGGATTGGGAATAATTCATATAACATTTTAATTTAGGTGGTGTTCTTGCAGACAGCAATCACGCAACAAAATATGTGAATAAAATACAAAAAAACTATTGAAAAATATATTCAGTTATGATAATATATATACTAGTGATTTTATTTTAATAAGAGAGGTGAATACAAGATGAAGGAAGGATTACATCCAAATTATACAGAAGCAACAATCACATGTGCTTGTGGTAATGTTATAAAAACAAATTCAACAAAGGTTGATATGAAAGTTGATATTTGCTCAAAATGTCATCCATTTTGGACAGGTAATTTAAAAAGAGAAACAACAGGTGGTAGAGCAGATAGATTTAAGAAAAAATTCGGAATTGCATAGTTTAGGAAAGATAGTCCATTGGGGCTATTTTTTTTGCTAGTACAATTTGTATGTTACTTGCTTAATTGGTGAGAGCTTGTAGTAGAGGTACATACCTTGCCAAATTGTGTGTTTGGGGCTACTCAAAAGACGGAACTGTTTAACATTACTACTATGAAAACCTAATCACTTGCTTTCAAAAGGGCGAGAAGTTGCTGGCA
>CAMPBM010000076.1 GCA_946637865.1 uncultured Lachnospiraceae bacterium | reverse complement strand
TGTTAATATATTGCTAGCTCTTACATAATTCTTATATTGGACTACTCAACAATAAAGGCTGACCTGTAACCAAATAAACGAGAAAATTATAAAAATATACCAAAAGGCTTGTAAATTTTTGCGAAGATTGGTATACTTGTATTGGAAAAAAATATATAAACTTTTTTTACAAGGAGGTAAATGTATGGAAAATAATAATTTTAATAATGAGCCAATCGATACTAGCATAGAAATTGCAGAAGGACAAGTTATTGCTAACAATAATGAGGAAATTAGTTTAGGTAATAATGCAATAAAAATCGCAGATGATGTTGTGGCTGTGATTGCGGGTGTTGCTGTTGCAGAAATTCCAGGAGTAGCTAATATGGCAGGTGGATTTGCAGGTGGCATCACTGAAGTGCTAAGTGGCAAGAAAAATATGGCTAAAGGCATTAAAGTAGAGGTTAATGAGAAAGAGACCAAGATTGATGTTAATATTATAGTCGAATATGGTACAAGAATACCAGAAGTTGCTTATGAAATACAAACCAAAGTAAAAAAAGCAGTCGAGACAATGACAGGCTTAAGAGTGGCTGAAGTAAATGTACATGTTCAGGGAGTTAATATTACGAATACAAATGTTGAAAATAAAAGTAATGAACAATAAAAACTGAAAATTTGGTTAAGCATTATAAGTTAATATTGCTTTAAATATCAATAAAGCGCGGAAGAATTAAAATATACCGTGCTTTTTTTACTAAATGGAGGTCTAGTGAATATGAAAATTTTAGAAAGAATAGCTCTAATTTTGTTTTCAATTATTATGATGATTATTGCTGTAACAAGTTGCTTGGTAATATTTAATGTAGTAGAATTAAAAAGTATTTTTAAATTTTTAGAGGAAACCTTAAAAAATGAAACTGCAAGTAAAATTATTCTAGGTTGTTCAGCTATTGCAATATTACTTTCAATAAAATCTTTGTTTTTCCCATCTAAAATGACGAAGAAACAAGAAATAAAAACCGGAGTTTTACTAGAAAATAAAGATGGTAGGTTATTGATATCAAGAGATACCATAGAAAATTTAGTTAATAGTGTGGTTAAAAGTTTCAACGAAGCAATAGATATTCAGACTAAAATCAATTTAGACAGTGAAAATAACATAACGGTCTATATTAGTTTATTAGTAAGAGAAGATGCAGTTATAAGTGAATTATCATCAAATATCCAAAATAGAATTAAGGAAACAATAAAGAGAAATACTGGATTAGAAGTAGATCAAATAAATATAAATGTAAAGGATATAGAGAATACCAAAAGTGGGTTAAAGAGTGCAAATCAAGCCAGATTAAGTGCAGGTAGCATAAAAGCAAGTGACAGTAAAACTTATGAGACCAACCAGTTAAAAAGTACAGATGATAATGTAGACACTAGATATGGTGTTAACAATAGCATGGAGAATAGTATTATTATTGAAAAAAATAGTGCAATGTCATATACAAAAAAAGGTTATGAGAACACTATTGAAAACACCTTAGAAAGTGATACTAAAATTAGTACAGGCAACAGTGAAAATAGCTATACTGAAGAAAAAACAAATAGTAGTAAAGAAAATAATATTGTTGCAAGAGTAGAAAATAACGATGTATCTGAGAAAATTTTTGAATAGGAGGTCGGTTAAGAAATGAAAGATAATGATAATTTTTTTATAAAAAATCTTGGTGCTATAATAGGTGTAATAATAGCTCTTATCCTTGCCTGTACAAATTTGTATAGAGTGGTTATTGCTATAATTGCTGTTATTGCAGGAGCAAAAATAGGTAAATATTTCCAATATAATAAGGAAGAAGCAAAAGACAAAATGAAAAAAGTTATAGATAATTTATAAAATTAATTGGATTTAGAAAGGTGAAAGAAATGAACAAATCTGCAGTGAGAGAGTTAACTTTCAAATTATTATATAGTTTGGAAATTCAAAAAAGTTTTGAAGACGAAGACATGGAATTATATTTTGAAGATATGCAACTTGAATCGGAAGATGCTAAGAATCAAATTAAGGATGATGTTAAAAACATAATAGATAATAATGACAAATTGATAGAGCAAATATCTGGTAATTTAAAATCAGATTGGAAGTTAGAAAGAATTTCTAAAGTGAATCTATCATTACTAAAACTTGCTATTTACGAAATGATATATAAAAAAGTGCCATATAAAGTTGTAATTAACGAAGTAGTAGAGTTGGCAAAAAAGTATGGTGAAGATACATCTAGTTCGTTTATTAATGGTGTTTTAGCAACAGTAGTAAAAGAAAATAAATTGGAATCATAAGAAAAGAGGGATTAAATGGAATACAATCCAATTTCAGTAACGGATTTGAATAGATACATAAAAAATAGAGTAGATAATGATGAGTTTCTAAATAATGTATTGGTAAAGGGTGAAATATCAAATTTCAAACATCATTATACTGGGCACATGTATTTTACATTAAAAGATGAGAATTCATTGGTAAAATGTATTATGTTTAAAACATATACACCTAATTTAAAATTTATTCCTAAGGATGGAATGAAAGTAATGATTTTAGGGACAGTATCAGTTTTTGAAAGGGATGGGGTATATCAGATTTATTGTAAAGCTATGCAAGAAGATGGAATGGGAAGCTTATATACGGCGTATGAGGAACTAAAAAATAAGCTAGAGAAGCAAGGTTTGTTCGACGCAAAATATAAGAAGCCCATTCCAAAAATGCCTAAGTGCATAGGTGTATTATCTGCTAGCACAGGTTCTGTTATTAGGGATATAATAAACGTTTCTACTAGAAGAAATCCAAATTGCTATATAAAGCTATTACCTGTTCCTGTTCAAGGAAAGGGAGCTGGAGAGAAAATTGCAGAGGCAATAAAGATTATGAATGATTATAATTTAGCTGATGTTATAATATTGGCACGTGGTGGAGGATCATTAGAAGACCTATGGCCATTTAATGAAGAGGTAGTTGCTCATGCAATTTTTGAGTCAAAGCTACCTATTATTTCTGCAGTAGGTCATGAAACTGATTTTACTATAGCTGATTTTGTGGCTGATTTGAGAGCTCCAACCCCATCTGCAGCTGCAGAACTTGCAGTTCCTAATATTGCAGATTTAGTATTAGATATAGACGAATATAGAGTTAGATTAAAAAACTCTTTAAAAAAGAAAATTGAACTAATGCGACTAAGATATGAAAAATGTACTGCAAGTAGAGTATATAGAGAACCTTTGCAAAAGATAAACGAGAGATATATGCTAATAGATATGAAAGTTAAACAAATGCAAAATTCTGTTAGCAATAAGGTAAAGGATGATAAGACTAGAATGGTTGAATTAGTAACAAAACTAGATAATTTGAGTCCATTAAAAACTTTAACTAGGGGTTATAGTCTAGTAGAAAGTCAAAATGGAAAGATTGTAAAATCCGCTAAGAACCTGAATAAAGATGATATACTAATACTAAGGTTCCAAGACGGAAAAACAAATGTTAAAGTTATTTAACTTACAAAATTACTATGAATAATACAGTTAAGATGCACTACTTTCGTAGCGGACTATTACTGTAATGTTTTTACAGAGAGGAGCAAAAGAAAATGAGAGATGTTTTAAAAAGATTATTAGTGTTTTTTTCAGTTGTGATTGTTATAATTTTAATATATCTTGTGTATTATACTATGCATGGGAATAATAAGGTAGATTCAACAGCCAATAATACAAATAATACAGTAGTGGCAAGCCAAAATACAACAGATAAAAATAATGCAGAGGATAACACACAAAAAGAAGAACAGGAAAAGAAAAATTTAGAAAATAATGAACAAGCGAAAAATACACAAAAAGAGGAAAAACAAGAAGAAGTAAAGAAAAATGAAGGAACAGGAAAAGAAGAAGTAAGTGTAAATGAAGAAGATAAAGCAATAGAATTAGCTAAAAAGGAATATGGAACAACAGAGGGAGTATATTTCAGAATAGAGCAAATTCAGGCTAATGGTATATATATTGTTTCTGTAAGAGAAAGTGAAACTACAAGAGATTTAAAATGGTATACTGTAAATGTAGCAACAGGAACAATTCAATAAAATGTAGAAACAGTAACAATGAAATAATTAGAAAGAAATATTATATTTATAGAAAGGTGAAGTGCTTATTGTGAGTGATGATATGAATTTTGAAGAAGCTATGAAGAAGCTAGAAGAAATTACAATTGAATTAGAAAAAAACGATTTAGACTTAGACACATCTGTTTCTAGGTTTGAAGAAGGAATGAAATTGTCTAAACAGTGTAGTAAAATTTTAAAGGATGCTGAAAAAAGAATTAGTGTTTTAATAAAAGAAGGAGATAACATTGTAGAAGAAGATTTTGAATAGTATCATAGGATGGATTTTGCTAGAATTTAAGGAGAATAAATATGGAATTTTTCGAAGATTATAAATACATAATAGTACCAATTTTATGTTGGTTTTTTATACAATTATTTAAACTAATTTATGATTTAGTGAAAACAAAGAGGTTTAATTTTAGGAGAATAATGGGAGCTGGAGGAATGCCAAGTTCGCATACAGCGGTAGTTACATCACTTGCTACTCTAATTGGAAAAAATGAAGGAGTAGAGTCTACTATTTTTGCTGTCTCAGTTATATTTGCATGTGTGGTTATGTATGATGCTGCAGGTGTAAGGAGAGCAGCTGGCAAACAGGCTAAGGTGTTAAATAAGATTATACAAACACCAGGACTATCAAAAGTTGAGGTTTCTGAAAAATTGGTGGAAGCCTTAGGACATACACCAATGCAAGTAATAGTAGGAGCATTCATTGGTATAGTAGTAGGGTTGATTTTTTAACAAATAGAAATAAAAAATTATTGGAGGTTAGATAATATGACAGACATTGAAATAGCACAAAATGCCAATTTGGAAGTAATAGATAAAATAGCAAAGAAAGTATGCATAAATGATGAATACATAGAACAGTATGGAAAATATAAAGCCAAGGTAGATTTAAGAATTTTTAATGAAATAGGAAAACAAGCAAATGGTAAATTAATATTAGTAACATCTATAAACCCTACACCATTAGGAGAGGGAAAAACAACGGTTTCTATTGGACTAACAGATGGCTTAAATAAAATAGGAAAAAAAGCTATAGCAGCTTTAAGAGAGCCATCATTAGGACCAGTTTTTGGAATAAAAGGCGGAGCAACAGGTGGAGGACATTCGCAAGTAGCCCCAATGGAAGAAATTAATCTACATTTTACAGGTGATATTCATGCAATTACATCAGCTAATAATTTATTGTCTGCAATAATAGATAATCATATTTATCATGGAAATGAATTACAGTTCGAAAAAGTAACTTGGAAAAGATGTTTGGATTTAAATGACAGACAATTAAGAGTAGTTGATACGGGATTATCCGGAGAAAAAAATATTGTACCAAGGGAAGATGGTTTTGATATATCGGTAGCCTCAGAAATAATGGCAGTATTATGCCTTTCAGAAAACCTTCAAGATTTAAAAGAAAAAATTTCAGGAATTATAGTTGGATATAATAGAAATAAGCAACCAATTAAAGTTAAAGATTTAAATGCTGAGGGAGCGTTAGCAGTTCTATTAAAAGATGCAATAAAACCAAATTTAGTTCAAACAATAGAAAATAATCCATGCCTAATACACGGTGGACCATTTGCAAATATTGCACATGGATGTAATAGTATTATAGCAACAAAAATGGCTTTAAAATTAGGTGACTATGTTATAACAGAAGCGGGATTTGGTGCAGACCTGGGAGCAGAGAAATTCCTAGATATCAAGTGTAGAAAAGCAAATTTGAAACCTGATGCAGTAGTATGTGTTGCAACAATTAAAGCATTAAAATATCATGGAGGAATGCCAAAAGAGAAAATCCAAGATGAAGATGTTGATGCATTAGTGCGAGGAGGTAAAAATATAATAAAACATATTGAAAATCTTAGAGATAAGTTTGGATTAAATGTTATAGTAGCAATAAATAAATACAAGACAGATACAGAAAAAGAAATTCAAGCGTTAACAAAAATTTTAAACGAAAACAATGTTGATTTAAGTTTGTGTGAGAATTGGGAAAAAGGTGGAGATGGAATTACAGATTTAGCACAAAAGGTGGTAGAGTTATGTGAAAAAGTTTCAGATTTTAAATATATATATGATTTAGAAGACTCTATAGAAGCCAAAATTGGTAAGGTTTGTACAGAAATATATGGTGCAGAATCTGTGGAATATACTGAAAAAGCACTTAGAAACATTGAATTAATTAAAAGTTTTGGATATGAAAAATTACCAGTTTGCATTGCAAAAACGCAATATTCATTCTCGGATGATGCTAAGAATTTAGAATGTAATGAACCATTTAATATTCATGTAGAGGATGTAGCATTAAGGACAGGGGCTGGCTTTATAGTAGTCTTAACAGGAAAGATAATGACTATGCCAGGTTTACCAAAGGTTCCAGCAGCGGAGAAAATTGATGTAGATGAATTCGGAAATATTGTTGGTATTTTCTAATATAATTTGTATAATTTACCTCATTATGGGAATGATAATTCTTATAATGAGGTAATTTTGTTTGAAAGAAACATACTTTCATAATTGTGTGTGCCTCCCACCAAAGCAAGAAAGGAATGTGAGTTTTTTATGAGAAAAACTATGAAAAGAAGGAAAATATTAGCAATAATAAACATCACGGCAGTATTTGCTATTTTTATTTTTTATAATACATCATTTAGAACTAATGAAGCGTTTGCTTTGTCAAAGTACGGTTCAACTGGTACCGAGGTAACTCAAATACAAACAAAACTTAAAAGATGGGGATACTATAATGGTAGTATTGATGGTATATATGGTAGTAAGACCGTTACAGCTGTAAGATTATTTCAATCTAAAAATGGGTTAAAAGTTGATGGTATTGCAGGACCTAATACATTATCAGCAATGGGGATTTCTTCATCATCTTCTTCAGGAAAGAGTAGTAATAATAGTGATTTAAATTTGCTAGCACATTTAGTGTATGCCGAAGCAAGGGGCGAACCGTATGCAGGTCAGGTGGCTGTTGCTGCAGTAGTGCTCAATAGGGTAAAGAGTAGCAGTTTTCCAAATAGTGTAGCAGGGGTAATATATCAACCAGGTGCATTTGATGTAGTTAGTGATGGTCAAATTAATTATGCTCCAAATAATACGGCAATAAATGCTGCTAGGGATGCTTTAAATGGATGGGATCCTACGTATGGTTGTATTTATTATTTCAATCCAAATACTGCTACTAGTAGTTGGATTTGGTCTAGACCGTATGTTACTACAATTGGAAATCACAGATTTTGTAGATAAGTTGTGCGACAGAGGAAAGAAGGCAAGTGGATGTGGGAAATGTCTATCTGTTAGACTTTTCTCACATCCACTTGCCTTCTTTCACTTGTAATAGTAAAGTAATCTCCATTGTAACGGGTTGAAGTTACAGTTCAGATGGGTTACTTTTGCAGGTAGCCGTCAAAAATTAAAATTATGTAATCGCTTACAAT
>CAMPBM010000075.1 GCA_946637865.1 uncultured Lachnospiraceae bacterium | reverse complement strand
CGATTACATAATTTTGATTTTTTACGGCTTATTGCAAAAGCCGTGAATTGTAACGATGCGACAGAGTGGCATCCCACCTGTCGCATAGATTACAAACACTACTTAAACATTCCAAATCCTCCCATAACACTGGCATTATTTGCACCCTCCATCATAGCATTAGGAAGTTTAGTTTTCGTTTCAACATATTCATCAGTTTTCTTTATATTGCTAATATTTGCTTTAGTTTCTCTCTCATGATAATGTCTTTTTCCAGCATTACGATATCTTGAATATATAATTGCAAAGAAAATTGGACCAATTATTAAGAAAAACCATGAAACATCCCATAAAAGCGCTATTAAAAAAATAATTATTTCTATTACAGCTGTAATACCCAATAGTTTAGGCATATGAATTGGCACGCTACCCATTGTTTCCTTAGTTCTAGCATTAACTGCGACATAATGCAATTGTTTACTTTGCCCTTTTACTTGTTGATAACTATATAGCCAAACTGGTAAATATGCAGTCTTCCATTGTCTACCTTTTATATCTAACTCTTCAGACTCCCATTTAACACCACGAGTATACTGTTGAATAGTACTATTTGCCTGATACCTTGCAATATCCTTAGCTTGCTTATTTACCATCTCTTCTAAATCGTTTATGTTAGTAGTACGTTTCTCTGAAGAATAGCCAGATAGATAATTCGAATCATATTTTACGCTATTTTCTACATCAAATGGCATAATAGTATTAATTATATTGTTTGTTTTATCTGAACCAGATTTAAGCCTATCAGCATTAGACTCTATTGTCAAACCCTCAATTGTTAAATCAAATTCACGGTCAACATCATATAGTTCTGCATCGTAATATTTTCTATCACTTGTACCATAACTTCTAATTTTTTTTTCACCTTGACCTGCTAAATGAGCATGAGAGTTAATATCAACTACCATATATGGGAAATATACACCCATAATATTCTGTGTTGTAAACTCCTTCGCAAATGTAGGATTTGCGAAAAACTTTCTTTTTCCTACAAATTTTTCAATTTCTTTTTTGGCCTCATCTTTAGGTAGCTTAAACGGTAAAATCATATCAGGTACTGCCCCATTTGGAATTTGCTGATTAACTGATAATATACTTCTACACCAATGGCATCTAGCTTGATTAGAAGATGCTGTATCTACCACAACTTCTGCACCACAACTACTACATTTGAAGGTAACAACATCACTAGCACCTTTAGCAATGTCTGAAGTTCCTGAACCTCTTACTTCATTATTTAAACTCTTTATATCTGTAACCCAACCTTCAACTTTCTCTGGTGCAAATTCAAATCTACAATAATTACACCTTAAAAGACCCTTTTTTATGCTAAGAGCTATAGAAGTTGATCCACATTTAGGACACTTGTTTTGCCCATTTTTTGCCCCTATATCAGTTTGTACAATTCTAGTCTTTTTTTCTTCGTTCTCCTGTCCCATTTCTGATATACTGCCTTCTTCATTGGTAATACTATTGCTTCCAATCCCAGCTTGATTTTCATCTCCATTACCGATAGAGTTTTCGTCAAAATCAGGATTCTTTCCTCCATTACCAACAGAGTTTACGTCAAAATTAGGATTTTCTTCCATTTACTACACCCCCAAAAGTTTTTTCTTTTGTTCATCAAATTCTTCCTGTGTAATTATTCCTTCATCAAGTAATCCTTTTAGTTTTCTCAATTTTTCATATGGATCTTCCTGTGGCTGTGCTTCTGATTGTGGCTGTGACTGTGGTTGCTGTTGTGATTGCTGTGGCTGTTGCCCCGCATTTGTAACATTATTTATTCCACCCATATAAGAAAAGCTTTCTGCATTGTTTCCAGCAGATTGAACACCAAGTGATGTTGCAATTTTTGCAAATGCATCTGCTCCCCCTGCTTTTTCCGCACGTAATATTGATGCATCCATAGCTTGAGCATTGTAATAGTTCTTTGCAGTTTCTTCATTATATGCAATAGCAGTAATGTTAACTTTTCCAATCTCTATACCATAGTTACTTAGCCAACCATAATTCTCTTCAATTGCTTCCTTTAGAACTTTTGTAAACTCTAGTTGATTGCTTTGTAAGGTTTTCATTGTACTTGGTTTTGAAGGGTCATCGAAGAACTTTGAAAACGCAGGTGTTAAACTTGCCAAAACGTTATCAAACAATGTTTTAACAAAAGGATCATCGAAATCCTGCAAGTCAAATAACGGATTGCTTGATTGTAAATATCCAGACCTAAGTATAAATGTCATTGGCTCTTGTATATGCAACGTATATGAACCACGCACCATTGCACCAGCTTGAGAACCTAAAAATGCATCATCCCAAAAAATTGGGTCTTGAGTACCAAAAGTATTATTATCAACCTCTCCTATATATACATAAAACGCTGATTGTTGTGTAGATGGAATTCCTCCAAATTTAAATCTATCCCAAGCTTGTGAGATTAATGATTTAACAATTCCATCTCCCGCAAAAATAGACTGGGAAGCTGATCCATCTACTCTATATTCGAATCCACCTTCTTCTGCTATACATCCTGTAATTCTACCATCTTGCACAGTTACTAATGCAGTATTTGGTGGAACTATTATCTTACTTCCATTAGATATAATATTATCTGATCCCTTAGTATTTGAACCACGACCAGCATTGGTTCCTTTTTTTACTGCTGGAAATATAACTTCTGTTTTACTATGTGGCATTGGTTCAAAATAATCTAACCATTGGTCAGCAAACACTCCTCCTATTGATCCTGAAAATGCTTTAATAAATCCCATATTAATTCCTCCTTTTTTAGTAACTATTTCGTTACTACAATTGAATATATCATTCTTGACGGAGTTTGTAAATATTATTTTTTTATTTTCTGGTTGAAATTGGGGACGGAGAAGATTTAAAATCTTCTCCGTCCCCAATCCAAAAAAGCGAAGAAAATTTTAGAATTTTCTTCGCCTTTTTCGAAGCTTACCCAAATATCCCTCTCTTCTTAATTGGAGGCTGTTCATTCATAGTTTTCGCAAGTTCTACTAGCAACTCTCTTTGTTGTTTCGACAAACGTTTTGGAACTTGAACATTTACAGTAAATACAAAATCACCCACACTTGAATTATTAATAGTTTTAAATCCTTTACCTTTAATCGTAAACGTAGTTCCAGTTTGTGTACCATCAGGGATTTTATATTTAACCTTCTGACCATCCACCATAGGAATATCAAGTTCGGCACCTAAAGTTGCTTGTGTGAATGTAATTGGGACATTACAATACACAGTGTTTCCTTTTCTAGTAAAAATACTATGCTTCTTAATTCTAACCACTATGTATAAATCTCCATTAGCTCCTCCACGAGCTCCAGGTTCACCTTCACCTCTTAATACTATTGATTGATCTGTATCTATTCCTGCAGGGATTTTTACTTTAATTTTTGCCATTTTTCTAACTGTTCCCTTGCCTTTGCAGGTATCGCAAACATCTTTTATAACCTTACCCGTACCATGGCAAACAGAACAGGTTCTAGCGGTTTGCATTTGTCCTAGGATAGTATTTTGAACATGTTTTACCTGACCACTTCCTCCACAAGTTTTACAAGTTTCGGAAACAGTTCCTGGTCTTGCACCAGTTCCCGAACATGTAGCACACTTTTCGTCACGTGAAATAGTTATTTCCTTTTCAACACCTAAAAAGGCGTCTTCAAAAGAAATGTCCAAATTATATCTTAAATCTGCACCTTTAATTGGTCCATTATTTCTTCTACTGTTTCTTCCAGCACCACCACCAAAAATTGTCGAAAAAATATCGCCTAAATCAAAATCTTCAAAGCCACTGAACCCAGAAGTAGAATACGAATAATATCCTCCGCCAGGGTTACCTCCTCCAAATCCAGCAGGTCCATCATGTCCAAATTGGTCATACATACGCCTTTTTTGTGCATCTGACAATACTTCATATGCTTCATTAACTTCTTTAAAATTTTTCTCAGCTTCTTCTTTATTATCTGGATTAGCATCAGGATGGTACTTCTTTGCTAACCTACGATAAGCTTTTTTTAACTCTTCATCTGTAGCATTCTTACTAACACCTAATACCTCATAATAATCTCTCTTCTGAGCCATATTTTCCTCCTACTATATTAAATACGAGGAGGCGCAAACGCCACCCCCGCATAATTTATTTATTTTCATCATCATTTTCTACTTTATAATCTGCATCATAGACATTACCATTCTCATCTACATTTGGTCCAGTTGTTGTATTACCAGCTTCATTTCCAGCAGTACTTGCAGAATATAATTTTTCTGAAATAGAATAAAATACTGTTGTTAATTTCTCTGTTGCACTCTTTATTGCGTCTGTATCAGAACCTTCTAATGCTTTTTTAACACTATCAATTTCTGTTTCGGCTTTAGCCTTTTCTTCAGCACTAATTTTATCTCCTAACTCATCTAATGTCTTTTGGCAGTTATATACTAAACTTTCTGCATTATTTCTTGTTTCTATATCATCTTTTCTCTTCTTATCTTCAGCTGCATGTGCCTCAGCATCTTTTACAGCTTTTTCTATATCTTCATCAGATAGGTTTGTACTAGCTGTAATAGAAACTTGTTGACTATTTCCTGTTGCCATGTCTTTAGCAGATACGTGAACTATACCATTAGCATCAATATCAAATGTAACTTCAATTTGTGGTACACCTCTTGGAGCTGCTGGGATTCCAGATAAATTGAATCTACCTAGAGTTTTATTGTAAGCAGCCATTTCTCTTTCACCTTGTAAAACGTGAACTTCAACGCTAGTTTGACCATCTGCTGCTGTTGAGAATACTTGTGATTTCTTTGTTGGTATTGTTGTATTTCTTTCAATTAATTTTGTAAATACACCACCATATGTTTCAATACCTAATGATAATGGTGTAACATCCAATAATACTAAGTCCTTAACATCTCCAGATAATACACCACCCTGAATTGATGCACCAATTGCAACACATTCATCTGGGTTTATACCTTTATTTGGTTCTTTTCCTGTTATTTTCTTAACAGTTTCTTGAACTAATGGAACTCTTGTAGAACCTCCAACTAGTAATATTTGACCTATATCATTTGGTGTCAATCCTGCATCTTTTAAAGCTTGATTTACAGGTCCTGTTGTACTTTGAACTAAATCTCCTATTAATTCTTCAAACTTAGCTCTTGTAAGTGTAATATCTAAATGTTTTGGTCCTGTACTGTCAGCTGTAATGAATGGTAGATTTATATTTGTTTGAGTCATTCCTGATAATTCTATCTTAGCTTTTTCAGCAGCTTCTTTCAATCTTTGCATAGCACTCTTATCTTTTGATAAATCTATTCCTTCTGATTTTTTGAACTCTGCTACTAGGTATTCAATAATTCTTTCATCAAAATCATCTCCACCTAATTTATTATTTCCACTTGTAGCTAGAACTTCGAATACTCCATCACCAATATCAAGTATTGACACATCGAAAGTTCCCCCACCTAAATCGTAAACCATTATTTTTTGGTCAGTATTATCTTTATCCACTCCGTAAGCAAGTGCAGCAGCTGTTGGCTCATTTATAATTCTTAAAACCTCTAAGCCAGCTATTTTTCCTGCATCTTTTGTTGCTTGTCTTTGTGAGTCACTGAAGTATGCTGGTACTGTTATAACAGCTTGAGTAACTTTTTGTCCTAAATAACTTTCAGCATCTGATTTTAATTTTTGCAAAATCATAGCAGAAATTTCTTGTGGTGAAAATTCATCACCTTCAATATTTACTTTTTTATCAGTTCCCATATGTCTCTTTATTGAGATAACTGTGTTATCTGGGTTCGTAACTGCTTGACGCTTAGCTATTTGCCCTACTAACCTTTCACCATTTTTTGAAAAAGCAACAACTGATGGTGTTGTTCTATTACCTTCAGCATTTGGTATAACCACTGCTTCTCCACCTTCCATAACTGCAACACATGAATTTGTTGTTCCTAAGTCTATACCTATAATTTTTCCCATTTTTTTATCCTCCCTTATATTAAAAAACTTTATACTCTCTTTTATTTATTCTTTAGTATACATATCATTAATTAGCTACAACAACTAAAGAATGTCTTATAACTTTATCGCCTATCATATACCCTTTTCTGTATTCCTCTTTAATCTCTTGACTTCCAAGTTCAGGATCATCAACAGAGCTTATAGCTTCGTGTAATTGAGGATCGAAGGTTTTTCCAATTGCATCTATTTCATTTATTCCATTAGCTTTTAACACTTCTTTAAACTGTTTTAACACTAATTCTATTCCTACCTTGTAATTATCATCCTCTGTTTTTACGCTTACGGCTTTCTCAAGATTATCTACTACTGGCAATATAGAAATTGCAATATCTGAAACTAAAGAATTATACATTCCTTCCCTTTCTTTTGCACTCCTCTTTTTGTAATTGTCAAACTCTGCCATTAATCTTTTTAATCTCTCATCTTTATCGTTTATTTCCGCCTTTTGTGCTTCTAATTTTTCTTTCAATTCATTAAGTAATTTTACATCAATTTCATTATTTTCCACTTCTTGATTTTCTTGCTTTTGTTCTTTTTTATCTTCAAAGTGTTTTCCCATATTACTCTACTTACCTCCATTTCCCATCAAACCTTTTATATATTTCATCACAGAAATAACCTTTGAATAATCCATCCTCTTAGGTCCTATTATTCCTATAGTACCCATTTCTTTATCGTTAATTTTCTGTTTAAATGTAATAACACTAAAATCTTTTAATTCGTCTTCATCGTCATCATCGCCAATATACACATTAATGTCTTCGTTAAATTCGGAATTTAGCAAGTCAACTACCAATTCTTTTTTATCCAGTATATTAATAAAGTTTTTTGCCATCTGCACATTTTGAAACTCTGGCTGCTCAAATACTCTATTTGCACCTTCGTAATATACACTTTCCTCTGCTTCAATTACTTTATTTATTTGTTCAATAATCATTTTTATAATGTTAATACTGTAATTCAACTCAGAAAAAATATATTCTTCCAATGGCTTATCAATTTTTTCAAATGGCTTTCCCTTTAACTTAGCATTAAATATATTGTTTAGATTCTGAACTTGGTCTTCATTAATATCTTCGTCAAATTTTATTATCGCTTCTTTTACTAAACCACTATCTGTAATTATTACACACATAAGCATTCTAGTACCCAACAATACAAATTTAATTTCTTCAATTAACTGGTTATCATTTTTAGGACCTATCGCCACTGTAGTATAGTGTGTTATCTCCGATAATGTATTTGTAGTTATTCGTGTCAGTTCTTCTATTTCATTTACCTTTATCTCGAGTTTTTCCTTTATATACTTTGTTTCCTCTAAAGATAAATTCTGTTCCTTCAATAACTCATCAACGTATAGCCTATATCCTTTAGCTGAAGGCACCCTTCCACTTGATGTATGCACCTTATCTAAGTAACCATCCTTCTCCAACTCTGCCATTTCATTCCTAATTGTTGCACTACTATATTCAATTCCTTGCTTTTTACATATAACACCTGAACTCACTGGCTCTGCCGTGTCTACATATTCTTCTACTATTGCTTGAAGAATCCTTTTTTTTCTATCGTTTAGCAAACCGTTCACCTCTTCTTTTTAGTGAATTTTTTCAGTAACACACTTTTTCACCTATTATACAACAGGTTCTAGGCATTACTTTTTGTTTGACCTTCCTTCTTTAATTAATCCCTTATTATGCGAGAATTAGCAATCCTTATTTAAGACTGCTAATATATTATACCCTTTTTTGGCAAATGTCAATACCTTTTGCTAATTTTTTCTTTTGAAACATTTGGGGACGGTTACAGGTCAGCCATTATAGTTGAGTAGTCCAATATAAGAATTATGTAAGAGC
>CAMPBM010000074.1 GCA_946637865.1 uncultured Lachnospiraceae bacterium | reverse complement strand
TTTTTCATGGCACTTTGTGCCGAGCGAAGCGACGGAATGGAGGTTATCATGGAAAAGAAATGGTATAACAAATCTAAAGAAGAAGTATTTAAAGAATTTAATATTTCTGAAGAAAAGGGATTATCAAACGAACAAGTAATTGCTAACAGAGAAAAATATGGCTCTAACGAATTGAAAGCTCAAAAGAAAAAAAGTCTATTTGTAAAATTTATTGAACAGTTTAAAGATTTTATGATTATTGTCTTAATAATAGCTGCAGTGGTTTCAGGTGTAGTTGGATATATAGAAGAAGGCAAGGTTACCGATTCTATAATTATTCTTGTAGTTGTTATTGTAAATGCAATAATAGGAGTGGCACAAGAGGCTAAGGCAGAAAAATCTTTAGAGGCATTGCAAAAATTAAGTAGTCATTCTGCAAAAGTTATTAGGAACGGTGAAATGAATGTTGTAGCATCAAGGGAGTTAGTCCCAGGTGATATTGTTGTTTTAGATACAGGAGATTATGTTCCAGCTGATTTAAGAATTATAGAGGCAGTTAATTTGAAGTCACAAGAAGCATCGCTAACAGGAGAATCTGTTCCATCAGAAAAAAATTCAGCAACAATTGAAAATGAAAAAGTAGGCGTTGGAGACAGAAATAATATGCTATTTTCATCATCTCTAATAACCTACGGAAGAGGTAAAGGTATTGTTGTTGAAACTGGAATGAATACAGAGGTTGGAAAAATTGCAGGTATTATCAGTAATACAATAAAATCTGAAACTCCACTACAAACAAAGTTGAATAAGCTAGGAAAAACTTTGGGTATAGCAGCTTTAGTAATCTGTGTTATCATATTTGTTATAGGCCTATTATATGGAAAAGAACCATTAGATATGTTTATGACAGCAGTAAGTTTAGCTGTTGCAGCAATTCCAGAGGGATTAGCAGCGGTATCTACAATAGTGCTTGCAATAGGGGTTCAAAGAATGGTAAAGAAGAATGCTATTGTAAAAAAATTGCCAGCCGTTGAAACTTTAGGTAGTGCTTCTGTAATTTGTTCAGATAAAACTGGTACATTAACTCAAAACAAGATGACGGTTGAAAAAGTATATTATAATGGTAAACTAGTTGATATGAAGGATATAACGGAAGAAGATGTAGAAGATTTTCAAGAATTAGTACGCATCAGCATGTTGTGTAATGATACTAAAGTAAGTGCAAGTAATGAATTAACAGGTGACCCAACCGAGACAGCCTTGGTAGATATGGGATTTAAATTAGATTTTACTCCGGAACTTTATCTATCATACCCAAGAGTTGCAGAAGTACCTTTTGATTCAGATAGAAAACTAATGACAACTGTACATCAAGTGGGGAATAAATTTTTAGTATATACCAAGGGCGGTGTTGATGAATTATTAAGAAGGTGCAATTCTTATTTATTTAAAGGCGAAATTAAGAATGATTTAGATATATTCACGAAACAAATAAATGAGCAAAACGAACAAATGGCTCAAAATGCGCTAAGAGTTTTAGCTATGGGATATAAAGAATTAGACCACATGCCTTCAAAAGAAGAAATGGAAAAGATAGAGTCTAACTTAATATATGTAGGTATGGTTGGTATGATTGATCCACCTAGAGAAGAAGTAAAGGCAGCAGTTGCAAAATGTAAATCTGCTGGAATAAAAACAGTCATGATTACAGGTGACCATAAAATTACAGCCACAGCTATAGCCAAAGCTTTAGGAATTATGGAAGAAGGAGATGAGGCTATAACTGGTGCAAAGTTAGAAGATATGTCAGATGAAGAACTAGAGAAAAGAGTAAGAAAAATTGCTGTATATGCTAGGGTTTCACCAGAACATAAAGTTAGAATTGTAAAAGCATGGCAGAAAAATGGTGAAATTGTCGCTATGACAGGTGACGGAGTAAATGATGCTCCTGCACTAAAAACGGCAGATATAGGCTGTGCTATGGGAATAGTAGGTACAGATGTTTCTAAAGAAGCGGCTGATGTTATACTAACAGATGATAACTTCTCTACAATAGTGTCTGCTGTTGAGGAAGGCAGACGTATATATGATAATATTTTAAAAGCGATACAGTTCTTATTATCAAGTAATGTTGGTGAAATTATTTTGCTATTCTTAGCTATTCTTATAGCACCACTACTAGCAAATAAATTTGGAGTTGATATTAAGCTAATAGAACCATTACTTCCAATCCATATTTTATGGGTTAATCTTGTTACAGATTCATTACCAGCGTTAGCATTAGCAGTAGATCCTGCAGAAAGGGATGTAATGAATAGGAAACCTAATAAGAAGCAAAAGGGTATCTTCACAAAAGGCATGACCTGGAGAATTATATATCAGGGTACAATGATTGGTTTATTAACACTAACAGCTTTTATAATAGGATTGAATACAAAGAATGTGCCTGTAATGGATGGAAAAACTCCAGATGAAGTTCGTGTAGCTATAGCACAAACTATGGCATTTATAGTTCTTGCATTGTCTGAATTAGTTCATGTGTTTAATGTTAGAAATAACCGTAAATCAATGTTTACTAGTGGGTTATTTAGTAATTTGATATTAATATTAGCTATTTTAGTTTCAGCAGGATTAATGTTTGTAGTATTACTTGTACCAGCTTTAAGAAATGTGTTTAGTATAGTTCAATTACCTGCAGAAAATATAGTAGAAACTGTATGCTTAGTGTTAGCACCAATTGTTATTGTTGAGTTATTTAAGTTATTTAAAATTAATAGTATAAAGGGCGAATAAGTTGATGAAAAATATAGGTAGGAGGAAGAAAAGTTGGCGCACATAAATAATGTCTTTGAAAGAAAAATCAATTATTATGAAACAGATAGGATGGGCATAGTACATCATTCAAATTATATTAGATATATGGAAGAAGGAAGATGCTTTTGGCTAGAACAGGTAGGAATGCCATTTGCAACTATGGAAGATAAGGGGGTAACTATTCCAGTACTAGGTGTAAATTGTGAATATAAACACTATGTTACATTTGGAGATGTTATTTTAATTGAGATGTTTGTCAAGGAATATTCTGGTGTTAGATTAACAGTAGGATATAATATTACAAATAAAGAAACGGGTGAACTTGTTATGCTGGCAGAAACAAAGCATTGCTTTACAAATAAAGATTTGAGACCAATTAATTTAAAAAAGTACGAACCAGAATTTAGTGACAAGTTTCAGTTATTATTCGACGATAATAAGTAAGAGTTATTACTATAAGCAAAAAAAGAGAACTTTATATATAAGAAATTTATATATAGGTTCTCATTTTTTATATAATAGGAAAGTTCTAGTATACAGTAAAAATTAACTTATAGAGCTTTCCAATTATATAAAAAGCTTCGCTAACGGTTGTACAGAAATTTTCTTGCGAAAATTTCGCACGCGAACAATTATAAAATTAATTACTTTAAAGTACATATAAATAAATAGAAAAAAACTGTAAAATACTACCAGCCAACACAAAAAAGTGCCACAATGAATGCATATACTTTATTTTCTTTCCAAGTCCAAAGATTACAGCGCCAACTGTATAAACAACTCCACCAGTGGCTAAAAGGATAATCCCGTTTTTCTCTACAGCATTACATATATCTTTAAAAGCAAAAACTATTAACCAACCCATACACAGGTAACAAACTATGGATATTTTTTTGAATTTTTCCAAATTTATTGCATTCAGAGTTATTCCGATAACAGTAAGTGCAAGTATAATACCAAAAATCGTCCAACCAACAGTACCATTTAATGCAACTAAGACATAAGGAGTGTATGAGCCAAAAATTAATAAAAATATACTACAGTGATCAAAAACTCTAAAAACTTTTTTTGCTCTACATGTAGGTTTGAAACTATGGTATAGTGTAGACATAGTATATAAAATTATAAGCATAGTGCCGTATATAGATGAACTGACAACTGCTATTGCACTGTGATGCTTTGCAGACATAACTACAGATAATACTAAAGCAGTAATGCTTAGAGCAATACCTATTCCATGAGATATTGCATTTATCAATTCTTCAGAAAGTGAATACTTAGGAATTGATATTGTAGATGAGGTTTTACTTGAATTTGCTAAATTATTCATAATGAATTCAGTCCTTTCTTCTTTTGCAAGGAGTATAGATGTTTGAGAAGTTGGCTTACATATTGAAGTTGAACTCTCCTTTTTTTATTGATTAAGTATATAACATTATTTTTTTTATTGCAATGGTTTTATAATCAAATGTTTCAAGGCTAACCAGTAACATCCCGTAAACCATAGAATTAATTATATTTAAGAATACCACTTGAAAAGAATGTAAAAATATGATAAAATAAGATAAATTTTGTTGATAATGATATACAGTAATAATATTTGTTATTTACAATGTTATAAGTCTTGATTTCTACTTCGGTAGATTTTTAGAAGGTGACTGTAATACAGTCAGTCATAGTATTTTCAGGTTGAAAAATAAAAAGGAGGTCGCAGTATGATATTTACAGACATTATTCAACTCTGCAATACAATAGAGGCAATTCGGAAAGGCAAAACAATTGTAATGGCCAGCGGAACCTTTGATGTGTTCCATTCTGATCACCTTGGGTATTTAAAAGGTGCCAAATCAGTGGGCGATATCGTAGTAGTTGCTGTAAAAAGCAACAAATGCGCAGCACTGAAAGGACCCAATAGGCCCATAATAGATCAGTCTGCACGTATTGCTATCGTTGATGCGATAAGGTATGTTGACTATACAATTATGGTAGACTATAATCCAGACAGCATCAAGTTTGAGATTGAGGCAGATAACAAGGCACAGCGTGAATGGTTAACAATTTTTCAAAATCTCTTTGAAGCTCTGAGACCAGATATCCTGTATCATGAGGATAATCCTGTATTACAAAGTGCTCGAGAAAGAATATTCGAGAGATATGGAATCAAAGGAATAAAAAAGGAAAGGGGAAAAGAATACTCGACAACCGATATCATCAGAAAAATAAAAAAAATGATGTAAAAAATGAAAAGTGCATGAAATTACGCAAAATAGCGTGCTTCACGCACTTTTTCTTCTGGAGGCATCCAGGGCAATATTGACAATATAATAATTTTATTATAGAATTTGACGTGTAAAAAATATTATTGGAGGGATGACAGAATGGATTTTGATATAGAGGATATCGACGATTTAGTAATAACATATACAAAAAGAGGAGCTATTATTAATAGCTATGATTTGAATTCTTTAAAAAAAATGAAAAAGATTAATTGTGAGACAATCGAAGATCTTAGTAGTAATATTCAAGAAGGTGTAGGAAACGTTGAAGATGAAAATACTAGAAGGAGAGTATTGAATTGGATGAGAGGAGTAGAAAAAACATTAAAAAAGAATGAAGAATTTGATCCTGAAGAATTTTTCAATAAAAATAAAAATAATGCTGTAGCATTTTCACAACAGTGCAGGAGTATTTGTGGTTTTGATGGAATTATACAATTTATGCTAAATGTTTTTAGAAATTTTAAAATTTGTGAGGCAAAATGCAATCGCGATTCAAATGCTTTATATAAAATTTTTGATAGTACCAAAAAAGCATGTCGATTATTAGGAATTTTTTCAGCTGATGCAAGGACATTATATGAAGCATATATGGATCCTGAAAGTGACTTAGCACATAATATTGGAATAGAGTCTGAGGTTAATTATGAAAAAGAAGACTATTTTGAAAAAGATATTACAATTAGAGAAATTCCCTATAATATAAGGATTCCTGATTTTAGAGCAAATGGAGAAATAATGAACTATATTACTTTACCTGTAAATGAAGCAGTTTGCTATTACAACTTAGATAAATATGAGGAACTGGTTGAACAAGCGAAATGTAAACAAGAGGAAAGGTAGTACTAAGTATTAATTTTTATTTTATTAATAATATTAAATGTTATTTTTAAAGTTAAGGAAGAAACATATAAATACATATAAAATCAACTAGCACCTAATTAGAATAATTAGGTGCTTTCCATAGCAATTTAACTGGAGTTTGTGCTTCTTCTACAGCAATCTTTATGATTATTTTATAGAAAATGTTGGAGCGGGTAGCGGGAATCGAACCCGCGTTATCAGGTCGGAAGCATGACATTCTACCACTAAATTATACCCGCACATCCTATGTTAAGTATACATTTAATTACAGAAAAATACAAGTATTTTTAAAAATTTTTATTATTAAGTTGCTACTGTGTTACAATTCAGGTGCCCATAATGTTGATGAAATATATTAATACGAAGTGGAGTGCGCAGTTTGGCGCTCCCACCTAACGTCTTTTTCACATATCATAGCGCCAGCAAACGAACGGAGTATTAATATATTTCATCAACATTATGGGCACCTGAATTGTAACGCTACTGTTTAACATTTTTTACAAAATAATCCTATGGTTTGGGCTACTTAAAAGACGAAACTGTTAAACAATAACGCTGAACTATATTCCTGTCGTATTGAAATATTTACAGTATTATGTTACAATAGTAACAATAAGAGAAGAAATTGATGTGTCAATAGAGGTGTATAACAATGATAATAAACGAAATATTTTCAAGCATTGAAGGTGAGGGTATACGAACAGGAGAATTGTCTACTTTTATAAGACTAGCAGGTTGTAATTTGCGTTGTAGCTATTGCGATACTAAATATGCAATTGAGAATGAATATGGACAAGAAATGACAATTGGGGAAATAATTGAAGAAGTAAAAAAATATAATAACAAAAATGTAACATTAACAGGTGGTGAGCCACTTATTCATAGTGGTGTGGACAATTTAATTGAACAACTAATAGAAAAAGATTACCAGATAAATATAGAAACAAATGGTACAGTTGATATAGAAAAATATGTTGGAAGGTGTTTAATAACTATGGATTATAAATGTCCATCTAGCTATATGGAAAAAACAATGAATATAGAAAACATAGAAAAACTGCTAAGTAGTGATGTTTTGAAATTTGTTATAAAGGAGGAGGACTTCTCTTGCGTAGAAAAAATTCTAAAAAGTTTTAAAATTAAAAGTTATGTATATTTAAGTCCAGTGTTTAATGAACTTAATCCAGAAAAAATTGTTGATTTTATGAAGTATTGCAACGAAAAAGGAATAAATATGTCGAAGGTTAGGCTTCAACTTCAATTGCATAAGTTGATTTGGAATCCAGATAAGAGAGGAGTATAGAAAGCTAACATAAATAATATATTACGAAGGGTGGTGAGATGATAAACAATAAAATTTTAAAAAATAAAGTTGGAAAGGAGAGTATGATTTTATAAAATATATCATACAAGAAAAAATATGAAAAAGTATATAATTATAATAGGAATAGTATTATTGGTGATAGTTGCAATTATATTAGGGGTTGCATTCTCAAAAAGGGGGAATAATAGCGATAACAAGAATAATGTTGATAAAAATAATAACAGTGAGTTGCATACAAGAATAATAAACGATTCAATGAGCCCAACAATAAAAGACGGACAGATTGTAACATACACAGGAGTGGAAGAAGAGTCATTAAAAAGGGGAGATATAATTATTGCATATCAACCATCAAGCTTAATAACTCAAAAATCGTCAGAAGATGAAAATAGTGTAATAGGTGTGTATGAAGATGACAATAAAAATAGTAAACTTACATGTGTAAAAAGAATAATAGGTATACCAGGTGATCATATAGAAATAAAAGATGGATTGATATATGTGAATGATACTCTTTTGGAGGAACCTTATATTGATAAAAATGTAAAGACAACTTCTGCAGGGGGAGTATATGTAAATGTAACAGTTCCTAATAAATGTGTGTATGTTTTGGGCGACAATAGAGATAATTCATTAGATAGTAGAAGGTATGGTTGTATACCGTTCGACAAGATAATAGGAATAGTAAAAGTTACAGATTAAAAAATGAGGGGCAAGTCTAAAAGCTTGCCTCTTTGTACGACAGGCAGTCGTATCTATTAAAGAACTGACCATGTCAGTTCTTT
>CAMPBM010000073.1 GCA_946637865.1 uncultured Lachnospiraceae bacterium | reverse complement strand
GTTGTAGATGTAAATAGCTCTGGATGGGCTTTATATTCTTGGCTACTTAGTATTTTTCTTATTTTATCAATATCTGAATGTGCTAATGTTTCTGATGTAAATAGCTCTGGATGGGCTTTATATTCTTGGCTACTTAGTATTTTTCTTATTTTATCAATATCTGAATGTGCTAATGTTTCTGATGTAAATAGCTCTGGATGGGCTTTATATTCTTGGCTACTTAGTATTTCTCTTATTTTATCAATATCTGAATGTGCTAGTGTTGTAGATGTAAATAGCTCTGGATGGGCTTTATATTCTTGGCTACTTAGTATTTCTCTTATTTTATCAATATCTGAATGTGCTAATGTTTCTGATGTAAATAGCTCTGGATGGGCTTTATATTCTTGGCTACTTAGTATTTCTCTTACATTTTCTATATTAGTAGTTCCAAATTCTATTCCAACAGCAATAGTCAAATTACCTTTTTTATTCTTGAATTTTATGTTCAAATCCTCTACACTTTCAAGAATATCTATACCTACAGCTAGTATAGATGTATTACCTTCTATCGATTTTACTCCATAGTTTTCTTTTACATACTCAAAAGTCTTTTTTAATTGCTCTGGTTCACTACTCAACACATGTAAACATGATTCTACATCGTTAATACGAATATTTTTTTCTTTTAAAAAATCATAATTACTTTCTATGTTGAATACATTTCTATATAAAATACTAGGGCATTTTTCTATATTCGAAGGTTTAATATCTAATTTTTCTCTTAAATAATCTAAAACTTGGCAAATCTCTTTATAATTTCCACGATTTAATATATTTGGATTTGCTACTATTAAATTTTCAAAATTTATATTATAATTCTCACATATTTCTTTTAATTCTTGCTCCGAAATCATACTATCCTCCTTTATTTTTTCTTTTTAATACTTTTTTCTATAGTTTAAATCATCTATTGCACTTGTATATTAAGTCCTATCTCTACAATATTTATCGCACCCTCAATTGCGATAATTTTGATATTCCTTTCAGAAACATCACTTGAATATTCTTGTTTTAATTTTTCTATAAGCAAATTTTTAGTTCTTTTATCATATTTTCCCCCTTTTTAGATATTACTAAAATCAATTAGGTTCATCATATTTGAAATACGTTTATCTTTTGTGATTTTAAAATATCTCTGTAATATTATTATATCGATATTTATCCTTACATGCAATATTTTTTTGAATTATTGGTAAGATTTTGTTACTGTTTATTACAAGTCACACATTATTATTGAGTAGTCCAATATAAGAATTATGTAAGAACAGAAAAACATATTAACAATGGAGCCCTAAACGCGCAGTTTGGCGAGGTTTATCAAAAGAAGCAAAAGGAATAAACCATACCATAGCCTTACACTATTTTCAAATTCCTTTTGCCTTTTGATAAAGCCGAGCCAGCAAGTTTGCGGAATGTTAATATGTTTTTTGTGATTACATAATTCTTATATTGGACGGCTTATTGCAAAAGCCTAAAGCTGACTTGTAACTACTGTTTAACACTTTTGTCTTCTGAGTAGTATCTCCGTATAAGAATTATTTATCTTGTTCCTTATTTATAACCTTCTTTTGCCAACTTCTTTGATTGCATTTCGGACATTTCATATATCTTGTTCTATTTATGTGCATAGCCCAAAATACACTTGAATATGTTGGAATATACTTATTATGACATTTCTGACATTCATAATATCCTGCCTTTTGCTCTATTCGTATTGCAAATGGTATCATAATTATAAATGGAATAAACCCAGTTAAAATAAGAGTTGCTCTTAACCAATCTTTCATTTCTACATATGAAGCAATAAATACTAATGTGAAAAAAATTATACTTATCAATACTCCTATTACAATCTCTATCGATAATAGTCTTTTATCTGATTCTTCTTTTTGTTTAACCATTTCCAATAAATTTTGTTCAACTTTTTCATTATAATTATTCATTTCTAATACCTCCCCACTTAATAACTCATTTACACTTATTTTAAGTTCACTACACAATGCCAACATTATTGATGAATCAGGCATTGCTTTTCCATTTTCCCATTTCGATATAGCTCTATCAGTTATATTTAGTTTTTCTGCAAGTTGCATTTGAGTTAAATGATTATTTTTTCTACATTCAGCTATAAATTTTCCAATTTTTATTTGATCCATATTTTTTTTCCTCCTTCAATTTAAGTGTAAAATATTATTTCAAAAAAGTACACATACCATTGGTTGAATTGGGTGTTTTTTATATCAACTAATGGTTGAATAATTAGTTTTGCTTTGTTAAACTTATGTGGAATATTGCTATATTGCGATTTTTCCATATTATACAATAACGGTCAGATAATTACAACTAACTATTATGATTCATAGTTTCCATAAAACTTGACTTATATTATAAATTACTTAGGGTTCTACCCTATTAGGTCCTCTAAATAAGAACATTGTTTCCCTTAATGAGCCTGTTTCCAACAACAACATTGTAAGTCTTTCTACCCCTATTGCAAATCCACCATGTGGAGGACAACCATATTTGAAAAATTCTAAATAAAACTTAACATCTTCACTTAAATCTTTCTCTTTTGCTTGATTACATAGTGTCTCATAATTATGTTCTCTTAATGCAAGTGTTGTAATTTCACAACCTTTCCAAATTAGGTCGGCACCAATAGGAACACCATCTTTTCTTTTATGATAAAAAGCTCTTTTCTTTGCACTAAAATCTGTAATGAATACAAATTCATGTCCATATTTTTCTTTAATAAATTTCGATGCTAATTTTTCTGATTCTGAATTCATATCCCCTACATCTTCGTAGTTCATTTTAAAGCCATAGTTTTTCTCTAACTCTTCATATAATTCTTCTAATTTAATTCGTGGAAATGGCTTATTAGGAACTACAATATCTACACCAAATAATTCCTTGACTTTATCACCATATATTTGCTTTACTTTTGATAATCCTTCAATTAATAAATCTTCTTCAAAGTCCATTAATTCTTCTAATGTATCAATATAGCTTATTTCAATATCAAAAGAATTAAACTCAGTTGCATGTCTATATGAATTAGATTTTTCTGCTCTAAATGCAGGTGCAATTTCAAAAACTTTTTCAAAGCCACTACTCATTGCCATTTGCTTGTAAAATTGAGGACTTTGTGCTAAATATGCCTTTCTATCAAAATATTTTAATTCAAAGACTTCTGAACCTGATTCACTTGCTGTACTAATAATTTTTGGTGTGTGGATTTCAACAAAATTATTTCTTACAACGAACTCTCTCATTGCGTTTATAAGAGTAGTTTGAACCTTGAACATTAAAAGATTTTTTTCATTTCTTAAATCTAAAAATCTATAATTCAACCTCGTGTCTATTTTGGCAGAATCAGTATCCTTATAATTCAATGGTAGTTCTTCTAAGCATTTACTTGTAACTATTATCTCTGCTGGAATTAACTCCATTCCGTTAAGTTTAACCTTCTCATTTTCAACTAAAGTTCCAGTTATTTTTACAGTACTTTCGATAGATATGTTGGAAACGATTTCATTTAATTTTTCATTAACCTCATTTTTTTCTATCGTAACTTGTATCTTTCCTGTACTATCTCTTACAATTAGGAATTGGACATATTGTAAATCTCTAATATTATCAACAAACCCTTCTATGGTTATTTGTTCTCCTAAATACTTTTTTAAATTTTTAAAATATAAGTTTTTCATATTCGTAAACCTCCTTAAAATATAACAATAGTGGACATTACGAAATCTACAAAAGATAAAACATATTGCAAATGTCCACGTATATAAAAAAACAGTTATATCATCCACAAAGGGACGAATAACTGTTTTAATCCGCGGTACCACCCAATTTATTACATATCATTAAGATTTTAATATATAATCACTTTTATGAGATAACGGTTCATTTCCGACTTATCCTACTGCCGTTTCAAATAAGTAGCTCGTAAGTGTCTTTCGTTTTATATTTATATTATCTTCCACCAACCGATAACTCTCTATAATAAAATTTAAAACTACTCCTCTTAGTCCTTGCTGATGTTTAAATTATAACACATCTTATTGTTTATTGCAAACTGATATTAGGTACCAATCTTTTCGTAAAGTACTTTTAACATTACAATTCATCTTTAATTTCAGCAATATCCAAAACATCATCTATTGGTATTTCTGTCTCATCTTCTAAAATAATAATCTGATTATATTCATCTATTTTTTTTATAATACCAGTTACCTTTGTATATGACCCACCAACTTTAACTTGATCTGGAATAAAATATGTGAAAGTTACTTTAGGTTTTTCTTTTATCTGTTCTAAAAGTATTTGAATTTTGGCGTCTAATACACTTTTCGATTCGTCATCTAATTCTATCTTTTTACTTACTTCTCTTGCTGTTTCTTTTACCGCTTCTTCATACCCTACCAACGCTGCAAAAGGGGCAAACTGAGCTGATCTGGCATATAACGACATTGGAGGATGATTTTTAGATTTGTGATGTTCCATATTTATTATATCATCATATTGATGATCATATTTCATATTCATTAGCTTTTATGACCTCCTATCTGACCATTTCTTTCTATTGTTGTACCACTTTTTTCAAAATTCATTCCTTTTAATATTGCATTTTTACCATATTTTGCTTTAATATTTAATACTGCCTTTTGTAATGATTTTTCTGCTATTTCCTTTTCTCTCTGTTTTGCTAGTGATTTATAATCCATAAACATATTCATCTGTTCATAATTAGGAATATTTTTATAATCATCTTCATTTACAACTTCAAGGGCAGAAAGTGTTATTCTTCTAGTTAATAGATTTTTATTTATTATTTTATCATATAATTCTAAAAATTTGTTAGTGATTATTTTGGTAGATGAAGTTTTATGGTCAATATTTATCGTTCCATGAGCGTGTTTAGGTACTTGCCTTCCATAACGGTCTACATTTATCTCTCCATCATAAAAATGGCTTAAATTTGATTTTGAAAGGTTTGAAACATCATACCCAATCTCTAATACAAGTTTGCTTGTTATTAAATTCTTTTTTACTAAATCAAGTGATAGTAATTCTGCCATTTCTTTTACAATTAATCTTGTTTGTTCATGGTTATATGGTTCTTTTAGTACCTGTCCAGAACTTAAGCTATTTGTTACAGGTTTGTACGATTTTACGCTTGCAATCGTACATGGTTCATATCCCCAACTATGATCTATAATTAATTCTGCGTTTATTCCAAATAACTTATATAATTTTTCATCATTTATTATTGATTGCCTAGCTATGTCTCCCATTGTAAATATTCCATTTTTTTCTAGTTTTTGAGATATTCCTTTTCCAATTCTCCAAAAATCCGTTAATGGCCTATGGCTCCATAAATATTTTCTATATGCCTTCTCATCTAATCCTGCAATTCTTGCGCCAAATTTGTCTGCCTCCGTATGCTTGGCTACAATATCCATTGCAACTTTTGCAAGATACATGTTAGTACCAATTCCAACTGTTGCTGTTATTCCAGTCTCTTTTAGTACCTCTTGAATAACTTTTGTTGCAAGTTCTCTAGGAGTACAATTATATGTTTTTAGGTAGCGTGTAACATCTATAAAGACTTCATCTATTGAGTATACATATATATCTTCCATAGAAAACCATTTTAAATATATGTTAACTATTCTCGTACTATATTGCATATAATAACTCATTCTTGGAGGGGCTATTATATATGTTAGTTCTAAATCTCTATTGTTCTTTAATGCTATGTCATCATAGGACGTACAAGTAAAGTTGTGTCCTGGTGCATTAAATTTCCTTTGTTCATTTATTTCTTTAACCTTTTGTACTACTTCATATAATCTTGCTCTACCCGGTATTCCATATTGCTTTAATGATGGACTTACAGCTAGACATATTGTTTTTTCTGTTCTACTGCTATCTGCTACTACCAAATTTGTTGTTAATGGGTTTAATCCTCTTTCTTGACATTCAACAGATGCATAGAAGCTTTTTAAATCAATAGCTATGTAGATGTTTTGATATTCATTAGTCATTTTTTCGCACCTCCAAACAATAGTTCTTAAATATTATATCACCTTATTGCCAATTTGTAAACAGTTGTTTGGAAATTTATTGGTCTTTACTCATGCTCTAACACATCATTTTCTTTTTTATGAGCATTCTCTCTTTTATGTGTTTTACTTACATCACCATCAACCTTTAAACTTGTTCTGAAGTCATCTTTTTGTACCTGCTTTTTATCAACATTATTATTAACACCATTATTAATGTTATTATCAACATTTTTATCAATGCCATTTATTATTTCAGTATTACCTCCAGATCTACTATTATTTTTTAATAACTTCGATTTCAAAAATTCAATAATTGTGGCAAGTTTACTTTGCTTTTTATTTATAGTAGCTAAAACTGGTGGGATAATACTTATCCCCTCCTTTTCTTCTTTATCAACCACTTCAAACTTCTTAGAACTTACAAACTTTCTGGATAACTTCATTTCTCTTAAATAATCATTTGTATACTTTTTCCCATCAATTAACACATAATATTCTTTTTTTCCATTATCTTTCTTTTCAACCTTGATATCCTTTTTGCTTATTACTCTTCCACAATCGCGGTATACAGTAATTTCTCTTGACAAACTTGCAACTTGATTATATGTTAATTTTCTATTTAATATAAGCTCTTTTACTTTATGATTAATGTCTAGCATTGCAAAATTGCCATCATAGTAGTCTTTGCTTAGTAGCTCAATACTTATTTTTTCTTTTTCCAAAATTTGTTGTTTAACCTCATCTAGTATAATTTTCTCCCTTTCCAGTCCAATTTTCTTAACCCTATATAGAATTTTTTCTTGAAATTGATAAAAACCTTCATTGTAAGGTATATGCCCATAGTCAAATAATCCATCATGGATTTGCATTATTTTTTTATCATCCCACTTATCAACATTTTCCAGATTTTCTCTAGCAAATTGAATAATTCTATTGTTTAATTTATCTTTCATTTGTGTATATACTTCTGTATTATATAACTTTGAAATCATATCGTAATCATCACAGTAAGTTAAAATTAACTCTTTAAATTTCAACATTTTTTTTAATCCATCGTAATCAATGCTACTGTCTTTCTTTAAATTTGGCAATATAACCTTTTCTATCAACATAATTTGGACATCTACTTTGGCGGAATTTATTTCATCTTTTAAATATTTTCCTTCTTTTTCATAGAATCTATCCAATTCTGTATAACCTTCATTATGAATAATTGCTTTTTCTACTTCACCTTTAAACTCATTTAAGAAAAAAACATAATCCATTTTATTACAGAAGTCTTTAAACTCTTTCTTATTCATATTAATTATTTCATGCATCTCGTTTGGTTTTTTATCGACCATTTTTAACACGTTTTTTGTACCAATGGCATTCTCTATTTGATTTACCACATTCACTTCGTTTTCATAGGTTCCATTACCTTCTACACATTTTTGTTTCACCCATTCAGTTAATCCTTCATCTAAAGCTCTACCAAAATCAAATAAAAACATAAAGTCATCTGGTGATTCTATAATAATATTTTCTGCAAGTTCAAATATATTTCTTGAAGATTTGTATCTTACTTTACTCTTCTTTATGAATCCCTTTATATTTATTTGTCCTCGGTAATTACTTATCCCTCCTCTAGTCTTTGACTTTCTAAACATTGCATGAATCCCTTCATGTGCAAAAACACCTGTTGCATTTTTGCTACCACGCAAACCTTCTAAATCTATATCTCCTCTGTTTAGAATTTGTATACGTCTAGTTACTGGATAATACAAACCAGCAAATCTCTCGTTCTTTCCTCCTGTTACTATACCTTTAATATTTCTATCTAATACTCTTTTCATGGTTTCTTCTGGAATTTTTTCCATTAATTCTGGAAACTTCTTATAACAATTCTCAATTAAAAATTTAATCCCTTCATCTTTCTTTATCAATTCTTTAATTCCTTTCATTTATATTTTTTATTCAGTTAATATATTTTATAAGTTTAGTAGATTGATATTTTTATGAATAGTGTTACATTTTACGTCTTCTATATATTATCATAATATATATTATAATTCTATAATTTTGATAGATTATTTATAAAAAGTTGTAACGTTACAGTTCAGGTGCCCATAATGTTGATGAAATATATTAATACGAAGTGGAG
>CAMPBM010000072.1 GCA_946637865.1 uncultured Lachnospiraceae bacterium | reverse complement strand
GTTTTCGTTTATGGTGGTGCTTTAGGCAAAGCATGATAGTCTGGTCAGCCATTATAGTTGAGTAGTCCAATATAAGAATTATGTAAGAGCAAAAAAACATATTAACAATGGAGCCCTAAACGCGCAGTTTGGCAAGGTTTGTCAAAAAGTGCAAAAGGAATAAACTGTATTGAAACCTTACACGACATCATATATTCCTTTTGCTTTTTGATAAAGCCGAGCCAGCAAGTTTGCGGAATGTTAATATATTTTTTGCGATTACATAATTCTTATATTGGACGGCTTATTGCAAAAGCGCCAAGGCTGACCTGTAACGTTGAAACAAAACAAGACCGTCCCCAAATGTTCCAAATGTTTCGACATATTATGGAAATTAGACGTAATAACTATGTAAGAATTGCTGAAAAAAGTTTTTTTAAAAAAAGTTTTCTTAGGGGAAAGGGAACTTGCAAATCTGATATTAAAAAAGTCATAATCTGTTGCAAATGCAACAAGAAAAACAAAAATATTAATATATAATTATCACATCGAAGGAAATAAAATTGATTAATATAAAATTTAAGAAAAGGGGATGTATATAGGTATGCAAGTAATCAAAAGAGACGGAAGATTAGTAGAATTTAATAAAGAAAGAATAATTAAAGCTATAACTTTAGCGATGGCACAAACTCAAGGTGGAGTAGATGTGGAATTGGCAAATAAAGTTGCAAATACAGTTGAAAAACAATTAGAGGATAAAAACCAAGTTACGGTTTATGAAATACAAGATTTAATTGAGAAAAAGTTAATGACAACATCAAGAAAGGAAGTTGCTCAAAGTTATATTACATATAGATATAATAGGGATGTCGCAAGAAAGTCTAAGACAAAGGAAATATTTTTAGACATCATTGGTGCAAAAGCTAATGATATTACAAGAGAAAATGCTAATATGAATGCAGATACACCAGCAGGAATGATGATGAAATTTGCTTCTGAAACTACAAAACCATTTGTTGATGATTTCTTATTTTCTGAAGAAGCAAGAAAAGCTGTTAAGGAAGGGTACATTCATGTGCATGATAAAGATTACTATCCTACTAAATCTTTAACTTGCTTGCAACATCCACTAGATAAAATTTTACAAAATGGTTTTAAGGCAGGACATGGTGCTTCTAGACCAGCTAAAAGAATAGAAACAGCAAGCATATTAGGTTGTATTTCAATGGAAACAGTGCAAAATGAGATGCATGGAGGACAAGCTATTCCCGCATTTGACTACTATTTAGCTCCATATGTAAAGATGACTTTTAACGAAGAAATTAAGAAACTTGAAGAACTTACAGGTGAGGATTTATCAAAATTCTACGATTATGACGTTGAAGACTATATAAAGAAAGATGTAAAGGATTTAAAAGGCGAAAAAAGATATTTGCAGTTTGCAATAAATAATACTGTTTCAAGAGTTCATCAATCAATGGAAGCTTTTATACATAATATGAATACTATACATTCTAGAGGTGGAAATCAAGTTGTATTTAGTTCAATAAACTATGGAACAGATACTTCTGCTGAGGGTAGATGTGTAATAAGAGAGATATTATTGTCTACTGAAAGAGGAGTTGGAAATAACGAAACTCCAATTTTCCCAATTCAAATATGGAAGAAAAAACGTGGAGTTAATTATTTACCAGAAGATAAAAATTATGATTTGTATAAATTAGCTTGTAGAGTAACTGCAAAGAGATTTTTCCCTAACTTTATAAATCTAGATGCTACATTTAACTATCATGAAAAATGGGACGAAAAGGATCCACAAAGATTTAAATATGAATGTGCTACAATGGGATGCAGAACTAGAGTTTTTGAAAATAGACATGGTGAGAAAACATCTATTGGAAGAGGAAATCTATCTTTCACAACGTTAGATTTACCAAAACTTGCCATAGAATCCGCTTATGAAGCTCAAGAAAAGACTGGTTGTAAGTTTGAATTAGGAAGAGGTTCAGAGGAATTCATGACGGCTAGCTACAAGAAAGCTGTTAAGAAAATATTCTTAAGTAAATTGGAAGAATATGCTGGAGTAGCTGCACGTCAATTATATGATAGATATAAATTTCAATCTACAGCGATTGCAAAACAATTCCCATTGTTGATGGCTGGAATGTGGGAAGGTAGCGAGAAGTTATCTCCAAACGATGTTGTAGAACCAGTATTAAAGCAAGGAACCTTAGGTATTGGTTTCATAGGACTAGCAGAGTGCTTGACAGCATTAACAGGTAAACATCATGCAGAGTCTGAAGATTCTCAAAAATTAGGTATTGAAATAATAACAGAATTAAGAGATATAGTAAAAGAGTTTGCAGATAGATATGATTTAAATTACAGTGTGCTTGCAACACCAGCAGAGGGATTATCTGGTAGATTTACAAAGTTAGATAGAAAACAATATGGAACTATATTAGGAGTAACAGATAGAGACTACTATACAAATAGTAATCATGTACCTGTATGGTATAAGTGTACAGCTGAGCATAAAGCAAAAATAGAAGCACCTTATCATGATTTAGCTAGAGGAGGTCATATTTTCTATATTGAATTAGATGGTGATGCAACACATAATCCAGAAACCATCGAAGGTGTTGTAGATTTAATGGATAAATATAATATGGGTTATGGTAGTGTAAATCACACAAGATCTAGATGTATGGCCTGTGGATTTGAAAATGCAGATGCTAATTTAGATAGATGTCCAGTGTGTGGAAGTACAGATATAGATACAATTCAGAGAATTACAGGTTACTTAGTAGGTACAACTTCTCGTTGGAACAATGGTAAGCTTAGTGAATTAAGAGATAGAGTTAACCATATTACTGGAGATTCAGGAATTAAAGGGGCACAGTAAAAGGTACGAGCACTAAAGTGCTCCAAAGGAAATCGAAGATTTTCTTATTTCTCGACAAAGTACATATAAGAAGGAGGCTTATGCTATGAAAATGGCAGGATTTTATGATGAAAGTATATCAAATGGGTTAGGATGGAGAGCAGTGCTTTTTGTAAGTGGCTGCCCACACAATTGCCCGGGATGTCAAAATAAAATGGCTCAGAGTTTTGATTATGGAGAGGAATTTAATGAAGAAGAAATAATAAATAGGATATGTCAAAATTCAATACTAAAAGGAATTACTATTAGTGGTGGGGAGCCTCTTTGCAAGGAAAACATAGGTGGAGTTGTTAAATTTATAAAAGATGTAAAAAAAGTAAGACCTAATTTCAATGTTTGGTGCTATAGTGGATACACTATAGAAGAATTGAAAAATAGAAAAGATGAAACTACAAACCAAGCTTTAAAAGAAATTGATGTTTTAGTAGATGGAAGATTTGTTATGGAGAAAAAAGATCCAACTTTGAAGTTTAGAGGTTCATCAAATCAAAGAATTTTGGATGTTCAAAAGTGTATTCAGGAAAATAAGATTGTACAAGTTGCATTGTAAAATAATTGAAACTAGGGACGGCAGCAACCTGCCGTCCTTTAATTTCATAAATATCCAGAATGCACACTGTAAATATATAATATTATCAGCTTGTAAAGGTTTTGGGGTACTATACTCCAAAAGTATAATTAAGTTGAAAGAGTTGAAAATAAAAGGAGGTTAGTAACCAAATTGAAAGTTATAAAAAGAGATGGCAGAGCAGTAGAATTTAAAAGTGACAAAATTAGTATAGCAATTGAAAAAGCTAATAGAGAGGTGACTAACGATAAAAGGGCTAATAAACAGGAAGTAGATAGGATTATTGAATATATTGAAGCCTTGGACAAAAAGAGAATTTTGGTAGAGGATATTCAAGATATAATAGAGGAAAAACTAATGGAGTATGGTAAATACGATTTAGCCAAAAAATATATAGTATATAGATATACTCGTGCCTTAGTCAGAAAACAAAATACAACAGATGAATCTATTTTAGGTCTTATAAAAAATGCTAACAATGTTTCAAGTATTAATAAAAATAGCTGTATAGTTGCTACCATGCAAAGAAATTTAATAGCAGGGGAAGTTTCCAAAGATTTAACAAAAAGAATTTTATTACCAGAAAAAATCACTAAGGCACACGAAGAGGGTATTTTGTATTTTCACGCAACAGAATATTTCTTACAACCATTAATAAACTCATCTTTCATTAATGTTGGGGATATGCTTAATAATGGAACTGTTATTAATAATATACAAATAAATCAGCCTAAAACTTTCCAAATGGCATGTACCATACTTGCACAAATAATTGCAATTGTTGCAGAAAGTCAATATGGAGAACAATATATTAATATCAAATATTTGGGTGAGTATTTACGAAAGAGCTATAATAAATATGTTATGGAACTAAAAGAGATAAGTGGCGTAGAATTAAGTGAGACAACTATTGAAACATTTGTGCAAAAGAGAATAGAAGATGAGGTTAAAAATGGAATTTATACTATAAAATCTCAAATTGAAAGTCTAGTAAATATGTGTGAAGCAAATTTTATAGTGGGGATTATAGTAGATGATGAAAATAATGATGAGTATCACGAGGAAAATCAAATGATTATTTCCGAACTATTAAAAAGTGATATACATAATGCTAGAATTATTACAAATATAGATACTTATAATGGTACAAACTTTGAAGGATTTTTTAATTATGGTGTTGTAAGCATTAATCTTCCACAAATTAGTATATTGGCTAATGGTGATGAGAAAGTATTTTGGGAATTACTAAATAGCAGACTAGAACTTTGTTATGAAGCATTAATGTGTAAGCATTATGCATTACTTGGAACTATTTCAAATGTTAGTCCAATTCATTGGCAGAGTGGTGCAATAGCAAGATTAAAATCAAATGAAAGAATAGATAGATATCTAAGAGATGGATATTCTAGTTTATCCCTTCGGATATGTTGGATTAGATAGTGCTTTGAGTTTTTTAGCTTCTAGTTTGAATTGGGAAGATAGTTATAAAGAAACATTTAGCAATCAAATTATAAGATATTTAACGGAAAGGGTTAATAATTGGAGAAAGCTAACTGGATTAGGTTTCTCACTTAAAAAAATACTTGGTATGGATGCTAATCGCAAATTGTATGATATTGACAAGAAAAAATTTGGCAAGGTGCTAGGAAATATTGAACAGGAATATTGTTAGGTTATGGTTCACGGCTTATTGTAATGTTACGGTTAAGGTGATTTACCTGTGCAGGTAGCCATCAAAAATCCTCATAAAAAATTCATAGACAAAGATTTTTCAATATGGTATAATATGTACATATTAAGGAAAGCGAGGAGTTATATGCCAAAATTTTTTATAAAAAATGAACAAGTTAGTGATGATAGTATTATAATATTAGGCGATGATGTTAATCATATAAAGAATGTCTTGAGAATGAAATTAGGTGATACCCTATCTGTGTGTGATTACGAAAACTCTGTAAATTACGAAGTAAAAATAGAAGAATTTCTTAAAAATGAAATATTGTGTAAAATACAAAAAATGAGTGAAAATATGGCTGAATCTAATGTTAAAGTACATATTTATCAAGGTTTACCAAAAGCAGATAAGATGGAAATGATTATACAAAAATCGGTCGAATTGGGAGTAGAGGCAATAACCCCGGTTGAAATGAAAAGATGTGTTGTTAAACTAGATGGCAAGGATAAAGTAAAAAAAAGGGAAAGATGGCAAAAAATATCTGAGGTTGCAGCAAAACAAAGCGGAAGAGATATTATACCAAAAATATACAATATAATGAGTATTGAGGAAGTTACAGAAGAGTTTTCGAATTACGATATAGTATTATTGTGTTATGAAAATGAGAAAAATAATCTCTTAAAAAATATCCTAAATGAGGTAGAGGAAAGTGGTAATTTAAAAGTTGCTGTAATAATTGGACCAGAAGGTGGAATTGACATTTCAGAAGTAGAGTATATGGAAAAAAAGGGAGCAAAGGTTGTTAGTTTAGGAAATAGAATTTTAAGGACAGAAACGGTTTGCTTGGCTATGCTTAGTATTATTATGTATGAATTCGAAAGGAATGAAGATTAATATGATGAATAAATTCACTGAAAATGAAAATGTTAATATGAATAAAACACAAAGCACAAGGAAAAACAGTTCTAGCAATATCATGAATGAAAAGAGAAAAACAACTAGAAACAAAAGTGTGGATGAAGGTGTTAAAAATTCAAAGAATTCTACTAGAACTAATAGTACAAGTACAAAGAATAGAACAAGAAGTAGTAGTATAAAGGAAGAGTCTAGAGTTAGTGAGGAAAAAGAACAGGTCAGTGCTAAAATGAAGGGAGCACAGTCATCAAATAAGAGGAGTAAAACAGAAAACAACAATACGGTACATAATAAGAATGTAAATATAGCCACGCGAAGGGCATCTAAAAGTGGTAACCTTAATCAACAAAAGAAAAAATTTACTAATATAGATAATGCTGAAATAGTACAATATGAAATTTTTAATGATGACGATATGAAAGACATTGAGGAAAATGAGGAAAATGTAGAAGAAGTTGAGAATATTGTCATTCAATCAAAAGATGGAGATAGGAGTAAATTTGATACTGTAAGTATAGAAGAAATAAGAGAAAAACTGGAAACTAGGGTTAATGCAAATCAGAAGAGAAACACAATAAAGGAAGCATTAATGAATATTGGAATAGCAATTGTAATGGTTATGTATTTAATAATTGTTGTAATGGGAAGCAAGAATATTGGTTTAATAACTTTAGAGAAAGATTTAAAAATTTTAACATTAAGTATATTATTCATTGGAATTATTATTTTTGAGATGTCGTATAAAAAAGATAATGTGAAATTATCTATTAATGGGCTAGAAGTTGTAATATTTGGAATGACTAATTTAGTTTTAATGTATAATATAAAAGTATCTTTAAATAGTTTGATGAGTATTGCATCATATATATCTATAGGAATTGGAGGATATTATTTGATAAAGGTTATTGTTTTGTCAAAAATTAATATAAATAGGTATAGAAAAGATAACAGTGATATAAAGGAAATAATTAAGAAATAATAGTATAGCAGAAATTATACATAAAGGTTTATGGGTAAATCCTTTTCAAAAACCTAAATATATTATACAAGGAATGAAATATAGAATGAAAAGCATGACTGGCTTTGGAAGAAGTAAATTAGAGGCAAATGCTAGAGAATATATAGTAGAAATAAAATCGGTGAATCACAAATATAGTGATATTTCTGTTAAGCTACCAAGAAACATTATGTGCTATGAAGAAAAGATAAAAAAGATCGTTTCTAGTAACATTTCTAGGGGAAAAATTGATGTTTTTATTACTTTTAACAATTATAGTGAGGAAGGAAAATCTTTTATAATAAACAAAGAACTTGCCAAAAAATATATTGAGCAGTTAAAAGAGTTAGCTGTAGAATCTAAGTTAGATGCTAATATAAATGTTACCGAGGTTGTAAAAATTCCAGATGTATTACAATTAAGAATGCAAGATGACGAAAGTAATTTAATATGGCAAGAATTGTCTACATGCACATTTCAAGCAGTTGATAATTTGGTAAGTATGAGAGAAATTGAGGGGAAAAAGATACAAGAAGATTTGAAGCAAAGAATTGATAGTGTTGAAAAAATGGTAGATAGTATTTTTTCATATACTACTGGACTTATTGAAGAATATGTAGTAAAATTAAAAGAAAGGATAAAAGAAATTCTAGCAACAGATATTGTGGATGAGGCAAGAATAGCACAAGAAACTGTTATATATGCTGATAAGTGTTCTATAGAAGAGGAACTAACAAGATTAAAAAGCCACATATCCCAATTTAGAAATTTGTTGGAAACAAAAGAACCGGTTGGTAAGAAAATGGATTTTCTAATTCAAGAAATGAATAGGGAAACCAATACTATAGCATCAAAGTCAGTTAAACTTGAAATAACAGACTTGGCTATAGAAATTAAGACTGCGATAGAGAACATAAGAGAACAAATTCAGAATGTTGAATAAATATTATTAAAAAAGGGGATGTATTTTATGATAGTAAAACCAACAGTTACAGAGCTATTAACTAAAACTGAAAACAGATTTAAATTAGTTATAGCTACATCAAAAAGAGCAAGACAAATTGCACAAGGAAGTGAAGTTTTAACTGACGAGGATGATGTTTCACCAGTTTCACTAGCAGCTGATGAAATTGTAGAAGGTAAGGTGAAAATATGTTAATCTTATTATCGGGTGTATCAGGAGCAGGAAAAGATACAATAAAAAAAGAATTAATAAAAAGAATGGA
>CAMPBM010000071.1 GCA_946637865.1 uncultured Lachnospiraceae bacterium | reverse complement strand
CAAGTTCGGCTGTTTTTGTTTATCGTGGCAATATTAAATTGTGATTGTCTGTAACATAACTCTCACTTTTGTTCAAATTACCAAATGAAACTGTTGCAATAATATCTAAAATGTAGTATAATCCTAGAAGTTTAAATAAATGGAAACCAAAAAGATTTTACTGTAAAGTTTCCAATTAAAAGAGGAGAGATTATATTTATGTTTCAAAAATTAGAAGATGTTGAAAAAAAATATATTGAATTAACAGAAAAAATAAGTGATCCAGAGATAATTAATAATTCCCAAGCAGAATGGAAAAATTATATGAAAGAGCATGCTGAGTTAGAACCAATTGTAATGAAATTTAGAGAATACAAAAAGGTGCAAAAAGAATATGAAGAAGCTAAGGAAATGATGAATGATCCTGAGCTTAAAGACTTAGCAGAAATGGAAATGCTAGAAAAGAAGGAGTTACTTCCAAAAATAGAAGAAGAACTAAAAATATTACTTATTCCTAAAGATCCAGATGATGAGAAAGATGTTATTTGTGAAATAAGAGCAGGAACTGGTGGAGACGAAGCTGCGTTGTTTGCGGGAACTCTATTTAGAATGTATACAATGTACTGTGAAAGAAAGCACTGGAAGCTTGAGGTTTTAAATGAAAATGAAACAGGACTTGGGGGATATAAAGAAATATCTTTTATGATTACTGGAAAGGGTGCATATAGCAGAATGAAATTTGAAAGTGGAACACATAGAGTTCAAAGAGTTCCAGATACAGAAAGTAGTGGAAGAATTCATACTTCTGCTGCAACAGTGGCAGTACTACCAGTAGTAGAGGATGTAGAAATAGAGATAAATCCAGCAGATATAAAAATGGATGTGTTTAGGGCATCAGGTGCAGGTGGGCAACATGTTAATAAAACTTCATCTGCAGTAAGGCTAACGCACGTGCCAACAGGTTTAGTTGCGGAGTGTCAAACAGAAAGAAGCCAAGTTCAAAATAGAGAATATGCAATGAGATTGCTTAAATCAAGACTATATGAAATAGAGAAAACTAAAAGGGATTCAGAACTTGCAAATGCGAGAAAGACACAGGTAGGTTCTGGGGATAGAAGTGAAAAAATTAGAACTTACAACTATCCACAAGGTCGTATTACAGACCATAGGATTGGTATGAGTATCTATCAAATGGAAGATTTCTTAAATGGAAATTTGGATGAGATGATAAATAATTTGATTGCAGCTGATAGAGCTGAGAGATTAAAAAGTGAATAAGAAAATGTCCAAAGGGGATTACTCCTTTGGACATTTTCTTTATGAGATAGTGGGACGTCCCCCTGTCGCATTTCGTGTTTTTTTAATTTTAAAATATTATTTAAATTTTCTAGTCATACTCAATAAGTCCAATAAACCTTACGGAAATCCACCTTCTGGAAGAAAAATACAAAAAAAGTCCAAAAAAATAATATAAATGTAATATAAGCAAAAAAATGAAAGCTATCTCGTAAATCCGTAGATAAAATTAAAAATAATAAGAAAAATAAGGTAATTGACATTATTTGTAATCTAAATATAATGGGAATATGAATATTTATTGTGAAGGAGGAAAGCCTGATAGTGAAATAATGTGAGAAATAAAAATAAGAATTGAAATTAAAATGAGGGCAGAGTATGTTCACTTTTAAAGTTTCAATGTTAGGTCTGGATAAATAAGCTAAAAACATTCAACATCCAATCTGACGTCTGAAGAAGTTTTAGGGCAAAATATAATAACCAATATTACCAACTTAAAAAAATTAGTGATAGTATTAAAGGTTATACTCAAAGCCTTGGCACTTAAAAAGTTACAAATTGAGACGAGTGTATGAATTACAAACTTTATTGCAGAAAGTTATATTATATATTTAAAAATGTACTCGAGATATAACAGTAGTAAAGAATAATTCAAAAGCGACTGTGAAAAAAGCCAAGAAAGTAATGAAAAAAATCAATTAAATAATAATATCGCATGCACTATCTATTTTTCTGAAAGCAAGAATATTACATAGAAAAATAAGGGGGTTAATGCGTTGAAAGGATATTTTATAAAAAAACGTGGAATAGCAATTTTTATAGTATTTATAATAATTGCAAACCTTTTCTCCCCGTATGAAATATTACTAAATGAGTCATATGCAGCAAATCCAGCGGATAGCGAACCTTATTTTAAAAATAATTTACCAACAACGAATAATAGTGAAAATACTGAAGATTGGGATGATGGAGTTGCATCAATCACCATTCCATATCCAACGAAAACAACCTTTAATCATGGTGACGTATTTACACTAGGAAATAATGATGAAGGTAATGAGTTAAAAATTATAGTAACGAAAGCTGATGGTACTACAGAAGAAGTTCCAATAACTGAAGCTACTATAAAAGAAATTGTTGGTACAGAAGAAGTCGTATTAAATATGACTCCAAATAGAAATGATTATGATGCAACAACTAATTCTTTAGACAAAAACGTAAAAATTACATATGAAAGAAGAGGCGTTATAGCACAAAGAATATATACCATAACAATTATGAATCCTGTAGATGAAATAGAATTAACATCATACCCAAAAACAGATTATAAAATAAAGGACTCAACAGCCAATGCTGGTGGAAAAATAACGGTAAAGAGAAAAGCAGGAAATGAAAAAATAGTAGATGTTGAAGATGCTTGGATAGAAAATTTAAGCACCGCAACTCTAACAGGACATAATGGTAGGACAGCAACTATAAAATATACAGAAGATAAAATAGAGTATCCACTAACATACACATATTATGTTGCAGATTGTATTAAAGAAATAAAAATAACGGCACCACCAACAACAAAAATCAACTATGGAGATGAGACTGCATTGGCCAAGGCTTTGGCTGAAGGTAAAATTAAGAAAATATACGAAAGTGGCGCTGAAGATGAAAGTGAAGCAATAACGACAAATATGGTTAAGGATGCTTTAGAAAATGCATTAAATATAACTCCAACAAAAGAAGAATATATTGCTATTGGAAGTAATGAGCTAACAAAGGAATATACAATAAAGTATACAGAAGACGGTATAACAGGACAAGAAGCATATACTGTAACGATTGTAAATGTAATAGATAACGTGACATTTAAAGAACCACCAAGATCAAATTATCTTGTTGGTGCTGATATGGAAGATATCAAATTGCTAGTAACAAGAAAGGCTGGTAATACTGAAGAAGTAACTATTACAAAAGACGATATAGTAAATGTAAGGGGATTCGATACGTCAGCTGTTACAGAATCACCTAAGGAGGTAACTGTAACATATGCTGGAGAAGAATTAAAATTCAACATTAATGTTACAGAACCTATAAAGAAATTTACACTGCATACAAATGATATCACAACATATAAATATGGTGACGACCTTGATTTAACAGGTGTGACTATAGATGTTGAGAATGAAGATGGAACAAAAGAAGAAGGAATAGAAGTAGATAGCAGTATGGTATCTGGATATAATCCTACACCGGATGCTAATACACTACCAAGTTTACAAACAATAACCGTGACATATGGTTTGGATAAAGATGGAGAACCTGTCACTGCTTCATATACTGTAATTGTAAGGGATGTTAAAACCAAAACGGTAATTAAGGTTCCTACTAAAACAACATATTACTATGGTAGAGCTTTAGACTTATCAACAGGTAAAATAGTTGAAAGTTGGTTGTCTGGAACAGATGATACAGAAAAAGCAGTAACCATAGATATGGTAACAGATAATGAAAGTGCAGTAGATGTAAACAGTATGAAGCCGACGGCTTTTGATATAAATCAAAAAGCTAGAAAAACATTTGTAATTACATGTGATGGTGTAACAGAAAATTATATAGTTACAATAGTAAATGATATTAAATCTATAAAATTAAAAGAACAGCCACAAACAGTATACAACTGTGGAGATCAAATGAATAATGCAATAGGAAGCATTGAGATACAAAGAGCAAATGGAAGTAAGGAAGAAATTCCACTAACAGATGCAAGAGTATCCTTTGAAGGATTTGATACATCTGCAGAAAAAGATAATATTCCTGTAAAAGTAAAATTTACAGAGAATGGAAAAACTAGAGAAACAGCATTCACAATAAATGTAAAAGAGGCCTTTTTTAATGATATAGGAATAACTGAAACAGAACAAGTAACATATACTACACCAGTAAGTGTAGTTACGAAAACAATAGTTATTAGTCAAGCAAGAGAAGAAATTCCAACTTATAAAGCAGTTGAAGAAATAGAAGTACAAAAGATTGATAATAAGATAGATACAGAAGATATTAAAGATAAAAATAATGCAAATGATAAAGATGAAAAAAAAGATGCTAAAGATGAGCCAAAAGGAAAAACTGCAAAAGACGATAAGAATAACAAGAAAACTAATGATTCCAAGAGAACAGAAGAAGAAAAGAAACTAGAAGATGATAACATATCAAACATAGCCAAAATAGTAGCAGGAATAATGACTTTTGCTGGACTATTAGTGCTAATAGTACTAGTGAAAGATAGGTCAAATATTGAAATCTGTATAGTAGAAGAAGATGGAGATGTAGTAATAGTGGGTAAGGATAGAATTACCAAAAAATATACAGAAATCGATTTAAATGACTACGAAGATGAAATGAAGGATTATACCTTAGAAATAATTCTAAATAAACATATTTCTAAGATATTAGATGGTAAAGTAGTAACTTTAAGAGCAGATACAAAGGTACAAAAGGAAAAGGTTGTGTATGATGATGATGAGTTCATTATAACAATCGAAAAAGAAGATAAAAGCTAATGATAAATTGTGTTTTAAGTAACAAGAGATAAGTACTGGAAAAGAATAGTAAAGATAATTTCAAAAAAATAAAAGAATAATTAATAATGCAATATACTTAAAATAATGCGCTTAAAATATAGTCTAAACCATGCCCAGGTTTTCTATTGGGAAGCTTCAAGCGCGCAGAAAATTCCGAATAGATATAGGTTATATAGATTAAGTAGAAGTGTTATTTTAATAATATATAGGTAGATTCAAATTGGATATTAACTCCTATTTGAAAACCTTTATATTAATGTAAACAACATGGTAATATTTTAACTAATAAAAAATATTACAGTTCAGATGCACGATAATGTTGGTAAATATATTAATGTTCCATTTGTATGCTAGCACTCTGATTTAAGAAGAAGATATTATGTTGGAGAGCCAAACTTCGTACCCCAGTTTGTATTAATATATTTACCAATACTATCAGGCACCTGAACTGTAATTTTTGAATATTTGTGCAAATTATATAGAAGAGATAGTTAATTAATTTGGAGGTGAGTTATCAAACCTCTTTTTTTGAGCTTTAAAAAAGATTAGGAAAATTTTTGAATAAAATTTTAAAATTAGAGAAGAATAATTTTGAAATTTTATTAATTTGATAGCATTTATGCTTGTGGAGGTAAAAAATGGCTAGTTTAAAGGAAAAGGTTTATGATTGGAAGGATAGGTTAAAAGATAGGCACATGTTAACATTGGTGGTGGTTTTAATTACCATAATAGTTGCCTTAGGGTTGTTTACGTATAAGAAACAAATTGAGTTTAGACAAGCTTCAGAAAATGCTTATAATATGGCGTTTTTTGAATTGGTTGATGATGTGGATAGTGTAGAGGCGTATTTAGCAAAGTCTTTAGTTTCTAACAGTTCCGAGCATGGAGCAGAGACTTTAACGTACGTATGGAGGGAAGCAAATTTAGCACAAAGCTATTTATCAAGGCTTCCTATTAATAGCTCAGAATTGGAAAATACTGCAAAATTTTTAAATCAAGTAAGCGATTATAGTTATTCGCTATCAAGGAAAAATATTAGTGGCAATGAATTAAGTCAAGAGGATTTAGAAAAATTAACTGAGCTTCATAAATATAGCGTGGAGCTAAAAAATACATTAAATCAATTATCTGAGGATTTGAATAGTGGACGTATTAGTTGGGGTGAGTTAACTAAAAAGGGAAGCCCTGTTTTTGCACAAGAAGTAAGCAATATTTCAAAGGAAAGCTTTAGTAATATGGAAGAAAACTTCCATGAATACGCAGGCTTAATCTATGATGGGGCATTTTCTGAGCACATGACAAATCCAGAGCGAAAAGGTCTAACCGGAGACAATATAGATGAGCAAACAGCTAGACAAAGAGTTATGGAATTTCTTGGAGAAAACGAAATAAAAGAGGTAAATTCTAATGGTTTAACAGAAAATGCAAATATTCAATCGTATGATTTTCAAATTACTAAAAATAATGGACAAAATGCTTGGATAGCTATTTCTCAAAAAGGAGGACATATAGTTTTTTTTAACAGTACAAGAGATGTGTCAGCAGAGGTTATTACACAAGAACAAGCAAATGAAATGGGACAGAAATTCTTAGAATCAAAAGAAATTAAAAATATGAAACCTACGTATTTCCTAAAACAAAATGGAATTGTGACAATAAATTATGCGTATGTTCAAAGTGGAGTTACAATGTATCCGGATTTGATAAAATTAAAGATTGCTCTTGATAATGGTGAAATTCTTGGAATGGAGACAACTGGATATTTGAATTCTCATACAGAAAGAACTATTCCTGAGCCTAAGATTTCACAGGATGAAGCAAGAGAAAAAATTAATAAGAACTTGGATATTATTGATGAAGGTATGGCAGTAATTCCTACTGAGTTTCAAACTGAGGTGTTATGCTGGGAGTTTAAAGGAATGGTTGAAGATAGACAGTTTTTGGTTTATATAAATGTTGAAACTGGTAAGGAAGAAGATGTGCTCGTTATTCTTGAGACACCAAATGGAATGTTAACTATGTAGGAAGTATATATATTATAATTGAGTTTTTAGAAGCTTTTATACAGCAAGTTTAGCCGATTTCAAAGCAAGGTCAGATTAAAACCCAGCGTATTAAATGCAAAAATTTCCATGAATATAAAACATCAAGATACAAATAATAATAACATTCTCTTAAAATAATTTTTAAGGGGATAACGAACTATAAACTTATGGGGGTAAGGTTATGTCTAGAAGAAATAACGGACTAATGTCCGAGGATTTAAAAGTAGAGATAGCAAAAGAACTTGGAGTATATGAGCAGGTAAAACAGGATGGTGGATGGCAAAATGTATCTTCAAAAAATTGTGGTAATATAGTAAAGAAAGCAATAGAGATTGCAAACAGGAAGGTTTAATTTTTAGAACTCACTTCTTGATGTAGTGATTTTTGAAAATTAGGAAAGAGAAAACTTGTGGCTCGGAGAGCAATTACCATTTTCTATAATAGGAAGGTTCTAGTATGGAGTAAAAATTAACCTATAGAACTTTCCTATTATAAAAAATAGCAAGTGCTTTCCTACCCGCAAGTTTTGTATACTCCAAATTTCAAAAGCTTAAAGAATTTTTCGCCTTAAATAAGAAAATCATAAATTTGAAAGGCTCGGCGGATTGTTTCTTAGATAATTATGATTTCTTTTTGTAAATTCTATAATGTTCTTTTTTTCCATCCTTTGAAAAAAACAAATATAGTAAAAGTATAACAAAAACTATACATAAAACGGCTAAAACTATAAAAATCCATTTAAATTCTTTAGTTTCTATTGTGTTAATAGTAGATGTATAGATTCTATTATCGCTGTTTTCAGAACTTTGTGAATCGATTTCTCCTTGTGTAAAATCCAATATTCCAGAAGATGTAAAATTTAGTTTTAAAGTACATGATTTTTCCTTATACTCATCAGCATTTTCGCTAGGTAGGGTTACAAGAATTTTATACGATTGATTTTTTCCTACGTCTAAGTTAAAGTTTATTTTTTGCATTTCGCTAAATTTGCCAGAATATATTACTTCGTCCAAGCTTGGATTATCGCTAACCAAATTAAGTATTTTTACATCCAAAATATTACCTAAGTTTTCTTCATCTATAATCGAACCTGAGAATTCAACATCTACGCTTTTGGTTCCCTTATTTGAAACACTGATTGTTGCATATTGTTCCTCTTCGGGTTGCAGTTTATTTATATTCCAAGTCATATTTGGGGTTAGAGAAGCCATTTCTATATTTTTACCATCAAAGTTGACTTCTAAGGTATAGTTAGCTGCAAAAACGTTCGAGCTAAAAAATAGCAAGAATAATAACGTACTTATTACCATTAAAAATTTTTTTGTAGCCTTTATTTTCCTCATTTTTTAAATCACTCCTTTATAGTTTATTTAATATAAAAAAAGTTATATAACAGGCTGTGGGGATACTTTTATGGTGTAATATTTATGCTTTTTGCATTATTTTATCAAATTTTGATTATTCTTTCAATAAGAATTGAGAAAATTTCCAAGGCTGACCTGTAACAAGTTACAGGTCAGGTGACTATTAAAGTAGAGTAGTCAAAAATTAAAATTATGTAAGAGCTAG
>CAMPBM010000070.1 GCA_946637865.1 uncultured Lachnospiraceae bacterium | reverse complement strand
ACGTAATTCTTATATTGGACGGCTTATTGCAAAAGCCCAAGGCTGACCTGTAACTAACCAGTAACCTTTATTCTGTAAAATATATAAAAAGTATTGATTTTTCTTGATAAAAGTGATAATATATCCATATTAAAAGAAAAGCTATTAAAAAAGCAAAGTAAAATAGCTGAATGCTATAATAGAGAGTTGGGGGGTGCTGGAAACCTAACATAGTAAGTTATTTGAAATTTCACTTTTTTAGCCTTTTGCTGAAATAATGCTTGTTATTAGAAACTTAAGCATCAAATTAGGCAAAAGCGGTTGCACCGTTAAAACTATTGAGGTTATTGAGGTATAGCATAGTATATGCTTACATATAATGAAATTAGGTGGTACCACGAGTCATTTCGTCCTATTAGTAGGAACGGAATGGCTTTTTCTTTACATAATAGGAAAGTAATACTTAGATGGAGCACAATGTGCTCCGCTACGAAATAGTTGCGTAGAATATTCGTAGAGGAGCATATTTTGCTTCAAAGAAAAATTTCAGATTCTTCTTATTTCTTGTAGCTATACAAAAAATACCTTATACATGTGAAAAAGCTTTTTTAACCAAAAGAAAGGAGAAAAAATAATGAAAGAGCAAATTGAAACTATTAAGCAAAAATCAATTTCAGAAATAAAAAATGCTAGGGATTTGAAAGAATTAAATGACTTACGAGTAAAGTACTTAGGAAAGAAAGGAGAATTAACATCTGTTTTAAGAGGCATGGGGACTTTATCTCCTGAAGAAAGACCAATTATAGGAAGTTTAGTAAATGAGGTAAAAGACGAATTAGAAGGTTTAATTTCAAAAAGTGAAGAAATCTTTAGAAATGAAGAACTAAACAAGAAAATGGAGAAGGAAAGAATTGATATTACTTTACCAAGTAAAAAAGTAAAAAGAGGAAGTAAGCATCCCTTGAACAGAACAATAGAAGAAATAGAAGATTTATTTGTGTCTATGGGCTATGATGTTGTTGAAGGTCCAGAGCTTGAAACGGATGAATTTTGTTTTGAAAGACTGAATTTGCCACAAGGTCATCCTGCAAGAGATATGCAAGATAGTTTTTATATAACAGATTCATATTTGCTAAGAACTCAAACTTCGGCCGTGCAGGCTAGAGAAATGCTGAGAAAAGGCGGAAATGAGCCTATTAGGATGGTTACTTTAGGAAAAACATATAGAAGGGAAGACGATGCAACACACTCTCATCAATTTAATCAGGTTGAAGGTTTAGTTATTGATAAGAAAGAGAAGAATAATGTTTCATTGGCAGATTTAAAGGGAACTTTAGAAGTATTTATGAAAAAAATGTTAGGTGAAAACACAGAGCTTAGGTTTAGACCAAGTTATTTCCCATTCACAGAACCATCTTATGAAGTTGATGTTACATGTTTTAATTGTGGCGGTAAAGGCTGTTCTTTATGCAAGAAAACGGGTTGGATTGAATTGCTAGGTTCTGGAATGGTTCATCCAAATGTACTAAAAATGAATGGATATGATCCTGATGTTTATGGTGGATTTGCTTTTGGCACAGGTATAGACAGGTTAGCTATGTTTAAATATGGAATAACAGACATGAGATATTTGTATACAAACGATGTAAGATTTTTAGGGCAGTTTGATAGAAAGGATTAATTGGAAAGTAATTCTAATTCGTAGTGGGTTACAAGCGTGCTCCAAAGAAAATCCAAAGATTTTCTTATTTATTCAATGGGAAAGGACTGAAAAAAATGAAATTAAGTACAAATTTTTTAAAGGATTATGTAGATATAGATGTTGATATAAAAACTCTTGCAGAAGATATGACAAGAGTGGGAAATGAATATGATTCAGCTGGCAAATTTATAGAAGCCACAAATTTAGTGATTGGAGAAATTAAATCATGTGAAGAACATCCTGATTCAGACCATTTACATGTATGTGATGTAGATGTTGGAAAAGAAGTTTTACAAATTGTATGTGGAGCTCCAAATGCTAGAAAAGGAATAAAAGTTATTGTTGCTTTGCCAGGAGCAACTTTACCAGGTGATATTGTTATAAAAAGAGGTTCAATAAGAGGCGTTGAATCTAATGGCATGATGTGCTCAATGGCAGAGTTAGGCTTAGAATCTAAGTTTTTAAGACCAGAAGATAAGGAAGGAATATGTGAATTGCCAGACAACGCTGTAATTGGAGGAGACCCTATTAAATTTTTAAAAATGGATGATGGCGTTATAGATTTTGAATTAACTGCTAATAGAGGGGATTTGTTAAGTATTTTAGGAATGGCTTATGAAGTTGGTGCTATATACAATAAACCAGTTAAAACTATAGACTTATCCCATGATGAGTCAGGATACAACATAACACATTCGTTCAAAGTTGATGTTCAGACAAGCAATTGTAGTTTATTTTTAGCAAAAAAGGTAGAAAATGTAACAATAAAAGAAAGCCCTGCGTTTATAAAAAATAGATTGATGGCTTCTGGTATAAGACCAATAAATAATGTTGTGGATATCAGTAATTATGTAATGTTGGAAGTTGGTCAACCACTTCATTTTTACGATGCTGACAAATTAGATAATAAAATAGTTGTTAGAATGGCAGAAAACGGGGAAAAGCTTACTACTCTTGATGAAGTTGAAAGAACTTTAGATGAAAATGATATTGTAATTGCAACCGATACATCAGCTATAGGTTTAGCTGGAGTTATGGGGGGATTAGATACAGAGGTAGAAAAATATACGAATAATATAATTATAGAGTCAGCAATTTTTGATAGCGTAAAAGTAAGAAAAACTTCTAAAAAGATTTTAAGAAGTGAAGCAAGTAATAGATTTGAAAAGGGATTAGACCCAAATAGAACATATATGGCAATAGAAAGAGCGTGTCATTTATTGGAAAAATACGCTGATGCTACAATAATTTCAGGATTATGCGTATACGATAGAACTGATAAACAAGATAAAGAGGTTTTCGTTACAGTGGATAATATAAATGAAGTGTTAGGTACAAATCTTTCTGAAGATGATGTTATAGATGTATTTAAAAGGCTTAAGTTTACTGGATATGCAGAAGATGGAGATATTCGTGTATTAGTTCCAAGAAGGAGATTGGATATTAATATTAAAGAGGATTTAATTGAGGAAGTTGGACGTATATATGGTGTTGATAATATAAAAGGCAAATTACCAATTTTACCAATGAAAGCTGGTTCATATGATAGAACCACTAGAGAGATAAGAAACAAAATGGTTTCATTAGGATTAAATGAGACTCTAACATATGTTTTGGTTAATGAGAATGACGCTGATAAATATACAAGCGATTCGTTTGAAAATTTAAAATTATTAGATCCATTAACAGAAGAAAGAAATACCTTAAGATATAGTTTAATACCATCTATGGTAAAGACCTATGAGTATAATAAAGCACGCAATATTAAGGATGTATCAATATTTGAAATAGGTAAAGGTTTTTATAAAAAGGGTGAAGAGTATGGTGAAAATCAAAAACTATGTGCTTTAATGACGGGAGAATACTATCTAGGTTTGGGAAACAAACAAGTTGTAGATTTTTACATAATAAAAGGTATCGCAGAAGAAATTTTAGATTATTTAGGTTATGGCAACAGATATAGTTTTGTTCATATGTTGAAGGATATTAAGGAATTTCATCCTGGACAGTGCGCTGAGATTTCTGTTAATAATGATGTGGTTGGTGTTATTGCAAAGTTACACCCATCAGTTACTAAGGATGATGTGTTTGTTATGGAAATTAATTTGGATAGATTGTTAGCTAAAAGGACTGGAAAAATGAAGTACAAAGAAATATCAAAATTCCCTTCAATAAAGAAGGATTTGGCATTTGTTATAAATGCTGATGTGGAATCTAAACAAATTGAAGATGTAATAAAGAAAGCTGGAGGCAGTTTGCTTGCTAGTATAGATGTTTTTGATGTATATACAGGTGAAAATGTGGGTGAGAATGAAAAGTCTATTGCGTATAGCTTAACTTTCATGGATACAAAAAGAACATTAAGTGAAGATGAAGTAGCTGATGTTATGAAGAAAATTATTGAAATGGTTGAGAATAAGTGTAATGCAACTTTGAGAAGTTAGGTTACAATTCAGGTGGTTTACTTGTGCAGGTAGCCGTCAAAAATTAATGCAAAAAAACATTGAAAAAAATCTGATTTTGTGCTAGCATATTTATATAGGGTAAATAATAAACAGGATTATATCACTAAAGTGAGATAATAAAAATTTTTTATATTATACAAGGAGGAAGTATTATGTCTAAAGCAAATAAAGGAAGTAAGAAAATTTTTGTAAAGGTAATAGCTTCTATATTAGCACTATTGATGGTATCTTCTATGTGCTTTACAGTTGTTGCATATCTTGTAATGGGTTAAATATAGCGAATGCCTTTGAAGCTAATAGAAATAATAAAGTAAGGAGCGATGCTAGCTTTATACGCTAGTGTAAAGATGAATATGATAGATAATTTTATACAAAACGTACAAACGTATCTTCAGAAAAATATAATAGAATACTTACAAGAATTATATCAGTATCCAATTAAGTTAATACCAGTAATAATTGATATTTTAATAGTAGGCTATCTTACATATAAATTCATAAAAGGTGCAAAGAGAACAAGGTTATGGCAGTTGCTAAAGGGAATAGCTTTATATATTGCAATTGCTGCGTTGAGCTCGTTATTACATTTGCAAATACTAAATTTTATATTAAATTCATTCCTATCCTATGGGGTAATAGCATTAATTGTAATTTTCCAACCAGAGTTAAGGAGAGCACTTGAACAATTAGGAACAAATAAACTAACTAGGTTCTTTGGCACTGAAGAGGATTTGAAAATAAAAAATAAAGAGGATATTTATAAAATTGTTATTGCGGTGAGTGAGCTCGCAAAAACAAAGACAGGAGCGTTAATCGTACTAGAAAGAGATATAAAGCTTCAAGATATTATAGATACTGGTATTACAATTAATTCTGATGTTTCTCCACAGCTGTTGGTAAATATATTTGTTCCTAACACGCCGTTACATGATGGAGCAGTTATAATTAGTGAAAACAGAATTATTGCTGCAGCATGTATTCTGCCCTTAGCAAATGACGCAGATATTTCAAAATCTTTAGGTACAAGACATAGAGCAGCCTTGGGAATGGCAAAGGAAACAGATAGTATTGTTATTATAGTTTCTGAGGAGTCTGGTAAAATTTCTGTTGCAAAGGATGCTAAGCTAATTATTGATATTGATGAGGACAATTTACGTCAATTATTATTAGAAAACATAAATGGTAAAGATAGCAGTATTGATAAGATTAGAAAAAGAATTAATGGCAAACAAACAGAATCAAAAAATAATGATGATGAATTATAATTATATAATCATCATACATGGTGATAAAATTCGTGAAATGCTATAAATTCAGGAAAGTTTTGCAGTGTGACGGATGTATGTGCATTTAGAGAAGACTGTAATGTCCTATATCGTTAGGAAAATTAGATGTGGTATATTGTCATGAATAATTGTTACAAATATTAATATAATAAAAATTCTTGAAGACGTAACATTTAGCTTCAGCAGTTCCTAAGTGTTAGCTTTTTCAAGAGTTTTTATTTTATATAATAGAAGATTCTACGTACATAAAAAATGCTAGCATAGAAAATAATTAAAGAAAGGACCAATATGAGAAATATAAAATTACTTATAGAATACGATGGAAAAGATTTTAATGGTTGGCAGAAGCAACCTAATAAATTGAATATACAGGGAGAAATCGAGAGAGCAATTAAGGAAATAACAAAAGAAGATGAGATTGAATTAAACGCTTCTGGAAGAACAGACGCTGGCGTGCATGCCTTGGGGCAAGTAGCTAATTTTAAAACAAATAGTAATATTCCAGTAGAAAAGTTTCCAATTGCAATTAATACCAAAGTGAAAAAATCCATTGTAATAAAGGACGCAGAGGAAGTTGATGAGAGATTTCATAGTAGATATAATTGTAAGAAAAAAACATATAGATATATTATAAATAATTCAGAATATGGAAGTGCTATATACAGAAACCATGAGTATCATGTATCACAAAAATTAGACGTGGATGCGATGAAATTAGCAATAAAGCATTTCGAGGGTGAGCACGATTTTAAGGGCTTTAAAGCAAGTGGAACTAGTAGTAAAAATTCTGTAAGAAAAATTTTTTCTACTAATATTAAAAGTAATGATGACAGAATTTTTATCGAACTAACAGGCAGTGGTTTCTTATATAATATGGTTAGAATAATTGCAGGAACCTTGGTAGAGGTTGGATTAGGAAAAATAAAGCCAGAAGATATTTCTCAAATTATACTGTCTGGAGATAGAAAAAATGCAGGAAAAACATTGCCACCTCAAGGTTTATATTTGTTAAAGGTGGAGTATTAATATTTGTTCAAAGCCTCATTCACACAAAAATCTCTACTGCATATTATGTATAAAAAGTGAATAGGAGAGTATGCGTATGAATCCTTTATTAATATTCTTTGCTGTTCCTGTTGCAACAATCATTTTGGCAATTGTATTGCAGAAAGTGCTAAATTCACCATTACTTGTTGCAGCAACGTTTTTTGCAGTATTTCTGATAATTACTTTTGTGGCATTTGATGCTAGTTTTCTCGTTTTTGCAATTTTATATACATTATTAGCATTTATTACAGCGATAATTGTAAGATTTTTATGTTGCTTAATTAGTAACAGCGATAATCCGTGCATTAGAAATATCAAAAATACAGGAATGTGCCAAGATAATAACAGTGCAAATGATAACAATGAAGATGAGAATCAATCAAATAATTCTAGCTGTGGTTGTAATAGAAGTGCTATGAATTTTTACTATCCAAGAAGATATGTAAATAGAAGATGATTTTAACAATGATAGTTTGTAAATATTTCCAAATTATTACAGTAAATTATTGTAATCCATATTTACCAAAATCAGATATATTATTTAATGTGTAAAATTAATAGAATTGGGTAATCTATGTATAGGTGATTTTATGAGAAAAAAGATTAAACCAATTTTGTTAATTTTATTTTTTTTAGTTATATATATTTATGTATGTAGTATTACACTTTTACCTAACAACCTTGTGGTTTTTGAAGGAGAAAAGTTAGATATAAAAACATTATATGGAATAAGAATAAATGCAAAGGATGAAAATTTTAGTGACTACAAAGTAATGCAAACTGCAACAAATTTGTCAGAGAAAGTATCTGATAATGTAGGAACTGTAAATCTCAGCTTAGAGCTTTTTGGAACTATACCGTTAAAAGAAATTGATGTTAATATTTTGCCAAGAACAACTGTTGTTCCATTGGGAAATTCTATAGGAATGAAGTTATATACAGATGGTGTATTGGTAGTTGGAATGTCTGAGATTACTGGAGAGGATAATATAGTATATAAACCATTTGAAGATTCAGGAATAAGAGAAGGTGATAGGATAATAGAAGTAAATAATGTTGCAATAAAGAATACAAGCGAATTAATTAAAACAATAAATAAATCGAATGGGAGCAATTTGAAAATTGTTTATATAAGGGATAATAACAGGCTTACAGCTAATATTGCTCCAATAAAGACCTCCGATAGCGATTATAAACTTGGACTATGGGTGCGTGATGCTGCAGCTGGTGTAGGAACGGCCTCTTTCTATGAACCGTCTACTGGCATGTTTGCTGCGTTAGGACATGGAATAGTAGACATAGATACAGGAGAAATTGTTAATATTGCAAATGGAGAGTTAACGACTAGTACAATAGTTTCTATAAAAAAAGGCAACAGGGGAAATCCTGGAGAAATAAGGGGGACAATAGAGTCTGGTTTAAAGATTGGGGAGATATACAAGAATGGAAATTTTGGGGTTTCTGGAATTATTACTAATAAGGAAAACTTAAATTTAAGTTCATTAGATGAAATGGAGGTGGCACTTAGAAGTGAGATAGAAGAAGGAAAAGCTCATATACTTTGTGAATTAGAAAATGGAAGGGTTGACAGCTACGAGATAGAGATAAGAAAGGTTTATACAAGTAATAATTATGATAATAAGAGTATGCTTATAAAAGTAACAGATTCAAGGCTGTTGGAAAAAACAGGTGGGATAATTCAAGGAATGAGCGGTTCTCCTATAATACAAAACGGTAGATTTGTTGGTGCTGTCACACATGTGCTGGTTCAAAATCCAACAGAGGGATACGCTGTTTTTGCGGATATGATGATTAAGCAGATGAGGGAGGTAAAATAAGCCACTCAAACCATAGAATTAAGTAGCGTTCTGAAATATATTAATACTACGTTCGTTTACTGGCGATTAGATTTGAGAAAAAGACATAAGGTGGGAGCGCCAAAACTGCGCACTCCACTTCGTATTAATATATTTCAGAACGCTACTTAATTCTAAGGTTTGGGCTACTCAAAAGACGAAAGCGTTAAACAGTAAGTTACAATTCAGGTGCCCATAATGTTGATGAAATATATTAATA
>CAMPBM010000069.1 GCA_946637865.1 uncultured Lachnospiraceae bacterium | reverse complement strand
TACATAATTTTAATTTTTGACGGCTACCTGCAAAAGTAACCCACCTGAATTGTAAACTTTAATGTATATTTTATTAAATTTCTCACATAATAATTCTAAGAAAACGATTGGAGGTGTTTCTTATGTCAGAAAAGAATAATAATAAAAATAACCAAAACAATAATAAAAACAATCAAAATAACAATAAAAACAATCAAAACAATAACAGAAATTGTGACTAGTTTTGAAAAAAAAATAATAAAGAAGCAATTTTTTTGCTTCTTTATTATTTTTTCTGTTTTTTAATCAACAAATATATACTAACCACATCCTACTATGCTATTTAAAACAAATTATATCAAATTACATTACTTCTATTAAATCTACATATTATTTTCAAGCATCTTTTTTAAAAACTGACCTGTGTAACTATCCTTATTTTTAACAACTTGCTCAGGAGTACCAGTAGCAACTACCTCTCCCCCTCCTTCTCCACCTTCTGGTCCTAGGTCAATTATATTATCACAAGTTTTTATTAAGTCTAAATTATGTTCTATTACAACAATAGTGTTCCCTGTATCCACCAACCTTTGTAAAATGTCTACTAAGCGATGAACATCAGCAATATGAAGTCCTGTAGTTGGTTCGTCTAATATATACAAAGTCTTTCCAGTAGCTTTTTTAGAAAGTTCTGTTGCAAGTTTTACACGTTGAGCTTCCCCTCCAGATAAAGTAGTTGAAGGTTGGCCTAACTTTATGTATCCTAAACCAACATCATATAAAGTTTGTATTTTTTGTTTTATTCTAGGTATGTTTGTAAAGAACTCTAGAGCTTCTTCTACAGTCATATCTAATACATCAGAAATAGTTTTTCCCTTATATTTAACTTCCAGTGTTTCATGGTTGTAACGTTTACCCTTACACACTTCACAAGGTACATATATGTCTGGTAAAAAGTGCATTTCTATTTTTATTAATCCATCACCATTACAACTTTCACATCTTCCTCCTGCTACGTTGAAGCTAAACCTTCCTTTTTGATACCCACGCATTTTTGCTTCATTTGTTCCTGCAAAAATGTCTCTTATTATATCAAATACGCCTGTGTATGTTGCTGGATTAGAACGTGGAGTTCTTCCTATAGGAGATTGATCTATATTAATTATTTTATCTATATTTTCTAATCCTTTAATCTTTTTACATTTTCCTGGTTTTACATGAGAATCATACAATTCCTTTGCTATAGATTTATATAACACTTCATTTACTAACGTACTTTTACCTGAGCCAGAAACACCTGTTACGCAATTGAACACGCCTAGAGGAATTTTTACATTTATGTTTTTCAAATTGTTTTCAGTAGCTCCAACTATTTCAATTTGCTTTCCCTTAGTTGGTTTTCTCCTTTTTTTAGGAACTTCAATTCGCTTTTTACCACTTAAATATTGACCTGTTATTGAGGCTTCAACCAATTTTACTTCTTCTGCAGTTCCTTGTGCCATAACATTTCCGCCATGTACTCCTGCCCCTGGACCAATGTCAATTATTTGATCTGCTGCATACATTGTATCTTCATCATGCTCTACTACTAACAATGTATTCCCTAAATCTCGAAGTTTTTTCAATGTTGCAATGAGTCTTTCATTATCTCTTTGATGCAATCCGATACTTGGCTCATCTAGAATATATAGTACACCAGTTAACCCTGAACCTATTTGTGTTGCTAATCTAATTCTTTGTGCTTCTCCACCTGATAAGGTTCCAGCACTTCTGGATAGTGTTAAATATTCTAAACCAACATCAATTAGGAATTGAAGCCTTTTATTCATTTCTTTCAAAATACTGTCAGCTATCATACTATCCTTTTTTGATAGTTTAAGATTATTTAGATAATCCTTTATTCTATTTATTGGCATATCTGTTAATTGGTTTATATTCTTATTTCCAACCGTAATAGCCAATACTTCATTTTTCAATCTAGCTCCGTTACATTGATCACAATGACTCTCACTCATGTATAGTTCATAGAAATCCCTCATTCCTTGAGATTTAGTTTCATTATGACGTCTTTCTAATGTTGGTATTACCCCTTCAAATGGTGAAGTATACCTTCTAACTCCTGCAGGTGATTTATATTCAAAGTCAATTTTTTCTTCACCTGTTCCGTATAAAATTTTTTCTAAGAAACTACGAGGTAGTTTTTTTATTGGTTGTTCTATATTAACGCCATAATGCTTTCCTATGCTTTCAAAATACATTTTTGCCATTGTGTCTCCCTTTTTCATAGTGCTTGCACCAAAGGCTTTTACTCCATCATATAATGTTTTAGTTTTATCTGGTATTATTAAGTCTTCATCCATTCTTAATAAATACCCTATACCCGTACATTTTGGACATGCACCAAATGGGTTGTTGAATGAAAATAGGCCTGGAGTTAATTCTGGGAAGCTGAAACCACAATCTGGGCACGCATAATTTTGACTGAACAAAATTTCGTATTCATTTTTCTTCTTGATGCCATTTATAGTATTTTCTTCTACCTTATTGATATCCCTTGTAATATCACTTGCAATATCACTTTCAACAAAATCATCTTGCTCAATAGCCTCTTCTTTTCCTTCTTCGTTTGCATCGTTTATTGTTTTTTTAGATAATTTATCGTACTCTAATATATTTAACCTATCTATTAAATTACTGTCATTTCCTATGTTGTTAGTTGTAATTAAAACTAAGTTATCTGCATTCTTTAATGCTGTTTCTACAGATTCTGTTAATCTTGCTCTTACTTCTGATTTTATAACCAATCTATCTACTACTATTTCAATATTGTGTTTTTTCTTTTTATCTATAGTTATTTCATCAGAAAGTTCCATAATCTCTCCGTCTATTCTAACTCGTACAAAACCTTGTTTTTGAAAATCTTGCAACAACTTAGTATATTCCCCTTTACGTGCTCTAACTACAGGCGCCAATATCTGAATTTTTGAACCTTCTGGTAATTCCATAATTGCATCTATTATTTGATCTATTGACTGCTTTTCTATTTTCTTTCCACAATTAGGACAGTGTGGAACACCTATTCTAGCATATAGTAAACGGATGTAGTCATATATCTCTGTTACGGTTCCAACCGTTGAACGAGGATTCCTTGATGTTGTTTTTTGGTCTATTGAAATAGCTGGTGATAATCCACTTATAGACTCTACATCTGGTTTTTCCATTAATCCTAAAAATTGCCTTGCATATGATGATAGGCTCTCTACATATCGTCTCTGTCCTTCTGCATACAATGTATCGAAGGCTAGTGATGATTTTCCAGAACCTGATAATCCTGTTACTACTACTAATTTATCTCTAGGTATTTCTAGGTTTATGTTCTTTAGATTATGCTCTTTTGCCCCTTTTATGATAATCTTGTCGTTCATGTTTAATTCCTTCCTTTCTCGGTTAGTTCGATTGTTTTATTATAGCATAGATTGGTATATTTTTGCAATTGGTTTACATAGTATTTTTATAATTTTTGTGGTGTCAACTTATTATGTTGTTTATTGTGAAATTTTCGCAGAAAAATTTGGTACAACTGTTAGCGAAGCTTTTTATATAATAGGAAAGCTCTATAGATTAATTTTTACTTCATACTAGAACTTTCCTATTATATAAAAAAGAAACGAAGTTTTTTCGTTTCTTTTTTATATAGTTATTCACATCAAATTTCGTCCTTATCTGTATTTTGTAATATATTTTTTACTTTCCAATTGACACACCCTCATTAATATCCTTTTCATATTCAATAAAACTAGTTATATCTCTTTCACTAATATCTTGCTTTGCCTTATCTAAATCGGCGTCTATTACCTCGCCAAATTCCTTTTTACCTATAAATACTTTAGGTCTCCTCTCTTCTAACGAGGTTATATCAGAAGATATTTCAGCATCTCCTACATCATCATACTCAATAATCTTTCCTAACTCACCTAACGCAAATTTTGCAAATTCCACTCTACTTTTATATTTTATTTTACTTTCTTCTCTTCCTACTTTTTGCCCTGGATATCCCATAATCTCTAGATTATCTATATGTGCTTCTTCAGCTTTCTTTTTTGTAGTTAGATACTGCCTTATTAAAAATCTCCAATCACTTACTACAATCAAACTATTAATGCTATTTTCTGGATTTTCCTTTCTAAGTTTCTTAACTTCTTCAATTGTATTTATAGCATTTTCAGCTGAATTAGTAGCTTTTTTGTCCATTATTATTTTGTGTTTTTCATCACTTATTATATCTAAATTATTCTCTTCTACTTTTTCCCACTTTCTACTCATCAACTCTGCCAACACTTTTGAAGCATCTTTCTTTTTCCATTCAATTAACATTACATCCGCTTCTGTCATTGAATGTAAGACATTATTTTCTATAAATCTATTTATTTCCCAACTATAAAATTCACTATTATTTATTCCGTTTGCATTATCGTTTTTTACATTTTGCATTAATGCCTTACTTTCTTTTTCGATAACATTGTTATCTGTTTCGTTATTTTTTTCCATAACAAAATTTTTACAACGTTGATAAAGCACATCATCATCTTTATTTTTTATATTATTTATAAGCATTCCTAAAAATATTGGATTAACATTCCAGTTCTCATTTTCGAATACACTTTTATGTGCCTCACCTAAAGCTTTATACTTATTTATCTCCTCTACTATCTCTGATTTTTCAATACCACCTTTTTCTAAAATTTGCATCCACTCTTCACTATTCTTCTCCATTACCCATTTTTTAATGTCTGGAATTTCCTTTATTGCCTTTTTTACCATATTACGAGGTTGTTCGGCATTTTCTATTATATCTTTTATTGCTCTTTTGGTTCTATTATCTATTAATTTGCGTATATCTTCATCGATTACCGCACTTTTATCCTTACCTAACTTTTTCAATTTTTCATCTAGTTCTGTTGCAACTTTATCTATGATATTATATAAATTACCATTATCTCCAGCATTAATCCTTTGCTTTACTCTTTCACATATAATACTTTCTATATCTATATCCATCTTTTGCTCCTGGTCTTTTCCAGTCAATTTATTAATTACATCATGTTTCAGCATTAGTCTATTTTTAGGATTTAAAATTTCTATAATAGATTTTATACTATCTCTTTTTATTCTATCTGGATCTATACGCCAGAACCTTCCACCACTTCCACTAAAAATAACTCCATTGATTAAATCTACTTTTTCTGATAATGCCTCTAAACCATCAATCCTATCTATCATCTTGTCATATATTGCTCCATATACTGCAACTACTGCATCATCAATCTTTTTATTTTCCATATTTTCCTTTTTTGACTGTCCTAGATTATCAATAGATTCTTTCAAGGCTTGTGCTGGACCAAAAATTAAGTTATATAGTTCTACTAATTGTTGGCTATGTTTTTCCATTTCAAATTCTATAAATTCACTTTTTAATTCACTATTTTTTACATCTGCTTTACTCCCAATATTTAGTATTTTTTGTAAAGCGTCTATTGTATATCTAGGTAAATTTTTATATGATTGTCCTTCTTTATGTGCATAGCTAGATAATCTTAAAAAACAAACATCCAATAAAAGGGCTAAATCGTTTTCCTCTTTTCCCTCACCTATATCCAAATCCTTTATATTACCTTCTAACTTTTTCATCACTGCTTTGGCTACAGTATCAAGTCTCTTTGATTGAACTGTACTGTTATCTATGTTAAATTCCCTGATTAACCATTCAGCTATTTTATTCTTTTCAACATCTGTCAATTGTGAATTATTTCTCTCATAATTATTGATATCATCTAATAATCTAACCTTTGCCACTATCTCATTTACCTTTTCTGACTTTGGTCCTGATTCAATAATCTTTAGATAATATGCTTCTAGGTTATTTAAATTACTAAAATCAATTATTTCTTGATTTTTTATATATTTACCATTTACCATTTTCTCCTTTGCAAGATACGATGTATCCTGCGCCTCCTTTCCACTTTTGTGATAGTTAGCTTATAGATAAAATGTTTTCTCTTTTTGTATACATCACTCACATACATTATAACATTTTATTACAATTTTGTCTACTTTTTATGTTTTGTAGTTCTGTATACTTGACTTTCCTTTAAGTTTGTATTACAATATACGTATGTAAAGTAATTTTAGGAGGTTTCCATTTATGTTAATGGATTTTGCTGAATTTTCAAAGCGGTATTCTGCTCTGAAAGCAGCCGGTGTAATAAGCTGTATAGATAGCTATGAGGATTTACAAGAATTGCAAGCAATATGTGAACAGTCAAAAGAATGTTTATATTGCTCAAAGCGTTCAGAATGTCCACTTCGGTTATCATTTTACATGGAAAACCGGTGGTTTGAGTATTTGCTACAAAAGGCAGAAGCTCAAGATCGAGATTTATTAATGACAATTTTTCATCGCTCAGTTGATTGTGTAGATGAAGATGAGTTAAAAACTTTAATTGAAGACTTTGTTTTCAACAAAACTGAAGACTTACGAAGAAAAAGAATGGTAGAGTTGGAACATCATCCTACCTACATTGTATGATTCAGTTTTAAAAAATCTAATAACCCCAAATTATTAAACGCACAAGTTTAATAATTTGGGGTTATGATTTTAGCTACTTAACTCCTTTATTTTATCTCTCAGCTCAGCCGCTTTTTCAAATTCCATAGCAGCAGCATATTGTAGCATTTCGTCAGTCAACTTGTTTATTAATTCTTCTACTGTAATGTCTTTATCCAACTTATACTCTTCTTGTGCTTCCTCTACTATACTTGCTCGTATTGTATCCCTAATTGATTTTTTAATAGTCTGTGGAGTTATGCCATTTCTTTCATTATATTCCATTTGAATCTTTCGTCTTCTGTTGGTTTCAGTAATTGCTTTTTCCATGCTTTCCGTTAATTCATCTGCATACATTATAACTCGTCCTTCTGTGTTTCTTGCTGCACGACCTATTGTTTGAATTAAGCTTCTTTCTGAACGTAGAAAGCCCTCCTTATCAGCATCTAATATAGCTACCAATGATACTTCTGGTATGTCTAATCCTTCCCTTAGTAAGTTTATTCCTACTAAAACATCAAACTCACCCATACGTAAGTCTCTTATAATTTCCATTCTCTCTAGAGCTTTTATTTCTGAATGCATGTATTTTACCTTAATATCTATGCTTGATAGGTACGAGGTTAAATCCTCAGCCATTTTTTTGGTTAAGGTAGTAACTAATACTCTCTCTCCTTTTTCAACCGTTAAATGGATTTGTGCGATTAAATCATCAATTTGGTTTGTTACAGGTTTTACTTCTATTTTTGGATCTAACAACCCTGTTGGACGAATTATCTGTTCTACTACATTGTCTTTACTATGTTCTTTCTCATAATCTGCAGGAGTAGCACTTACAAATATTACTTGATTAATTCTTTGTTCAAATTCTTCAAATTTTAATGGTCTATTATCAAATGCTGATGGTAGTCTGAAACCATAGTTTACTAATGATTCTTTTCTTGCTCTATCCCCATTATACATAGCTCTTACTTGTGGTATAGTCGCATGGGACTCATCTATTAGTAACAAAAAATCATCAGGCATGTAGTCAAACAATGTGAACGGTGCTGAGCCAGGTTCTCTGCCACTTATGTGTCTTGAATAGTTTTCTATTCCTTGGCAAAAGCCTGTTTCTATCATCATTTCTAAATCAAAATTAGTCCTCTCCTCTATTCTTTGTGCCTCTATCAATTTATTGGCATTTTTAAAAAATTCAATTCTTTCTTTTAATTCCGCTTCTATTGTTTGCACTGCTCTATCCATCTTATCCTTAGTTGTTGCATAGTGTGAATTTGGGAAAATCATTACATGATTTCTTATTCCTATTGTTTTTCCTGTTAACGGATTTATTTCTGAAATTTTTTCTATTTCATCTCCCCAGAATTCTACTCTTATAGCACTCTCTCCCCTATCTGATGGATATATTTCCACTATATCCCCTTTTGCTCTGAAGGTTCCTCTTTTAAAGTCTAATTCGTTTCTAGTGTATTGCATGTTTATTAGTTTCTTTAATACTGCATCTCTATTTTTTTGCATTCCTGATCTTAATGAAATAATTAGGTTTTCATAGTCTATTGGGTCTCCGCAATCCATAGATGCATGAAACTGAGGCAACTATTATTACATCTTTTGTTTCAAATAATGATGCTGTTGCAGAGTGGCGAAGCTTGTCTATTTCATCGTTTATTGATGCATCTTTTTCTATGTAAGTGTCTGATTGTGGTATGTAGCTTTCTGGTTGATAGTAGTCGTAGTAGCTAACAAAATACTCAACGTTGTTCTCTGGGAAGAACTCTTTGAATTCGGAATATAGCTGACCAGCTAAAGTCTTATTGTGGGCAAGTACTAGTGTTGGTTTCTGTACTTTTTGTATAATATTTGCCATTGTGAATGTTTTTCCTGAACCCGTAACTCCTAGAAGCGTCTGGAATTTCTTACCTTCTTTAATTCCGTTTGATAAGTATTCAATTGCTTGTGGTTGGTCTCCTGTTGG
>CAMPBM010000068.1 GCA_946637865.1 uncultured Lachnospiraceae bacterium | reverse complement strand
CTTACATAATTTTAATTTTTGACTACTCTACTTTAATAGCCACCTGAACTGTAACAAACCAAGACCGTCCCCAAATGTTTCAAATAGGAGAGGTTGATTTTTTTTCTCTATTATGATATATTATCCATTGAATTTGATATGAATTTCGGATGGGGGTTGAGGCATTCGCAGAGATACCTCATGCGAAAAGAAAGGAATGGATTTTGTATGAATAATCCACAAATTTATGATCATTTAGTAGAAAAAATACAAGAGGATAGGATTCTACTTAATGAACCAATGAAAAAGCACACATCTTTTAAGATAGGGGGCAATGCTGATATCTTTGTGAAAGCAAAGTCGATAGATGAAATAAGATTTATATTAGAACTTTGCAAGAATCAAAGTATTCCGTTAACTATTATAGGTAATGGAAGCAATATACTGGTAAAAGATGGTGGAATATCTGGTATTGTGTTAAAGATAGAAATAGATAAAATAGAAATATATAAAATAGGAATAGAGAAAGTTGGCAAAAATAGTTTTTCTTTTAGTGAAGGTATAAAAGAGGATGGCAGAGAAGATGAAGGTATAGAAGTTGCTAGAACGAAAAAGAAAGAAATAGAAAAGGCAGAAGTAGAAAATAAAGAAGCGGAAGGCGAAAAAAATGTATTGGTGACTGTTGGTGCTGGTGTTACGTTAGGGAAACTTGCACAGGTACTATTAAAAAAGTGCATAGCGGGTTTTGAATTCGCATCTGGAATTCCTGGAACAATTGGTGGGGCAATAAAAATGAATGCTGGAGCGTATGGCTCAGAGTTAAAAGATATTGTTTATGAAACGGTATGTATCGATACAGATGGAAATATTGTAAAGTTGAACAATAAACAACAAGATTTTTCATACAGAAATAGCGTGTTTAAAACAAAGAAATACATAATATTAGAATCAAAACTGTTATTAAGAAGCGTGGAAGAGAATAGCAGTATAAGAGAAAAAATGAATGAGTACAAAAGAAGCAGATTAGATAAACAACCATTAGAATTCCCGAGTGCAGGAAGTACATTTAAAAGGGGAGAAGATTATATTACAGCTAAACTTATAGACGATTGTGGACTAAAAGGATACAGTATTGGCGGGGCACAAATATCCACTAAGCACGCAGGATTTATCATAAATAAAGGTGATGCAACTGCGGAAGATGTTTTAGCACTCATAGATTTTACAAAAAAGAAGGTATTAGAAAAATTTGGAAAAAATATTGAATTAGAGGTAGAGGTATTAGGTGAGTAGCAGAAAATAAAGGTATTAAAAAAGTAAGAGGTATTGGAAAAATAGCAGAAAATAAAGATATAAAAAAAGTAATATGTAAGAGGAAGGAAGGAAAGTTTGAAAAATAATTAAAGAATAATTGTTTTTTATCAAATTTTGTGCCTTGAAAGAAAGGAATGTTAGTAAAAATGAAAGGTTTTTTTGAATGGTTTAAATCAAGTTCTAAAATGAAGAGATGGATATTTCTAATATTGGTTAGTATTGTAGTAATTTGCTATGCAATAGCTAAAATATTGGTTACCAACAAAATAGAAAAAGTAGATGATATAGCAATAATTGTTGCAGGTTTTGTATTAGGCTTTTTAGGAGTAATAATAGGTTTAATACACATGAATAAGCGTACGCTTGAGTTGTTAGTTAAGGAAACAGATCAAAGAGAAGAAAATAAATTAAAATCCTTAATTTATAATAGAAAAGTATATAGCCAAGGTCCTAAAATTGTTGTCATAGGTGGTGGAGCTGGACTTAACTATGTTTTAAAAGGATTAAAAAAGTATACGGATAATCTAACTGCTATTGTTACGGTATCAGATTATGGAGAAGCATCTTCTGATTCCAGAGCAATGCTTGAAACATTGCCCCTAGAGGATATAAAAGAAAGTTTAATAGCGTTATCTACTGACGAAGAAGAAATGGAAAGTCTTTTAGAATATAAATTCCAAGATGGTAAATTAAAATCGCTATCGTTTGGAGATATTTATTTGTTAGCAATGCAAAACATTTTTAAAGATTTCTCAAAATCTGTAAAGAAATCAAGCACCGTTTTAAATATGACAGGAAAAGTTCTACCAGTAACTATGGAAGAAATGAAAATATGTGCAGAATTAGAGGATGGAACTGTAATAGAAAATAGATCAGAGATTAGACAAATAGTAAGTAATAAATCTAGTAAGATAAACAGGATTTACATAAACCCTACTAATTGTAGGGTCGCTCCTGGAGTTGCAGAGGCAATAGAAGAAGCAGATGCAATAATAATAGGACCAGGAAATTTGTATACAAATGTTATACCAAACTTATTAGTAAAAGGGGTTACCAGAGCAATAAGAAATTGCAAAGGATTTAAAATATATATTAGTAACATCATGACAGAGCCAGGTCAAACAGATAACTATTCTTTATCAGACCACATTAAAGCAATTATAGACCATACAGGTGAAGGTATAATGGATTATTGTATATATGACACAGGAGAAATTGTTCCAGAGATTATTAGAAAATATAATATGGAAGGCAGTGACTTAGTTGAACAAGATACTGCAAAGGCTAGAGCTTTAGGTATACATTTATTAAAAAGGGATTTGGCAACCGTAGAAAACGAACATATAAGACATAACCCAGATGCTATTGCAGCATCAATAATTGAGTTGATTTGTGAGGACTTAAAATTCAAAGACATGCAAAACAATCCAGAATATATGATTTTGAGTAATAAATTAAAAACAAAGAAAAAGAAAATAAAAGAGAAAAATAAGCATAAGGTGGGAATGTTAAACAAGATTGATAGCGATAAAAAAAGTAAATTTTTTGATAAGTATGAAAAAAGGGTTAAATCAATACAAGAAAGTGAAAAGAAAATTAAGCAAAAAAATAAGAAAGTTACTAGTGCAAATGAGGGTAAAGCTAGTAAAAATGGAAGAAGCAGTGTAGCAAACGAAAGTGGTAGTGATGTTAAGAAAGCTGGAAACAGTAGTACAAGAATATCAAAAAAAACGGGGGACAAAGTTAACAAGACTGTTACTCCAAAGAGAAGGACAGGTAGTCATAATCTAGAAAATAATACTTCAAAAATTGCTAGTAAAACAGATACAAAAAAAACTAATTAATTGTACATGGTTATAGATTAGGAGTCGACCTTTTCGTAGAGGATTACACGAGTGTTCCAAAAGAGTTACAATTCAGGTGCCCATAATGTTGATGAAATATATTAATACTCCGTTCGTTTGCTGGCGCTATGATATGTGAAAAAGACGTTAGGTGGGAGCGCCAAACTGCGCACTCCACTTCGTATTAATATATTTCATCAACATTATGGGCACCTGAATTGTAACCCAAAAGAAATATTGTTTAAAAGATAATATCGTTGCATTAAGTAAGAAATGTAAGTTAATAAATGCAAATATATAGGGGGAGTAAATGGAAGGATTATATTTATTTTATGGCCAGGAAACATTTTTAGTAGAAGATGCTATTAAGAAAATAAAAAAATCTTTTGATGAGTTAATAGAAGGAATTAATTTTATAAAAATAGACGAGACAAATGTAGACCGTTTAATACAAAACATAGAAACCCCATGCTTTGGCTATAGTAAAAAACTAATTATAGCTAAAGATACAGGATTATTAAAAAAAGAGGGGAAAAAGAAAAATAGCTATTTATCCAATATGATAGAAACTGTTTCTAAATATATAAAAGAAAATATAGAAACAATTAAATTAGAAAATACAATTATTTTTGTAGAAAGTGAAGTAGAAAAAAATGTTCTATACAAGGTACTAGAAGAATATGGAAAAGTGATTAACTTTGAACCAGAAAAATTGCCAACTTTAGTTAAAAGGATAAAATCAATTTGTACTGCATATAAGGTGGAGATAGATGATTATAATTGCCAATATTTAGTAGAGTGCTGTGATACAAATTTACAAGATATTATAAACGAGCTTCGAAAGCTTATAGAATATGTTGGCGAAGGTGGGAAGATAGGAAAAAACGAAATTGATATGTTAGTAACAAAAAAAATTGATAGCATTATCTTTGATTTAACAGATAGTTTGGGAAAAAGAAATATAACTAAGGCCATGATGGTTTTTCATAACTTAATATACCAAAAAGAACCTGTTCAAAGGATTCTTGTTACTTTGTATAATCATTTTAAAAAGTTGTATTTTGTAAAGATTGCAACGAGGTGCAATGAGGGGATAGCAGATGCATTGAAACTAAAACCAAATCAGACTTTTTTAGTAGCTAAATATAAGGCACAGGCAGGATATTTTAGTGAAGGAGAGTTAAGAACTATTCTGGGTGAATTAGCGGACTTGGATTATAATTACAAGATAGGGCTAATTGATTTGAATATCGGAATAGAAGCTGTGCTTTGCAGATATTGTCGGTAAGAAAATATAAATTTCAAAAAGTATTGACAAATCATGGAAAAAGTAGTATTATGGTAGGGTACTAAAAAGAAGAAGCAATCCACTTCTCACCTTATCATATAGAAAAAGGTTAATAAATATTGTAATTCTTGTATTTATTTAAAAAATATATATAAGGACTTTATTTAGAAGGTGGGTTGGCTTAATTCAAGTCAATCTTTTTTTATACAATAGGAAAGTAATTGTTTCGTAAAGGGCTACTTAAGCGCTCCAAAGAGAATCAATGATTTCTTATTTCTTATATTTTATAGGAGGTGTTTTATTATAAAGCAAGAATTACCTATTAATGAACAAATTAGAGCAAAAGAAGTTCAATTAATTGATGACGAAGGTCAAAAAAGAGGGAAAGTCTCTTTAAATGAAGCTTTGGATATTGCATACGAGAAAAAGCTAGACTTAGTCTTAGTTGCACCAAATGCAGAACCACCAGTTTGCAAAATAATGAATTATGGAAAATACAAATTTGAGCAAGCTAAAAAGGAAAAAGAGGCTAGAAAGAAGCAAAAAACTTTTGAAGTTAAGGAAATTAGAATTACGCCTAATATTGAACAACATGATTTCGAATTCAAAGCTAAAAATGCTAGAAAGTTTATTGAAGACGGTAATAAGGTTAAGATAACGGTCAGATTTAGAGGTAGAGAATTGAATTATGTTAAATTAGGAGAAGAAGTACTAAATGAGTTTATTGAAAACTTATCTGATGTTGCTACTCCTGAAAAAAAGCCAATATTAGAAGGTAAAAATATGTTTATTATCTTAGCTAAGAAAGCTGATAAATAATTAATGGAGAGGAGAGAATGGCTATGCCAAAACTTAAAACAAACAAAGCAGCTAAAAAGAGATATTCTTACACAGCAACAGGAAAGGTAAAAAGAACAAAGGCAAATAGAAGACACTTATTAGCTAACAAAACAAAAAGACAAAAAACAAATGGTAAAATTATGAACGCATACGCAGATAAAACTTGCGAAGCAGGAATTAAAAAATTATTGCCTTATGGTAATAACTAAAATATTCAAAATAGCTTTATAGAGATGATTTATTGTAGCAAGTATGTATTATAAAAGTTTATATAATGTGCACATTTATAAAAATGTATTTATAATAAAAGTTAGCATAATAAACATATTTATAATAAACCTACCGATGATAAAAAGTATTTATAAAGTTACGCATTAAATTTATAAATAAACATGACCATACAAGTAAAAGATGGTTAGTAAAAATGAAAAAAGATAGGAGTGAAATATAAAATGGCAAGAGTAAAAACAGCAATAATTACTCGTAAGAAACATAAAAAAATATTAAAAAGAGCAAAAGGGTATTATGGTGCAAAACACTATAGATTTAGAAATGCTAAACAAGCAGTTATGAAATCAGGTGCATATGCATATGTAGGAAGAAAAGATAAAAAGAGTAATTTTAGAAAATTATGGATAGCTAGAATTAATGCTGCAGCTAGACAAAACGGTTTAACATATAGCAAAATGATAGCAGGTTTAAAGAAAGCTAATGTTGTAGTTAACAGAAAAATGTTAGCAGAATTAGCAGTAAACGACAGTGCAGCATTTGCTAAAATAGCTGAAATAGCAAAAAAAGCTTAATAAAAAAACAATTAGTAACTATAAATTACTAATTGTTTTTTTCTGCTCTTTATTCATCTTTGCAATATAATAATTAATATCTAAATATGTAACCTCATACGGTAATGCTGATTTTATATCTCGAAGTCTTGCACCTTTCATAAAATGTACCATATTACATATTTCTTTTTCATATTGAGTATGAATGTCTTTTTCTAAATCTATGTCCATACCGGAAGAATAGCAATCTATTAAATGTTTTTCTACAGTAATTTGAGTTAAATTACGCAAATTTATTATTTCATTAATGCTCTTTCCTGATACATATAGATTATAAGTTGTAATTCGTGTATCCTGCTTCGTAGTATTTTTTTCTTTGGGTATTTTTATTTTTTTGGTTGAAGATTTGTCTACAATTTCAGGTTTATTTATATGATGTTCTTCAACGTACTTCTGTATTTCTTGTAAGAAATATTTGCCATAATTATCTGCCTTGTACCTACCTACACCAGATATATTAATCAGCTCTTCTAATGTGGTTGGGTATAATATACACATGTGGATTAAAGAAGAATCAGCAAATACTATGAATGGTGGAACATTTAGTTTTTCTGCCAAAGTCTTTCGTACATTAGCCAAAATACCAAATAATTCAACATCATACTCAACTGTTGAAGTTTTAGCCTTCGCTTTTTCAATTTTTCTCTTTATAAAAACCTGCTTATCTTTGAAAAGCACATCAGCACAGCTAGGTGCTAAAGTAAGTATGGGGTATTTATCTCCAATGCAATTTATATAGTTTTCGGAAACCAAAAAGGAAATCAATTCCTTAATAGTATCCTTTGAATAGTCACTCATTATTCCATACGTGGATAAATCATCAAATTTCATAGACTTTATTTTTGCTGTTTTTGAACCCTTTAGAACATCTGTAACCATTCCAATACCAAAACGCTCCTTCATTCGTTTAATGCAGGACATTATCTTCTTTGAATCGGTGGTAATGTCAGTAGATTCTATCTCACTATTACAATTTCCACAATTATTACAATTCTCATAGGATGTATTTTCACCAAAATACTCTAAAATATATTTACGTAGACATTTATCGGTATTGCAATAGTCTATCATATCATTTAGCTTTTGATATTCAACTAATTTTACATTATGAGAACTGCCTTGTTCAATTAAAAACTTATTGGAAACGATATCAGATCTATTAAATAATAGAATACACTCGGAATTTGCACCATCACGCCCAGCACGACCAGCTTCTTGGTAGTAGCTTTCTAAATCCTTGGGCATATTATAATGGATTACAAAACGAATATTAGATTTATCTATTCCCATTCCAAAAGCATTGGTTGCAATCATAATGGACGTTTTGTCGAAAACAAAATCATTTTGATTAGATTCACGAGCCTTATCGGGCATTCCACCATGATATTTAGATACAGAAAATCCCTTTTTACTAAGCTCATCATATAAACCATCAACATTCTTTCTTGATAAGCAGTATACAATTCCAGATTGATTTTTATTTTTCTCTAGGTATTCAAATAGATATTTTTTTCTGTCGATTGGGGTTTCAACACTAAAAAACAAGTTTGCTCTATCAAATCCAGTGGTTAATGTAAACGGATTTGAAAGCTTTAACAAATTAAGTATATCTTCCTTAACAAGTTCTGTTGCGGTTGCAGTAAAGGCCGTAACTACTGGTCTTGTTTTTAAATTTAGGATGATGTTAGCAATTTCAGTATAACTAGGCCTAAAGTCATGTCCCCATTGCGAAACGCAGTGTGCTTCATCGATTGCAAACATGGATATATTTATGCTGTTTAATAAGTCGATAAAAGCATCAGAATTTAAACGCTCTGGGGCTACATAAATTATTTTGTACATACCTAGCCTTGCATTTTCTATGGTTTGAAAATAGTCTTTTGTTGTTAATGTGCTGTTAATATATGCAGAGGAAATACCATTTTGAATTAGAGCATCTACTTGGTCTTTCATTAGTGAAATTAGTGGTGAAATAACTATTGTGGTTCCGGTCGAAGGTTAAAGCTGGAATTTGGTAACATATTGATTTTCCCGCACCTGTGGGCATTATTGCTAAACAGTCTTCTTTGTTTAAAATGTGTGAAATGATTTCGGCTTGACCGGGTCTAAAGTCGTCATATCCAAAATGTTTTTTTAATAATTCTTTTGCTGTGTTTATCATAATTCATCTTCTTTCTTTGTTGGTTTTATTAATATTATCAAGTTCGTTGGGTTTTGTCAATATCCCTACCACCTCCATCCGTAGCGGGCTACTTAAGTGCTCCACAACCCCCAAAAAAGTTACTGGTCAGCCTTGGGCTTTTGCAATAAGCCGTCCAATATAAGAATTATGTAATCGCAAAAAAACATATTAACATTCCGCAAACTTGCTGGCTCGGCTTTGTCAAAAGGCAAAAGGAATCTACGAAACAGTGCAAAGTTTTAATACTGTCAATTCCTTTTGCTTCTTTTAACAAACCTTGCCAAACTGCGCGTTTTGGACTCCATTGTTAATATGTTTTTTTGCTCTTACATAATTCTTATATTGGACTACTCAGTAATAATGGCTGACCA
>CAMPBM010000067.1 GCA_946637865.1 uncultured Lachnospiraceae bacterium | reverse complement strand
AGCTCTTACATAATTCTTATATTGGACTACTCAACTATAATGGCTGACCTGTAACGATTTTTGAAATCGGGGACGGAAATTTTTAGTTTCTCCGTCCCCAATTTAAAAAATCTCCGTCCCCAATTTAAAACTTATTGCAATTTTAGCAATCAGGATATATAATGTATAAAAACATTGGAAATTCCAATAAAACATTAAATTTTCAGAAAGGAGAATATTAGATTTCCACTATGGAAATCTAACAAAAAAGCTTATGGAAAAAATAATTATAAAAGATTTATTTAAAAATATGCAAAACTTTGAAAATAAAGAAATACAAGTTGAAGGATGGGCAAGGACTGTGCGTGATTCAAAAACCTTTGGCTTCATCGAATTAAACGACGGCTCATACTTTAACAATCTTCAAATTGTTTTCAATGATTCATTACAAAATTTTGAAGAAATTCGAAAATTAACTATCAGTTCGTCAATAAAGGTTACTGGAAAAATAATTTTGACACCTGATGCGAAGCAACCATTTGAAATGCATGCAACGGATATTCAAATTCAAAATTTATGCACTCAAGAGTATCCTTTACAAAAAAAGAGGCACACCTTCGAATATTTAAGAACAATTGCGCACTTACGTCCTAGGACAAATACTTTCAACGCAATTTTCAGAATAAGGAGCGTAGCAGCATTTGCTATACATGAATATTTTCAAAACAATGGTTATGTGTATTTAAATAGCCCAATTGTTACTTGTGCAGATTGTGAAGGTTCTGCAGAAATGTTTAAATTAACTACATTAGACTTAGATAGACCACTTCCTCAAAAAGATGGACAAACTGATTTTTCACAAGATATTTTTGGAAAAAAGGCTTATATAACTGGTTCTGGTCAATTACACGGCGAAACATTTGCACATGCATTTGGTAAAATATATACATTTGGTCCAACGTTAAGATCTGAAAATTCTAACACAAAAACACATGCTAATGAATTTTGGATGGTTGAACCTGAAGTATGCTTCTGCGATTTAGAAGAACTAATGAATATAGAAGAAGATTTCTTAAAATATGTTGTAAAAACTGTATTAGAAAAATGTCCAGAAGAGCTTGAATTTTGTGATAAATTCATAGAGAATGGATTGATTGAGAAATTAAAGAAAGTATGTGTATCTTCTTTTACAAGACTTGACCATAAAGATGCAATAGATATATTGAAAAAAGCCGATAAAGAATGGGAATTTCAACCTGAATATGGTGAAGATTTAGCCAAAGAGCACGAAAAGTACATTACAGAGTATTTTAACGGCCCTGTTTTTGTAAAGAATTGGCCTAAAGATATAAAAGCATTTTATATGAAGCTTAATGAAGATGGAAAGACAGTTGCAGCAGTTGACCTAGAAGTTCCTGGCGCAGGTGAGATTATGGGTGGTTCTCAGAGGGAAGAAGATTTTGAAAAATTATTTAATCGTATGAAAGACTTAAATATCGATACAGATGAATTATACTGGTATTTAGAACTTAGAAAATATGGTTCAACTGTACACTCTGGATTTGGTTTAGGTTTTGAGAGATTACTTATGTATATAACAGGAATGCAAAACATTAGGGATGTTATTCCATTTCCTAGAACCCCTGGAAATTGTGATTTTTAAAAACGCAAGGTTTATTATTAGAGTAATAAGAAATTTCTTCGTTTTTTTGGAGCACGCTGTGCTCCTCTCAATGCTATCAACTTAAAATGCGACAGTGGGATGTAGAAATTGTCTTTAACAGTGGTGAACCTGTTAAAGACAATTTCTACGTCCCACTGTCGCATATATGAAAACGTGTAACAGGAGGATGTTTCTTTGTCGCATTTTCTATTTAACAAGCAAAGTTGCCAGATATCCAATACACATTAATATACAAACAATCCCATTTGCTCTACTCATCTCATTCTTAGGTGGAATAATTGGGAATATCGACAGCATAAAAGTACCAACTATTACAAATGCCATATCCAGATTATAACTAACATTATATGTTATGGGACTAATCATAGCTGAAGCTCCAATAATTAACAGCATATTGAATATATTTGAACCCAAGATATTTCCAATAGCAATATCACTTTTTTCTTTTATTGCTGCAGATATACTAGTTACAAGTTCTGGTAAACTTGTCCCAACAGCCAGTATTGTAACGCTAATTATCTTTTCACTTAGGTTGAAGTATTTTGCCACATTCACTGCATTGTTAACAGTTAAATCTCCACCTATTCTCAACAAAGCAATCCCCAGAACTACAAAAACTACATCTTTTATGCTTGATTTGCTTAAATTTTCTGTTTTTTCTTCATCTACATCATCTTCTTTGTCAAAATTTTCGCCTTTTTTTCCCATTACAATTGTATATATGATGAATAAAACAAATAGTACTAATAATATTAGAGCATCAATTCTTGAAACATCTTGTCCCAGATTACAAATCATGAGAAATATCACTGAAATAGCAAAGCACATTGGAATTTCAATTAATCTAGTCTCTCTTTTAAACTTGATAGATTTTATTGACGACGATACTCCTAAAATCAGTAACAGATTTGCAATATTACTTCCTACTATGTTTCCAATAGACATATCCGAATGATTATTAATTGCCGAGGTAATACTAATGAACAATTCTGGCATAGAGGTTCCTATTGAAACTATTGTTAAGCCTATAATGATTTCTGGGATGTGAAATTTTTTTGCTATATTACTTGCTCCTTCTACTAAAAAATCTGCTCCTTTAATTAATAATAAAAATCCTACAATTATTAATATAATCCAAGCTATCATCTTTACACTCCATTCTATTCAAAACATCTTGGTTAAGATGTTTTGGGTAGGTGTTTCCTTAAAATGCCTTAAGTATTAGCATTTGTAGGTTACTAGATAAATTGAATGTGCTAGAGAAGTTTTGCAGATAATTTAATGTAGAACATAGTCTTAGCTTTTATTTTTTCCTAACTAATTCTTTAAATAAATTTCCTCTCTCTTCAAAATTCTTAAAAAAACCATAGCTTGAAGCTGCTGGTGAAAGTAAACAAATTGTACCTTTCTTAGTATTTTTTTTAGCTGTATCAACTGCCATCTGCATGTCTTTCACTTTATATTTCTTTATTTCAGTATTAACTATCATATCAGCTATTTTCCAACCAGTATCTGGCAAACATATTAAGTGTTCTATTCCAGCTTTTTCTAGAAAATTTGCGAATTCAGTATAATCAATTCCCCTATCCTTACCACCTATAATTAAAGTATTAACATTCTTTAAGGTTTCTATTCCATTAATAGTAGATGCAGGAATTGTGGCTATTGAATCATTGTAATACTTAACGCCATCAATGTTACCTACAAATTCCATTCTATGTGCTAATGGAGCAAATTTATAAATATCGCTTATTACTCTCTCTATATCTAGTTTTAATATTTTTGCAACCGTTACAGCAAACATAATATTGCTAAAATTATGCTCACCTAACAATTTTCTACTATCAGAATCTATATATAAAACTTCTCCATTCTCAGAAATAATTGTATTTCCCCTTCTTACTACTATAGCGTCAGTATCACAAATTTTTGAATTTTGATTATAACTTAATTCGTAAACTTTTTGTTGTAACGGTCTTAGACCCTCTACATGCTGTTTAAGACAATCGTTATCTATACTATATAAAAAGTAATCGTTTATATCTTGAAATCTGCAAATATTTAATTTTGCATTTATGTAGTGCTCATATGACTTGTAGTGATCTAGATGTTCTTCAAAAAGATTAAGTACTATTGATATTCTAGGAGACACTTTTACATATTCAAGCTGATGTGAAGATAACTCCAATACAACTATGGATTCATCCGTTAAACTGTCAATTTCATCAAACAGTGGCTTGCCTATATTTCCTAGAAAATGCACATCTCTACGCTGATTACTAATAATATCATATATTAATGAACTTGTAGTACTTTTCCCTTTTGTACCTGTAATACCTATAGTAAATGAACTCGTAAATTCTAAAAACAACTCCAGCTGAGATGTTATTTTATCTATAAAACCAGTAGTATCTACATCTTTAAATGATAATCCAGGTGTCTTCATTATTAAATCATAGTGCTCTAAGTGTTGTAAATACTCACTATTATCAACTACTTTTGCATATTCATCTTCTCGTACATCCTGAAATCTATCTAGAAACTTAGGATTTGCATCAGAAATAAAAATTTCTTTAGTCTTCAAATGCCTTCGTATAAAGCAATATGTAGAATATCCCTCTAATCCAAATCCCAATATCAAAATCTTTTTGTCTTTTAAATAATCAATCAACTTTTTAATCATCAAAAATCTCTTCTTTCAAAATTTTATTTTGTGTATCCGTCAAATTATTCTCTTCAAAGTAATTTTTAGTTAAATCAACAGTTAAGTCGCTTAACTTAAAATTATCTTTATAATACTGCAATAAATACGGTAATTTATCCTTTGACATATCTCTTGGCTCGTGAGAAAACTCGTTAGTAAATTTACCATGTTCATCTATAGAAGTAGTTAGACTTTTTTCTAAATTCGAGATAGTTTTACTTATTGCAAAGCAAACTTCTTCGAACGTACCAACGCATTCAAATGGCTTTGTTTCTCCATTACCTGTTAACTCTATAAAGGTTTCTAATAAATCTTCTCTCTCAAATAAATCCTCTCCAAAGATGCTTATTAATTTTTTCCTGTATAAGAATGGACTTAATATTATATATACAAATAGACATTTAGGACAATTACAGCACCATTTCCATACTTCTCCCTTGCTTCCTACATTGCAACTTTTAAAAATTTGATGGTACTTTTCTAGCTTTGAAAATTGCATAGCTATTTGTAGTTCATTCAACGGTCTTAGAAAACTAAAATATTCTACATTTCTTTTTAAATATTTTTTCGAGTAATATCTAAAATCATTTTCAAATTCTAAACTTTTAGAATATTGATGATTTATTTTTTCTCCTTCAACATTTGATTCATTTGCACTGGACTCATTTGATAAAGCAACATACTTTTTTCCAATAAGGTCAGCAATAAAATAAGATAAAAATGCTAGCATTGATGAAAAAGGAGTATGCCCATTGATGTAACCTAAGTTATTTAACTCCAACAAATTCTTGTCTATTCTTCTTGTTACCTTTATAATTTTACTGTCATCATACCCTGCCACTTTAGCACAATCTAAAGTTACTGGTTTAGGATTAACTATTAAGCAATAATTATTTCCTTCATTTTTCAAACATTCTAAAGTAACGCATGAATCTTTTCCTCCACCAATAGGAATTAAATATCCTTCATTACCATCGTTGATAACGTCTTCATATTTATCATCACTCTCACAAGTTATACTCATAAAATCATCTATGTTGGTTTGAATTCCATTCGTATAGAATAGCTCTCCTAAGCCATAAAAGTATAACTTCTTAAACCATTTTATTTGCTCATTATTAATATACCCTGCTCTTATGATAACATTTGGTGAGCATACAGCTTTCCAATAACTTATAAGTTCTATCATTCCTATATGAAAAACCGCATTTTTACAATTTTCAGTTAGTTTTCCATCTAATATATCTAAATCCTTTTTTGATATTATAACTTCTGGTTCAAAGGTTGTTAAATTTTCTATTGTAAACTTAAACTTCATTTTTATTTCATCTTCAGAATTAATTATTGAAAAACTTTCGTAAACAAAAGATTTATACTTTTCTCTTAATTCTTTAAATTTTTCTGAATTGTCAAACATAAAACCTTCCTCCATTTCTTATTAATTTTTTGAGCAAAAAATTGCCATAGCTTACTACACATTTTAACATAGAATGTGCTTGTTTTACAATATAGAAGCTAAATTTGTTTTAAATCCTCAAGTTGACAGCATTGAGTATACGTGTGGTATCTTAATGCTTGTCACAACTATCTGATACAGTTGTACCTTTTCTAAAGTATTCAATACAAGTATCCTTACATCCACTAGTAGCTTTTTTCCCTGTATCTTTACACACTATAACCTCTTCAACATTTTTTGGCCTATCAAAACCAGTTTTTATAAGATTTTCATGTATTTTTTTCATTACTTCTACCCAAATTTGACTTGCCATGGCATTTGCACCCTCATTAATTGTTTCGTTTTCATCGAATCCATACCAAGTAACAGCCGTATAATACTTTGTAAAACCACAAAGCCATTTATCATAATCATCATTTGTAGTTCCGGTTTTGGCAGCAACCTCCATACCATCAATTTTACAATTTTTTGCTGTACCATGTTCTCCGTTTACCGGCTGAGTTAATAGCTTTTTTAAAACGTAAGTAGTATCTTCAGAATACACTTTTTTCTTTTTTTGCTTATTATTTAATACTGTTTTACCCTCACTATTCTCAACAGCGGTATAAAATATTGGTTCTATATATTTTCCACCATTTGCAATAGTTGAATATGCTACTGCCATTTCCAGAGGACTAGTTCCCTTCTCCAAACCACCTAGTGCTAATGGTAAATCACAGTCTGCATCAGTAAGTGTGGAAATTCCTTCTTTTTCCATATACTTAATAGCCTTCTTAGGTGTCAATTGTTCCATTATTTTTACAAATGGAATATTTTGTGACGATTCAACAGCTCTTCTAACCGTAATTTGCCCCAATTCAGCCTCACAATCATCTGGGGCATAATTATTAGAAAAAGTTGTTTTAGAATCATCATACACTGTTGATGGCGTAATTATTTTTTCCTCCAATGCAGGTCCTAACACTGCTATAGGCTTAATCGCAGAACCTGTTTGTCTTATTGCTTGTGTAGCTCTGTTAAATCCTCGAATAGAATCTTTTTCACCTAACCCACCGTACACAACCTTTTACCTCACCATTCATGTGATCTATAACAATCATTGCCGACTGTGCAGTAGCATCTGCATCTTTTGTTGATCTAATCATGTACCTGGTTTTAGACAATTCATTTTCTATATCCTCTTGAATATCAGAATTTTGTGTACAATATATTTTCAAGCCAGAAAAATACAAATAATTGGTTGCAAAGGTAGTTGAGATTTTTTTATCTTTTTCTAAATCTCCAATAACTTCAGCTATTGTAGCATCAACCATATACGAGTAGATTCCATCACCCTTTGATTTAACATTTCCTTTTTTAAAATTTAAACCTTTATCAACTTCAGCAATAGCCTCATTATACTCTGACTCGGAAATCAGCTTTTGCGCTAACATTACTTCGAGAACAGTTTTCGATCTTGTCTTGATTTTTTCATCATTGTCTTTATCTCCAAAAGGATTATATGTATTGGGAGAATGGTTAAGACCAGCCAAGAAAGCACATTCTGCCAAATCTAAATCACTAGCACTTTTGTCAAAATAATACTTAGCACCCATTTCAACACCATATACATTAGGTCCGACATATATTATATTTAAATATGTATTCATTATTTGATCCTTAGACAACAACATTTCCGTTTTTATTGCTCTATCCCATTCAGTCATTTTGCGTGAAATTGTAGATTCATTCTCCCCAGTAACATTCTTAATTAATTGCTGTGTAATGGTACTTCCTCCATATTGAGCATTCCCTTTATGTGTTATATAAGACAGAATTGCTCCTCCTGTTCTCTTAAGATTAATACCATGATGCTTATAAAAGTCTTTATCTTCAATTGCCACATACGCGTTGATTAGATTTTTAGGAATACTCTCCAACGGAACGACTTCCTGTATTCTTGATTCTCCTAAAACCGCAATAACATTTCCAGTAGAATCTACTACAATAGAATTTTCACAAACGACGATATCTTTAATTATTTTATTCCATTTAAAAAGCGATATTAAAAACATTATTAATAGAATTATAAATATAAGTATTATGCATGCTAAAAATCTCTTTTTTCTTCTACTTTTTCTAATTATCTCCTTCTCAGTCAGATTTGATTTCTTCTTATTTCTAGCTTTTTTATTAACTTCATTACGGCCATTCTCCTGAATTATTTCTTTGTCTCGAATTACAACTTCCCTTTGGGTTTTCCTCACTCTTCTTTCATGATTTTGTATTTCTTCTATAACCCTTCTTGCGTCTTTATCAGTTGCTTTAGCCCTATTATTTTTCTTTTTTTTCTTATTATTCAATAATATCTAAACTCCTTTAATTATTATTGTTACATATTATATCATATTAATTATTTAATGTTAATATATTTTTTGAAACATTTGGGGACGGTCTTGATTTGTTTCAAAAATGAAACAAATCAAGACCGTCCCCAAATGTTTCAAGGCTGACCTGTAACGATTTGTTTCATTGTTTAAATTGACAATTAAAATAAATATGATACAATATATGTAATTTGAATTACAGGAGGTACAAAAATGGAATTTAACAAATGCCCTCAATGTGGTAGTTTCTTTTCAAATGAAGGAAAAACATGTCCAAACTGCGCACAAAAGGATAACACAAAAATACAAAAATTAGAAAATTATCTACAAAATAATTTCGTACCAGATACTTTAGAAGAGCTATCTGTAAATACTGGAATTCCAACAAAAGACTTGAGTCGTTTTATTAATGAATCAAAGGAATTCTCTAATTTAAACGGAATAATCAGTCATCTATAAGACAAGGGGACGTACAGACAGTTGCTACGTCCCCTTGTCTGAAAAGATGTAAAGTTACAATTCACGGCTTTTGCAATAAGCCGTAAAAAATCAAAATTATGTAATC